>NZ_NRIQ01000003.1:0-117527 GCF_020224095.1 Enterobacter sp. CCUG 70166
GGGAACTGCCAGGCATCAAATTAAGTAGTAAGCCGGTGCATTAATCCGGTGGTTACAGAAGTATTCGGTGGAGCGGTAGTTCAGTCGGTTAGAATACCTGCCTGTCACGCAGGGGGTCGCGGGTTCGAGTCCCGTCCGTTCCGCCACTTATTAAAAGCCCTGAGCTAACGCTCAGGGCTTTTTTCTTATCTGTCGTTTTACTATTGCGAAATTAGCAAAAATCCTCTGCGTTTTACGATCTTTTTCGACATAACAACCACAGCGATAATCCTCCTCAGTTTACGAACATAACGATTGAGGAATGATATGACTATCCCTGCACTGGGTCTGGGCACTTTTCGCCTGAAGGACGACGTTGTTATCGCATCTGTTAAAACCGCACTCGAGTTGGGCTATCGCGCTATTGATACGGCGCAGATTTATGACAACGAAGCTGCCGTAGGTCAGGCTATTGAGGAGAGCGGCGTACCGCGCCATGAGCTTTTCATCACCACCAAAATCTGGATTGAGAACCTCAGCAAAGACAAGCTGATCCCAAGCCTGAAGGAAAGTCTGAAAAAGCTGCGTACTGATTATGTTGATCTGACGCTGATCCACTGGCCATCACCTGGCGATGCCGTCTCCGTAGAAGAGTTCATGCAGGCGCTGCTGGAAGCAAAAGAGCAGGGCTTAACGCGTGAAATTGGCATCTCGAATTTCACTATCCCATTGATGGAAAAAGCCATTGCCGCAGTGGGTAAAGAGAATATTGCTACTAACCAGATTGAACTCTCTCCTTACCTGCAAAACCGCAAAGTTGTGGACTGGGCGAAACAGCATGGCATTCACATCACCTCGTACATGACGCTGGCATATGGTAAGGCCCTGAAAGATGAAGTGATTGCGCGCATCGCTGAAAAACACAATGCAACAGCTGCACAGGTGATCCTGGCATGGGCGATAGGTGAAGGATATGCCGTGATCCCGTCTTCAACCAAACGTGAAAACCTGGCAAGTAACCTGTTAGCGTGGGATCTCCAGCTCGATGATGAAGATAAAAAAGCGATCGCTGCACTGGAATGCAACGATCGTCTGGTCAGTCCCGAAGGGTTAGCACCTAACTGGGATTAATAAAAACCCTCCCTCTGTGCCTTTAAACCCTCATACAGCTCCTCCGGGAGCTGTTTTTATATGCTCACTAAGGAAGTCGATAAATGCGCGTATGCGCGTACTTACTGCTCTGTCACTGTAATACACCGCGCTAAAAGGCATCTCTACAGGTAAGCGTTTGTCAGCCATTAGCTCAACTAGCTGGCCCGCAGCTATTTCCTTATCAATCATATAGTCTGATAAACAGGCGATCCCGTTTCCTTCAAGACATAGCTGTTTCAGCGTTTCCCCGCTATTAGACGAAAGTCCGCAGGTGATCTCATGAAGTTGTCCGTCATGACAGGCCACGGGCCAGGTGTTCAGCGAGACAGGCTCCGTAAAGCCCAGGCACAGGTGCTGCTTCAGCTCCTCAACGGTCTCAGGTTTGCCATGCTCTGCAATATATTGCGGTGACGCGATAATTTTGCGGTAGCTGGTGAACAGAGGGCGAGCGCGTAAACTTGAATCCGTCAGGGTTCCCGCGCGGATCGCCACGTCAACTTTACGCTCAATCAGGTTAATGAACGTCTCAGAGGAGACCAGAGACAGGGTCATCTCCGGGTAGCGTTCGCGGAAGGGTTTAATCAACGGCATCAGGAAATGCAGCACGACCGGCGTCGCCGCATCTATACGCAGCAGCCCACGAGGCGTGCTGCGAGATTCCATGATTTCCGTTTCTGCTGCCGCCATCTCCTGCAAAACGGACTGCACGCGTCGAAAATAACGTTCACCTTCTTCCGTCAGGCTGAGCTGCCGCGTTGTTCTGTTGAGCAGACTCACCCCGAGCTTCATCTCCAGCTTTTTCACCGAGCGGCTGATGGCGGAGTTCGCCTGTCCGAGCTGTTCGGCAGCACGGCTGAAGCTGCCGCTTTCAACAACGGCAACGAAGACAGTCAGTTCTTCCGATGTGGCTTTCATTATTGCATCACCTGCAAAATTCTATTGAGATTCTAACCATTTTTGTTATTTAAACACTGGCGCATACTGCCTGTCATCTTAATCCTGAAGAGACGGAGTATTTTATGCCACTGGCGCTTCTTGCCCTGACGATCAGTGCCTTCGCAATTGGCACGACCGAATTTGTTATTGTAGGACTTGTTCCTACCATTGCTGAACAACTCGCTATCTCGCTGCCTTCTGCCGGGCTGCTGGTATCTATTTACGCGTTAGGCGTCGCTGTTGGGGCGCCTGTGCTGACCGCACTGACTGGACGCTTTCCACGTAAACAACTGTTAGTTGCCCTGATGGTGCTCTTCACCGCCGGCAATATTCTGGCGTGGCAGTCACCGGATTACTCCACGCTGGTCATTGCCCGCCTGCTGACAGGCCTCGCGCACGGTGTCTTCTTCTCCATCGGTTCCACGATTGCAACCAGCCTGGTGCCAAAAGAGAAAGCGGCGTCAGCCATTGCGATTATGTTTGGTGGCTTAACCGTCGCGCTGGTCACCGGCGTGCCGTTAGGAACGTTTATCGGACAACATTTTGGCTGGCGTGAAACCTTCCTCGCCGTATCGCTGTTGGGCGTGATTGCTCTGGTAGCCAGCCTGCTGCTGGTGCCCTCCAGTATTCCGGGACGCGCGAGCGCCAGCCTGAGCGATCAGGTTAAAGTTCTGACACACCCGCGCCTGCTGCTGATCTATGCCGTTACGGCCCTGGGTTATGGAGGTGTGTTCACTGCGTTCACCTTCCTTGCACCGATGATGCAGGAACTGGCTGGTTTTTCTCCGGGCGCGGTGAGCTGGATTTTACTGGGCTACGGTATCTCCGTCGCAATCGGCAATATCTGGGGCGGCAAGCTTGCGGATAAGCATGGTGCGGTACCGGCGCTGAAATTCATCTTCGCCGCCCTGGTTGCCCTGCTGATGATTTTCCAGTTCACCGCATCGATGCAATACGCCGCGCTGGTAACGGTGTTGGTTATGGGGATATTCGCTTTTGGTAACGTGCCGGGATTGCAGGTATATGTTGTGCAGAAAGCCGAACGTTATACGCCTAATGCGGTGGATGTCGCATCTGGGCTGAATATCGCCGCATTTAATATCGGTATCGCACTCGGTTCGGTTATCGGTGGGCTGGTGGTTGAACATGTTGGATTAACCCAAACGCCATGGATTGGTGCGGTAATTGTGCTTATCGCTTTCCTCCTTATTGGTCTCAGTGGACGGCTTGATAAACCCGCTCGCGTCGCACTTGGATAAGTATCAGTAAGTGCTTGCTTACAAAACTGGAAAGCGGTTTCTCAGTAATTGCGTTGAAAGTGTGACCTAAAATCCCTATAACATTAGAACCAGTCCGTTTTCCGGGCTGGTTCATGTTACAGAGGCCGTTTCCAAAAGTGCGAAAAAATACCTATGCCATGCGTTATGTTGCCGGAATGCCTGCGGAGAGGATCTTGCCTCCGGGGTCGTTTGCGAGCCTTAGCCAGGCATTACCAGCGGGCACTCCATTAAGCAGTGACGAAAAAATTCGCGTACTGGTGTGGAACATCTTTAAGCAACAGCGTGCGGAGTGGTTATCCGTACTTCAAAATTTTGGTAAAGATGCGCATCTGGTTCTGTTACAGGAGGCGCAAACCACGCCTGAACTGGTCAGGTTTGCAACGACGAACTATCTTGCAGCCGATCAGGTGCCTGCCTTTGTTCTGCCACAGCATCCTTCCGGGGTGATGACCCTTTCAGCCGCACATCCGGTCTATTGCTGCCCGCTGCGTGAACGTGAGCCGATCCTGCGTCTGGCAAAATCAGCGCTGGTCACGGTCTATCCGTTGCCCGACACCCGTCTGCTGATGGTGGTAAACATTCATGCGGTGAACTTCAGCCTGGGTGTTGATGTGTACAGTAAGCAGTTACTTCCCATCGGCGATCAGATTGCTCATCACAGTGGGCCGATCATTATGGCCGGGGACTTCAATGCCTGGAGCCGTCCGCGTATGAACGCGTTGTACCGCTTCGCGCGTGAAATGTCGCTGCGTGAAGTTCGTTTTAACGATGACCAGCGCAAGAAAGCGTTTGGTCGTCCTCTCGATTTTGTCTTCTATCGGGGTTTAAGCGTGCACGACGCCTCCGTTCTGGTGACGCGCGCCTCCGATCATAATCCTCTACTAGTCGAATTCAGTCCCGGCAAACCTGATAAATAATGGTGCGTCAGGTCTGCCGTGGGGCAGGCCTGTGCGGGTGCTGCCCTTTATTTTTTTAACCCATAAAAGGACAGCAACATGACAACAACACACTCCCATCATGACAACGTCGAAAAACAGTTTGGTTCTCAGGCAAGTGCCTACCTGAGCAGTGCCGTACATGCCTCTGGCCGCGATCTGGTACGTCTCGGCGAACGGCTCGCCGCGTTTCCTGACGCGCACGTGCTGGACTTAGGCTGTGGGGCGGGGCACGCCAGTTTTACCGCCGCACAGCAGGTTGCTCAGGTGACGGCGTATGACTTATCGAGCCAGATGCTGGATGTGGTTGCTGAAGCGGCGAAAGCGAAAGGGCTGAATAACGTCACGACGCGCCAGGGCTACGCTGAATCTTTGCCCTTTGAGGATGCATCCTTTGAGGCTGTGATTAGCCGTTACTCTGCACACCACTGGCATGATGTGGGGCAGGCATTACGGGAAGTGAAACGCGTGCTCAAACCGGGCGGAATATTCATCATCATGGACGTGATGTCTCCCGGGCATCCGGTACGGAATATCTGGCTCCAGACGGTTGAAGCGCTGCGTGATACCTCGCACGTGCAAAACTACTCCAGTGGAGAGTGGCTTACGTTTATCACCGAAGCTGGCTTGATTTCACGCTCATTGATAACCGACCGTTTGCCGCTGGAGTTCACGTCATGGATTGCACGGATGCGCACACCGGAGGCATTAACTCAGGCGATCCGATTGTATCAGGAGAGTGCCTCTGCTGATGTCAAGGCGTACTTTGAATTGCATGACGATGGTTCGTTTACCAGCGACACCATTATGGCTGAAGCGCAAAAAGCGGGATAAGCAAAAAAGGCACCGAGGGGAATCGGTGCCTTTTTAATAAGCGATCGTACTATCAGGAATCTGGCGTAGCGCTGTTTTTCACAAACAACGTCAGCTGGTCGCCAGGTTGCAGATTGTCAGTATCGTTGTTCCAGCGCATCACATCTTTGATGTTTACGCCGTGACGCTTAGCAATACTGGACAGCGAGTCGCCTTTACGTACGCGATAGGTAATGCTATCGCTGTTTTTAGCGAGACGCTGTGCGCTGCTACCTGCACCTACGGTCAGCGTTTGACCCACTTTCAGACCGGATCCGCGCAGATTATTCCACTGCTGGAGATCTTTCGTATTCACGCCAAGACGTGATGCAATACCTGAAAGCGTATCACCTGAACGCACCTTATAGCTGCGGCTGCTTACAGGCGACGTATCAGCAATCAGCGTAGACTGAACGGCTGCAATTTCACCCGAAGCTAAAGACTCACGTAACTGCTCCGCGTGTTTCTGCGGAACCATCACATAGCGCGGGCCGCTTGCACCTAGCGTGGAGCCTTTAACACCTGCATTAAAGGTTTTAAGCTTACTTACCGACATACCCGTCATATCGGCAACCTGTTGAATATCAACAGGGCTGCTGAGGCGGACACGCGCCAGTGCACGACTTTCGTCTGGTGTTGGCAGTTGTACACCGTAACGTTTGCTGTTCTTGAGAATGTCACTCAATGCCAGCATTTTCGGTACGTAAATCTTTGTTTCCTGTGGCAGTGAGAGCGACCAGAAGTCTGTGGATTTTCCACGCGCTTTATTCGCTTTCATTGCCTTCAGTACACGACCTTCACCACTGTTATACGCCGCGACAGTCAATAACCAGTCGCCGTCAAACATCTTGTTCAGACGTTGCATCATGTCGAGAGCGGCTGTCGTTGAAGCGACAACATCACGACGCGCATCGTAGTTGCGGGTCTGCTTTAAACCATAATTTCGCCCTGTGCTCGGAATGATCTGCCAGATGCCTGCTGCATTGGCGCCAGACGTCGCGTGCGGGTCAAAAGCGCTCTCCACTATGGGTAGTAGTACCAGTTCCATAGGCATGTTACGTTTCTTAACTTGCCCTGCTATCCAGTACATATACGGCTCTGCCCGTAATGTTACATCGTGGAGATAGCTCTTATTTCTCAAATACTTCTGTTTCTGTTCGCGAATCCGGCTGTTTTCCGGAATTCCCATCTTTAGCTCGTCGCCAATAGAGGCCCACAAGTCTTGTTCCTGCGCGAAGGATGTCCCATCGTCCAACCATCGCGCCTGACTTGTAAACTTCCCTGCTTCCCCTTGACCAGCCGCAGAAAGGCTCTGTGCGTGCTGTTGTACGTTGCTGCCGTTTTGTGACTGGCAACCTACAAGCAGGACAGAGGCGAGTAATATCGCTTTTGCCTTCATGTGTGTGTCAATAGTTGCTTAAAAGACGAGCGATGATAACGGCGAAATTTTGAAAAGGCAACCCGCAATTATCTGAAGTTATCTTTCTTTGACCTTAACCATGCAAATCGCACTTCAGGTTGTAACAAATTTGTTTCTTGATTAATTTTATTAATTAAATCAACGTCATTCGTTCTTAAAAATAAATTTATTTGTCGCTCATTTTTCAGAATTACGGGGAGTGTTTTTTGGTTTTTTGCACGTAACTCCTTCACTTTCTGGTAATAATCCTGAATCGCCCGATCCTCTGGTAGTACGCTTGCAGCAAACTTCATATTCCCTAATGTATACTCATGTGCGCAACAAATTACGGTGTCGGCTGGCAGAGCATTAATTTTTTGTAAAGATTGATACATCTGTTCTGGCGTGCCTTCAAACAGCCTTCCACAGCCGCCGGAAAACAGCGTGTCGCCACAAAAAAGATAAGGTTTGCTGTAGAAACAGAGATGACCGGAAGTGTGACCTGGCGTAGCAAATACGGAAAACTCGCACCCGAGGATGAGGATACTTTCGCCTTCTTCGACAACTTGCGTCGTACCCTTATCCTGTGTCTCTGCTGGTCCGTAGACGGGAATATGGGGATAGCGCGCAAGGAGATCGGGAACACCACCGACATGATCGTGATGGTGATGGGTAAGGAGGATCGCTTCAGGCTGCCAGTCGTTTTCTTCTATCGCGTGCAGGATCGGTACGGATTCGCCGGGATCAACAATGATGCATCTGCGATCGTCATCGACTAAAACCCAGATGTAATTGTCCTGAAAGGCGGAAATACTGATAAGATTCATGCATTACCTCTTATAGCGTGGCGGGTGTTTTGATGAAACCGGCAAGGATACCTCAGACTGTCGCACCACCGGAACGTTGGGCAGAGTTGCCCTGGGGTGAATATTATCGCGAGGCCTTAGAACTTCAGCTTAAACCCTGGCTCGCGAAAATGTATGGTTTTCACCTGCTTAAGATTGGCAATCTGAGCGCAGAAATCAATACCGAAAGCTGCGCTATCTCGCATCAGGTTAGCGTATCGCTTAATGGCTCCCCGGTTCAGGTGAAGGCTGATCCGCTGCATTTGCCTTTTGCGGAAAAATCCATTGATGCCTGTCTGCTCGCCCATACGCTGCCCTGGTGCAGCGATCCCCATCGTCTGCTGCGGGAAGCCGACCGCGTTTTGATTGATGACGGCTGGCTGATCCTGAGCGGTTTTAATCCGCTGAGTCTGATCGGGCTACGTAAACTGACGCCCGTTCTGCGCCGCACGGCGCCATATAACAGCCGGATGTTTACCATGATGCGCCAGCTGGACTGGCTTTCACTGTTAAATTTCGAAGTGCTGAGCTACGGGGGTTTTCAGGTCATCCCCTGGACGCGTAAAGGCGGGGTCTTATTAAGTACCCATTTACCCGCGCTGGGCTGCATGCAATTTATTGTCGCGCGTAAGAGGACGATCCCACTTACGCTCAACCCAATGAAGCAAAGCAAATCAAAAACGCGGATCCGCCAGACCGTGGGTGCCACGCGGCAGTACAAAAAACCGTGATCAGGATTCAGGTTGATAACCTGCATCCTCATGGGTTGGGTTTGATGCCGCCGCGCGAGCCAGCTCGTCACAGCGTTCGTTTTCAGGGTGACCGGCGTGCCCCTTTACCCACTCCCATTTGATTTCGTGCTGACCGAGGGCGGCATCAAGACGCTTCCAGAGATCGACATTCTTGACGGGTTTTTTCTCTGCCGTTTTCCAACCGCGCTTTTTCCAGTTGTGGATCCATTGGGTAATGCCCTGGCGAACATACTGGCTGTCGGTACTCAGCACCACGTCACAATGTTCTTTTAAGGCTTCCAGCGCCACGATGGCCGCCATCAACTCCATGCGGTTGTTGGTGGTCAGGAAATAGCCTTCACTAAATGTTTTTTCATGCTGGCGATAGCGCATAATGGCGCCATAGCCGCCGGGCCCTGGGTTACCGAGACAAGATCCATCGGTGAAAATTTCTACCTGTTTACGCATCTCTGGTAGACTTCCTGTATTTGAAACGTTCAGTAAAACGATAAGTCTGACATAAATGACCGCTATGAGCACTGCAATTACTCGCCAGATTGTTCTTGATACCGAAACCACCGGTATGAACCAGATTGGCGCCCACTACGAAGGGCACAAAATCATTGAGATTGGTGCCGTTGAAGTGGTGAACCGCCGTCTTACGGGCAACAACTTCCACGTTTACCTCAAACCCGATCGGCTGGTGGATCCGGAAGCGTTCGGCGTTCACGGGATTGCCGATGAGTTTTTGCTGGATAAGCCCACCTTCGCCGATGTCGCGGATGAATTTCTCGACTACATCAGAGGTGCGGAACTTGTCATTCATAACGCGTCGTTCGATATCGGCTTTATGGACTATGAGTTCAGCAAGCTCAACCGCGATATTCCAAAGACCAATACGTTCTGTAAAGTCACGGATAGCCTGGCGCTGGCAAGGAAGATGTTTCCCGGCAAGCGTAACAGCCTTGATGCCCTGTGCTCTCGCTATGAGATAGACAACACCAAGCGAACCCTGCACGGCGCATTGCTCGATGCCCAGATCCTGGCCGATGTTTACCTGACCATGACCGGCGGGCAAACGTCGATAAAATTCAGTATGGAAAATGAATCCCAGCAGACGCGGGATGAAGGCGGCATTCAGCGTGTCGTGCGCCAGGCTAATCGCCTGCGGGTTGTTTTAGCCAGTGATGAAGAGCTAATGAACCACGAATCTCGCCTCGATTTAGTGCAGAAGAAGGGCGGAAGCTGTCTGTGGCGTGGATGAAAAAAGGCGGAAACGTTTGTTAAATCGCCGTTTGGGTGATTTTTGCAGCAAACGATTCAAAACCTGAGAAAAAGCGTTGACGAGTTCAGAGGCAAACCGTAATATTCGCCTCGTTCCCCAAACGGGAACAGTGGAGCGGTAGTTCAGTCGGTTAGAATACCTGCCTGTCACGCAGGGGGTCGCGGGTTCGAGTCCCGTCCGTTCCGCCACTATTCAGAAAGCCTGAATCAGAAATGATTCAGGCTTTCGTCGTTTTATACTCCCTACACTCGCTTATCTCTCTTCTTATTTTCGTTAACAAAAAGTTAATATAATCAGTGCAATTTATTAACATTTGCACGGTTTTAGTGCGTTATTTGCACTGCTTTTGTGCATTGTTTGCCCATCCCCTCTCCGAACCTCACTTAGTTATGTAATAATTATGTAAAAATAATTCATAAGAAATCATTCGGTTACCGATCATTTTTCAGAAAAGATCTGAACCAATGCGCTATTGGTTCGCTTATTGCTTAATCATTAGCACGATAAGTAGTTCGTCATATCAATAACTTATCGTTAATAAAAATAAAGTCATGATGAAAGCGAGCGAACCAATATGGAAAAACCTTCACGGGTTTTAGCAAATTCCAGCACCGCGCTTGACCAGTTGCGCGGGCTTATCAACCAGCACGAGTCAACACCAGGCACTCCGCTGCCCACTGAACGTGAGCTATCGGAAACACTCGGCGTAGGACGACGCGAAGTGCGTCGCGCGCTGGACGTGCTGGAAGAAGAAGGGCGGATCTGGCGCAAGCAGGGCAAAGGTACCTTCATTGGTCCGGCTGCCCCTGTTGAGCCGTTGGCGCTTCAGGGATTGGTTCAGCAAACCAACCTGCTGGAAGTCATGGAAGCTCGACTACAGCTCGAACCCGGCTTAGCCCGACTTGCGGCACTGCGTGCCACCAGGGAAAACCTCGCGCTCATGCAGCGCATGCTGGAACGCATTGACAAGGTCAGCCCGGATGACCGCGATCTTAACGAACTGTGGGATAGCGCCTTTCATCGCGCCATTGCGGAAGCAGCCGGCAACCGCCTGATGCTAGGGCTTTTCGATGCGATAGATGCCGTCCGCCGGGAGCCCGGCTGGCAGTATTTACGCGAGCTTGCCCGCACCCCCGAACGTGTCGACAACTACAACGACCACCATCACAAAATCATGTCAGCGATTATTCATCGCCAGCCTAATGAAGCTGCGGCCGCCATGCGCGAACACCTGCTCAGCCTGCAAACCGCCCTGATTCAGGCTATCCACCTTGAGGACGATTCCACGCTATGACGACGATACCCTTTAAGGACTCCATGCCCGTACTGCGGCTGCAAAACCTCAACGTTAAATTCGCGGGCTCGCCGGTAAGCGTGCTCGAAGACATCTCGCTGACGGTCAGGGCGGGAGAGACGCTGGCGCTGGTGGGCGAGTCCGGCTGCGGTAAAAGCATCACTTCCCTGGCGCTGATGGGGTTATTGCCTGCCAGCGCCAGGATCGTCAGTGGGGAGATGCACTTCCGCCGCCACGATCTGCGCAAGCTCTCGCCGCGCGAGTATGCCAATCTGCGCGGCAGCGAGCTGGCGATGATATTCCAGGAGCCCATGACCTCGCTCAACCCGGCTTTCACGCTTGGCGATCAGCTCAGTGAAGCGGTGATGCGCCATCAAACGATCTCCCGGGCTGAGGCGATGACGGTTGCGCTACAGATCCTGGAGAAGGTGCAGATCCCGGCCGCAGAGATGCGCCTTAAGGCTTACCCGCATCAGCTTTCCGGCGGTATGCGCCAGCGCGTGATGATTGCGATGGCGCTGATAAACCATCCCAAATTACTGATCGCTGACGAACCCACTACCGCTCTGGACGTGACCATTCAGGCGCAAATTCTCGCTCTGCTCAATACCTTAAAAGAAGAAACGGGCACGGCGGTGCTGATGATCACCCACGATTTAGGCGTGGTGGCCGAAGTGGCACAGCAGGTGGCGGTGATGTATGCCGGCCAGGTAGTAGAGCAGGGAAGCGTCGAGGCGATATTTGCCGACCCGCAGCACCCGTACACAATTGGCCTGATGGGCTCGATCCCCTCCCTTGGCGTACGCAAGGGCCAGCTTTCCACCATTCCCGGATCGGTCCCGCTGCCGGAATCCATGCCTCAAGGCTGCCGCTTTGCCACCCGATGTCCCTTCGCGCAGACGCGCTGTCATGCTGAAAAACCACCGCTCACTATGCTCGGCACGGGTCATCAGGTTGCCTGCTTCCGCGTGCCGCTGGAACAACACATTGCCCTGGGAGAAATTGCATGACCACGCCCATTCTTGAAGCCCGGGATCTGAGCAAGCTTTTCCCCGGCCCGAAAAAACTGTTTACGCCGGCCCGCTTTGTCACGGCTGTTGACCGCGTTTCACTGTCGGTGCTGCCAGGCGAAACGCTGGCTATTGTCGGCGAATCAGGTTCCGGGAAATCCACCCTCGGCCGTCTGCTGCTGCGCCTGCTGGGCGCCAGCGAAGGGCGCGTATTTTATCAGGGTGAGGAGATCACCCACGCCTCAGGCGCACGTCTGAACCAGCTCCGGCGTGAGCTACAGATCATCTTTCAGGATCCCTTCGCCTCGCTGAACCCGCGCATGACGGTAGAACAGATTGTCGGTGAGCCGCTGTGGCTGCACCAGAACATGAAAAAAGCGGATCGCCAGTACCAGGTCGCCGAGCTGCTCAGGACGGTCGGCTTGCCCGCGGCCTGGGCCGGACGTTATCCGCACGAATTTTCCGGCGGGCAGCGTCAGCGTATCGGCATTGCGCGCGCGCTGGCGTCAGGCCCAAAGCTGCTGCTGGGCGATGAACCGGTTTCCGCACTGGATGTTTCCGTCCAGGCACAGGTGGTCAATTTACTGGAAAGCCTGAAGCACCAGTTGGGGCTAACGATGGTGATCGTCGCCCACGGTCTGGCGGTTATCCGTCATATGAGCGACCGCGTGGCGGTGATGTATCTTGGGCAAATCGTCGAGCTGGCCACCGTCGACGATATCTTCGACGCGCCGCTGCATCCTTATACTCAGGCGTTAATCGCCTCAGCACCGCAAATGCAGCCAGGCGTAGCGCGGGATGCGCCGCTGTTGCAGGGGGATTTACCGAACCCGGCTAATCCGCCCTCCGGCTGCCGTTTCCACACCCGTTGCCCCTACGTTACCGATGAATGCCGCCAGGTCGAGCCGATTAATCAGTTCATCGACGGCGGGCGTCAGGTCGCCTGCCACCGCTGGCAGGAGATTAACCGCGATCGCAGCGTTATCCAGATCGCACCGCCATCCGCCACATTTTTGCGCCGCCGCGCGCTGTTTGAACACGCGGCTACTCACTCCTCCCTTCCTTCAAGGAACTCATGATAATGACAATGCGTAATTCTCTTTTGACCGTACTGGGAAGTGTTATGTTGCTTGGTGCGGCGCTGCCCGCCCATTCTGAAAGCGTGCTGCGAATCGGCCTGGGTGCAGATCCGGACATGCTGGACCCGCATCTGGCGCGTACCTATTATGGCCGCTTCGTCTTTGCCTCCCTGTGTGACCGGCTGGTGGACGTGGACGAGCACCTCAAGGTGGTGCCGGGACTGGCGAAATCCTGGGCGTGGAGCGATGACGGCAAAACGCTGACCCTGGATCTCCGTGAAGGCGTGGCCTTCCACGACGGTGAAAAATTCGATGCCGCCGCCGCGAAATACAACCTCGACCGGGCCCTGACGCTAAAAGGCTCTCTGCGTAAAAGTGAACTCTCTTCCGTTGAGTCGGTGGAGGTCACCGGCCCGATGCAGATAGCCCTGCACCTGAAAACGCCGGATGCCGCACTTCTGATGCAGCTCACCGATCGCGCAGGCGCAATGATGGCGCCGGAAGCCGCGAAAAAAGCCGATTTTGCCGCCCATCCGGTCTGTTCCGGCCCCTATAAATTCGACAGCCGCGTGTCGCAGGACCGCATTGTGCTGACCCGCTTCGACAACTACTGGAACAAAGACGCCTACCACTTCGATAAAATTATCTATCTGCCGATCCCGGATGCCTCCGTGCGCCTGGCGAACCTGCGCGCGGGCGATCTCGACCTGACCGAAGGCATTGCCGCCAGCGACGTCAAAACCGTCGAAGCCGACAGCAAGCTGGCGCTGGCGAAGGTGACGGGCCTCGGATACCAGGGCATCACCTTCAATATTAACAATGGCAGAGTCCCGGCGAACGATCCCTTCAAAGATGCCCGCGTGCGTGAAGCATTTTCCCAGGCCATCGATCGCGATGCTTTAAACCAGGTAGTGTTCGAAGGGCTTTACACTCCGGCAAACCAGGCGTTTTCGCCGGTAAGCCCGTATCACGTCAATCTTCCGGTTCCCCCGCGTGACGTCGACAAAGCCAAAGCGCTGCTGAAAGCCGCAGGCGTCACCGCGCCGCTGACCGTCAATCTACTGGTGCCGAACAACCCAACCTCGCAGCAGGTGGGACAGGTATTGCAGGCGATGGTGGCAGAGGCGGGCTTTAACCTGAACCTGCAAATGACCGAGTTCGCCACGCTGCTGGATCGCCAGCAGAGCGGTGACTACCAGTTGAGCTTCTCCGGCTGGTCGGGTCGCCCGGATCCAGATGGCAGCATCTACGGCTTTATCAACAGCAAAGGCACCCTCAACGACGGCCGCTACAGCAATGCTCAGGTGGATGAATGGCTAACGCAGGCGCGTCAGAGCACCGATCAGGCCGCCCGCCAGCCGCTGTATGACAAGGTTGTGAAGCAGCTTCAGACCGATATGCCGATTGCATACCTTTACTTCGAACCGCGCATTTTTGGCCTGAACAAGCGCGTGCAGGGCTTTAAAGCGTACCCGGACGGCATTGTGCGTCTGGCTGGCTTAACGCTGGCGAAATAAACCTCCTGAGGAGAACCCATGCTGGAACTGATTTGCAAACGTCTGCTGCTGGCTATACCCACTCTGCTGCTGGTGAGCATGATGGTGTTCGGCCTGCAAAAGCTGCTGCCTGGCGATCCGCTGATTGCCATGGCCGGGGAGGAGCGCGATCCGGCGGTGATCGCCCAGCTGCGTGCTGAGCTGAATCTGGACGCGCCGATCCCCGTGCAGTATTTCAACTGGCTGACGCGGGCGCTGCAAGGCGATCTGGGTGTCTCCTTACGCACTCATGAGCCGGTCACGCAACTGATTGCCAGCAAGCTGCCGGTCACGCTGGAACTGTCGCTGCTGGCGATGATTATCGCGCTGGTGTTTGGTATCAGCATGGGGATCCTCGCGGCGGTGAACAAAAACAGCTGGGTCGATCACGGGGCGAACTTTGTGGCGATCTCGGGGATCTCAATACCGCACTTCTGGCTGGGGATCCTGCTGATTCTGGTCTTTTCAGTAAACCTGCAATGGTTGCCTGCGTCCGGTTATGTGCCGTTCAGTGAAGATCCGATCCAGAACCTGCGGACATTGCTGCTGCCCGCGTCCGTGCTCGGAACCGGCCTGGCGGCGACGCTGATGCGCCATACCCGCGCGTCGATGATTGCGGTGCTGAAAGCGGATTACATCCGCACCGCGCGCGCTAAGGGGCTGCTGCCGAAAGCGGTGATCCTGAAGCACGCCTTTCGCAATGCGCTGGTGCCGGTGATCACCCTCACCACGTTGCTGTTCGGCGAGCTGCTGGGCGGGGCGGTGCTGACCGAGCAGGTGTTCACCATTCCGGGCTTCGGCAAAATGATCGTCGACTCGGTGTTCAACCGCGACTACGCGGTGGTGCAGGGCGTAGTGCTGATCGTGGCGATCGGTTTCCTGATGCTCAACCTGCTGGCTGACGTGCTCTACGTCCTTATCAACCCGAAAATGCGAGGTTAATCATGGCGGAACTGACGACGCAAACCGTGGCGCCCGCGCTGCCGCGCGCGCAAAACCGGGTGCTGAAAAAATTCCTCGCCAATAAAAGTGCGGTGATTGGCGCGCTTGTGGTGGGCTTTTTTGTGCTGGTGGCGCTGCTGGCGCCGTGGATCGCGCCATTTGACCCGGTCAAAGCTAACTTCCTCGCGGTGCGCAAAGCGCCATCGGCGATGTACTGGTTCGGCACCGACGAGCTGGGGCGCGATATCTTGTCCCGCATTATCTGGGGGGCGAGAACCTCGCTGATGGCGGGCTGTATGTCGGTGGCGATCGCGGTTGTCATCGGCGTGCCGCTGGGGCTGGTGGCGGGTTATTTCCAGAAGATGTGGGACGGGGTGATCTCCCGCTTTATTGAGGCACTGCTGGCCTGTCCATTCCTGATCATGGCGATCGCGCTGGGGGCATTCTTAGGCCCAAGCCTGACGAATGCCATGATCGCTATTGGACTCTCGGCAATGCCGATCTTCGCCCGCCTGACGCGCGGCCAGGTGATCGCCATTCGCAACGAAGAGTACATCGACGGCGCGCGGGCGATTGGCCTGCCGGACCGCTGGATCATCATTAAATACGTTCTGCCCAACGTGATGTCACCTATCCTGGTGCAGGCCACGCTGGCCATTGCCTCGGCGATTATCGCCGAAGCCAGCCTTTCGTTTTTAGGGTTAGGCCAACAGCCGCCGAACCCATCCTGGGGCTCCATGCTCAACACCGCAAAAGGGTTTCTCGAACAGGCGCCGTGGATGTCGGTTTTCCCCGGCGTGGCGATTTTCCTTGCCGTTCAGGGCTTTAATTTACTCGGCGACGGGCTGCGCGATGCGCTCGATCCGCGCCACGACTAAGGAGTCATGATGACCAAAGCGCTCGATTTTACAACCGGTTACGATTCACGACGCCCGCCGATGATGGGCCATAACGCCGTTGCCACCTCGCAGCCGCTGGCGGCACAGGCGGGAATGAAGATGCTACAGCTGGGCGGAAATGCCGTTGATGCGGCGGTTGCGACCGCCATGGCGCTGACCGTTGTCGAGCCGACCGGCAACGGCATCGGCAGCGATGCTTTTGCCATTGTCTGGGACGGTGAAAAACTTCACGGTCTGAATGCGTCCGGTCGTTCGCCAGCCAGCTGGCATGCGGATCTGTTTGCCGGAAAAACCGCCGTACCGGAAATCGGCTGGGACGCGGTGACCGTGCCGGGTGCGGTGTCGGGCTGGGTGGCGCTGGCTGAACGTTTTGGCACGCTGCCGCTGACCACGCTCGCGCAGCCAGCCATTGATTACGCGCGCAACGGTTTCCCGGTCTCGCCGCTGATCGGCCATCTCTGGCAGCGCGGCTACAACAAGCTGAAAGATCAGCCCGGGTTTAGTGCCTGCTTTGCGCCGGAAGGCTGCGCGCCGCGCGTGGGGGAGATCTTCCGTAACCCGGCGCAGGCGAACTCACTGGAGCTGATCGCCAAAACCAACGGCGACGCGTTTTACCGTGGCGAACTGGCGCAGAAAATTGCCGCCTTCGCCAAAGCACATGGTGCACACCTGACCGAAGCAGACCTGGCGAATCACCGTGTGGACTGGGTGGAACTGCTATCGCGCGACTTCGCGGGCGGTTCGGTGCAGGAATTGCCGCCAAACGGTCAGGGGATCGCCACCCTGATTGCGCTCGGCATTCTGGAGCAGTGCGGCATCGAGAAACATCACCCGGATTCCGTGCAGGGGCTGCACCTCTCTATAGAGGCAATGAAGCTGGCGCTGGCGGATCTCGATCGCTACGTTGCGGATGAAGAGCATATGGAGTTTGCCGCCAAAGCGCTGCTGAGCGACCATTATCTGAAGTCGCGCGCCGCGCTTATCAACCACGATAAAGCCTCTGATTTTGTGTACGGATCGCCGACGCAAAGTGGGACGGTTTACCTCAGCGCAGCGGATTCCAGCGGGATGATGATCTCCTTTATCCAGTCCAATTTTATGGGCTTCGGTTCAGGGATCGTGGTGCCGGAGACGGGGATCAGCCTGCAAAACCGCGGCTGCGGCTTTGTGCTCGATCCCAAACACCCGAACGCGCTGGCGGGCAGCAAGCGTCCTTTCCACACCATCATTCCGGGCTTTGCGATGGACGGTAACGGCAAACCGCTGATGTCCTTCGGCGTGATGGGCGGCCCGATGCAGGCGCAGGGGCACATGCAGATGGCGCTTCGCATTATGCTGCACGGGCAAAACCCGCAAGCGGCGATTGACGCCCCGCGCTGGCGCGTGGTGCAGGGCAGGGAAGTGGTTGTTGAATCGACCTTCGATCGCAATACCATCGCGGCGCTGCGCGAGCGCGGACACCAGATAGTGGTGGAAGATCCGCTTCAGGATTACAATTTTGGCGGCGCGCAGGTGATTTACCGTATGCCGGAAGGGCACTACGTGGCTGCGACGGAGAGCCGCAAAGACGGGCAGGCGTTGGTGAGCTGATTTATAGGCCGGGTAAGGCGCAGCCGCCACCCGGCTTTTTCTTATCCAATGCTAAATGGATCTGCATCCTGCCAGGCCGGAAACTTCTCCCGATACTCCTTTAACGCCGTTAACGAGATCTCAGCGTCAATTCGTGTCGCCTGATGCGGCTCGGCGGTGGCAATAATCTCACCCTGCGGACTGATCACCCGGCTGTCACCGCGATAGTGATGCCCGTTGCCGTCCGTTCCTACGCGGTTACAGCCAACGACATAAGCCTGATTTTCAATCGCGCGCGCGGTCAATAAAGCCTGCCAGTGCAGGGAGCGTGGGGCGGGCCAGTTGGCGACGTACAACGCCAGGTCATAATCGTTGCGGTTGCGCGACCACACCGGGAAGCGCAGGTCATAGCAGACCAGCGGCAGAATACGCCAGCCGCGCCATTCAAATACCACGCGTTCGTTTCCGGCTTCATAATGTTGATGTTCATCCGCCATGCGGAACAGATGGCGCTTATCGTAGAAATGGACGTTTCCTTCCGGCTCGACCAGCAGGAAGCGATTGACCGGTCCGCGCCCGGTCTGGAGCGCGACGCTGCCGGCAATCAGCGCGTTTGTTTCCTGCGCCCTGGCGTGCATCCAGGCCACCACCTCGTCCTGCGGCATGGACTGTTTTGCTGCCTCCATCGCGAAACCTGTGGTGAACATCTCCGGCAGGACAATCACATCGCGTCCGGTAATCTCTTCCAGCTGGCGATCAAAATGGCGAAGGTTGGCGGGGCCGTCCATCCACACTAAAGGTTGCTGCAAAACAGAAATCTTTAAACCAGGCACGATACAGGCTCCTTAATAAACACTTTTTGACACTGTAGCACGTCATTACCAGAAAATGTGGCAATAAAAAACCCCGCGCGGGGCGGGGTTTGTGAGAACAAAATACCTTATGCCGCTTCAGGTTTGCGGTGCTTCTCTGGCAGCTTTACCGGCTGAGTCGCCAGCTCTTCTGGTTCGAAATCATCCACGTTAATACTGCGCAGACGGCTCTCTTCGGCTTTCACCAGAATCGCAGCTTCGCTGTTGTCGATGATGCCACCCGCCAGCGCCTGTTTTGCCAGCTCATCCAGTCGTGTAAACGGCAGGTTTTTGCCCAGCTGTTTGCAGATCTTCTGGTGAATCGGGTCGGCGGCCATCACGTCAAGCAGCGCTTCTTCCAGCAAACCTACCGGGTTATGCGGGGTAGGTTCCAGGTATTGACCACGGCCAATACGGGAACGGGTTGCGCTTGGTACCTGGAGGATCTTCGCCACTTTATGATCCAGCTTGTCAGACGGTGCCAGATGGTGACGACCGGTCGGGAAGATCACCGCGCGCAGGGCGCCCGCCACGAAGCGGTTCGGGAAGTTTGCCAGCAGGTCGTCAATCGCCTGTTCCGCCTGATACATCGCATCCTGCACGCCCCAGTGCACCAGCGGCAGATCCGCTTCCTGACGGCCTTCATCGTCGTAGCGTTTCAGCACCGCAGAGGCCAGGAAGATCTGGCTCAGCACATCACCCAGACGGGCGGAGATGCGTTCGCGACGCTTCAGGCTTCCGCCCAGAACGGCCATGGAGACGTCAGACAGCAGCGCCAGGTTAGCGCTCAGACGGTTCAGGTGTTGGTAGTAACGTTTGGTTGCATCGCGGGTCGGCGTCGCGCTGGTCAGCCCCCGCGTCAGGCCGAGCCAGAAGCTGCGAACTTCATTGCTGCCAACGTGACCGATATGTTTGAACAGCAGCTTGTCGAAGGCATCCACGTCGTTATTCTGCGCGGCAGCCATCTCTTCCAGCACGTACGGATGGCAACGAATCGCACCCTGGCCGAAGATCATCATGCTGCGGGTCAGGATGTTTGCCCCTTCCACGGTGATGGCAATCGGTGCGCCCTGATAGCCGCGCGCCAGGAAGTTGCCTTCGCCAAGCATAATGCCTTTACCGCCTGCGATATCCATTGCATCAATAATTGACTGCTGTGCGCGGTGGGTACAGTGGTACTTCACAATCGCCGACAGCACGGCAGGTTTTTCGCCCAGCATAATACCGTAGGTAATCAGCGAGGCTGCGGCGTCCATCACGTAGGCATTGCCCGCAATACGCGCCAGCGGCTCTTCGATACCTTCCATCTTGCCGATGGAGATTTTGAACTGACGGCGGATATGCGCGTAAGCCCCAATCCCCATCGCCACCGATTTCAGACCGCCGGTAGAGTTCGATGGCAGTGTAATGCCGCGGCCCACCGACAGACATTCCACCAGCATACGCCAGCCCTGACCGGCCATTTTCGGTCCACCGATGATGTAGTCAATCGGCACAAAGATATCCTGACCGCGAGTCGGGCCGTTCTGGAACGGTACGTTCAGCGGGAAATGACGACGACCAATTTCAACCCCCGGGGTCGAGGTTGGGATCAGCGCACAGGTAATGCCCAGATCTTCTTCACCGCCCAGCAGTTTTTCCGGGTCAGAAAGTTTGAACGCCAGACCGAGTACGGTGGCGATAGGCGCCAGGGTGATATAACGTTTGTTCCAGGTCAGGCGCATGCCCAGCACCTGTTCGCCCTGCCATTCGCCCATGCAGACCACGCCAGTATCCGGGATCGCACCGGCATCAGAACCGGCTTCCGGGCTGGTCAGCGCGAAGCACGGAATTTCCTGACCACGCGCCAGACGCGGCAGATAGTGATCTTTCTGCTCTTCCGTACCGTAATGCTGTAACAGCTCGCCCGGGCCTAAGGAGTTTGGCACGCCAACGGTGATCGCCAGGATCCCGGAAACACCCGCCAGTTTTTGCAGGACGCGAGCCTGAGCGTAAGCGGAGAATTCCAGACCGCCGTACTCTTTCTTAATGATCATCGCGAAGAAGCGATGCTCTTTCAGATATGCCCACAGCTCAGGCGGCAGGTCGGCCATTTCGTGAGTGATGGCAAAATCGTTCGCCATGCGGCAGGCTTCTTCCACCGGGCCGTCAATAAAGGCTTGTTCTTCGGCGGTCAGACGCGGCTGCGGGTAGTTGTGCAGCTTTTTCCAGTCCGGGTTGCCCTGGAACAGATCGCCTTCCCACCAGGTCGTGCCCGCATCAATCGCCTCTTTCTCCGTGCGCGACATCGGCGGCATCACTTTACGGAATCCCTTGAACACCGGCGCAGAGATCATCGACTTACGCATCGGCGTCAGGTTAAACGGCAGCAAAATGATTGCCAGGGGAACAAGTACCCAGATATTCCACAGGCCAGCGACGCCAAGTGCAGCCGTCCAGGCCAGAAGAATCAGGCTACTCAGGAATAAACTGACACGGTGATAGAACAACACCCCGAGCAGCACAACGGTTGCGAAAATGCTCAAAATCATCATAAAGAAAAGCTCCCTTGCTTGTAGGAGGTCTGACCACTTGTGATGATATGGTTGTAGTTGATGTCATTTCCTTTAGCAATGTGTTTACAAAATAATTACAACCTGGTTCACATTGTTCGCGTTTTAGCCGGCACAAAAAATCAAAACGCCGGACGATTCGCATGGCTTTAGCTTCTCGCTTTTACTGCTATCCGGTACACTCCACTGTGTTATTTCATCAATACTGAAGGATTATCCTCATGTACCAGGATCTTATTCGTAACGAACTGAACGAAGCGGCGGAAACGCTGGCGAATTTTCTGAAAGATGATGCCAATATTCACGCTATTCAGCGCGCGGCGGTCCTGCTTGCCGACAGCTTCAAAGCCGGCGGTAAAGTGCTCTCCTGCGGTAACGGCGGTTCCCACTGTGACGCCATGCACTTCGCCGAAGAGCTGACCGGACGCTATCGCGAAAACCGTCCGGGCTACCCGGCGATTGCGATTTCCGACGTGAGCCACATCTCCTGTGTAGGCAACGACTTCGGTTACGACCATATCTTTTCCCGCTACGTTGAAGCCGTAGGCCGTGAAGGCGACGTGCTGCTGGGGATCTCCACGTCCGGTAACTCCGCTAACGTGATCAAAGCGATCGCCGCCGCGCGTGAGAAGGGCATGAAAGTGATCACCCTGACCGGGAAAGATGGCGGTAAGATGGACGGTACAGCGGACATTGAAATCCGTGTACCACACTTCGGTTATGCGGATCGCGTTCAGGAAATTCACATCAAAGTGATCCACATCCTGATCCAACTGATCGAAAAAGAGATGGTTAAGTAAGACTTCGCTGGGGGGCGCCGGTGCCCCCCGCTGTTGTGGAGGTGTTCTATGTGCGAACTGCTCGGGATGAGCGCCAATGTGCCAACCGATATCTGCTTTAGTTTCACCGGGCTGGTTCAGCGCGGTGGAGGAACCGGGCCGCATAAAGACGGCTGGGGCATTACCTTCTACGAAGGCAAAGGATGTCGCACGTTTAAAGATCCACAGCCCAGCTTTAACTCACCCATTGCCAGACTGGTGCAGGACTATCCTATTAAATCCTGTTCGGTGATCGCCCATATCCGCCAGGCCAATCGTGGCGAAGTGGCGCTGGAAAATACCCATCCGTTTACCCGTGAACTGTGGGGACGTAACTGGACCTATGCGCACAACGGGCAGCTCTCGGGCTATAAATCACTGGAAACCGGCAATTTTCGTCCTGTCGGTGAAACGGACAGCGAAAAAGCATTTTGCTGGCTGCTGCACAAGCTGACCGAGCGCTACCCCCGTACGCCCGGCAACATGACCGCAGTATTTAAGTACATAGCGTCACTGGCGTCTGAGTTACGCGAGAAGGGCGTGTTTAATATGCTGCTGTCTGACGGACGCTACGTGATGGCATTCTGCTCGACGAATCTGTTCTGGATCACCCGACGTGCGCCGTTTGGCGTCGCCACGCTGCTCGATCAGGATGTGGAAATTGATTTTCAGAAGGAGACCACACCGAACGATGTGGTCACTGTCATTGCAACGCAGCCGCTGACGGGCAATGAAACCTGGCAAAAGATCATGCCAGGCGAGTGGGCGCTATTTTGTCTCGGGGACCGCGTAATTTGACGCCAGCTGAGGCTGAACCACTTCATGGCTGAGCGGTTTACTCACCACGTAACGGCCATTGACGATGGACACCACCGGCGGCTTATGGGTCTGCTCGAAGTAGTCATAACCCGGTTTTAGCTGTTTCCAGAAATCTGTGTAAACAGAGTACTTATGGCGCGCCATGTTGGCATCCGTCATACGGAACGGATAGATGCTGACCTGAACATTCGGCTGGCCGAAGACCAGTGCGCCCGTGACAAACTGGAAGATTTCATCAATGCCGGAATCCGTCATCGCATAACAGCCGACAGACACGCAGGCGCCGTGGATCATCAGGTATTTCCCTTCGTAACCGTGCGCACGGTCGAAGGCATTGGGGAAACCGATGTTAATCGCTTTATAAAAGCGGCTGTCCGGTTTTAGCTGGCTACGCTGAACGTTGTAAAACCCTTCCGGACTTTTGAAGTCACCCTGGCGCTGTTTCGGCCCCAGTCCGCCAGAATAGTTACAGATTTTGTAGCTATCGAGCAGTTGATACGTCTCGCCCATTTTGACAAACAGATCGAGTGTGCGCTCTTCCTTGAAGATTTGAATATAAACCGGGGATCCCATCAACTGCTGTTTATACTCTTTGCTGACCGGCGTCGTTGAACTATTACTGCCAAGCAGCCCGGCAAACGACATGCACGGTATCAGAAGCATCGCAATGAACAATGCGATTTTACGCATACTACTGGTTCCTTGATAAAACAATGACCAACTTGCCAGAACGGCAAAAGACACCCGAAATCAGACTAATCTGGACAGGAGCGCTCACATTAGCACCGATGGAGATTTTCGCAAGAGCCAACCTTTGCGTTTACAAATTAGTTTTACTTTATAACCCATTCATATTGTCCTGACTCCAGGAACTTTGCGCAATAGCTCGCATTTCGGCGCGCCAGACGGCGGATTTACTGCCCTTGGCAGGGCCGAAAATGGTACACTCCGGCCTCTCTGGATTGTTGTTCATGGATACCTGCTAACCACATGTTTAGAATCAGAAAAGGACTCGATCTGCCAATCTCTGGCGTGCCTGAACAGCACGTAACGACCGGCGCCAGTATTCATCATGTCGCTATTGTGGGTGATGATTACGTGGGCATGCGCCCCGCGATGCTGGTACAGGAAGGCGATCGTGTAATAAAAGGCCAGGCACTCTTCGAGGATAAAAAAAATCCTGGCGTTATGTTTACAGCCCCTGCCAGCGGTACCGTCGTCGCCATCCATCGTGGTGAGCGTCGCGTTCTGCAGTCGGTTGTCATTCAAATTGAAGGTGACGAAAAACGCGAGTTTGCGCGTTTTGACGCCGCCGATCTCGCTACCCTCAGCCACGACGCGGTGCAGACGCAACTGATGGAGTCAGGACTGTGGACGGCGCTTCGCACGCGTCCCTATAGCAAAACGCCCGTACCTGGCACTGTGCCAGCCGCTATCTTCGTTACGGCCATCGACACTAACCCGCTCAGCGCGGATCCGCAGCCTCTTATCCTGGCGGAACGCAAAGCTTTCGATGCCGGCCTCACCGTGTTAACGCGCCTGACGCCGGGCAAAGTGCATGTCTGCCAGGCCAGCGGCGGTAAGCTGGGCGGGCATCCTCAAGGGCAGGTCGCCTTTAATGAATTTGCCGGCCCGCATCCGGCCGGGCTGGTGGGAACGCATATTCATTTCCTGGAGCCGGTAAGCCTGACGAAACAGGTCTGGCATCTTAATTATCAGGACGTGATCGCTATCGGTAAGCTCTTCACCACGGGTGAGCTGTGCTCAGAACGCATTATTGCCATCGGCGGCCCTCAGGCAACCCAACCGCGTCTGGTTCGCACGCTGCTTGGGGCAGACCTGACGGCGCTGTTGGCTGGCGAAACGAAAGAAGGTGAAAACCGCATTATTTCCGGTTCGGTGCTGAGCGGCAGACACGCGACAGGCCCGATGGCCTGGCTGGGTCGTTTCCATCTTCAGGTGAGCGTGGTGCTTGAAGGGCGTGAGAAAGAGCTGTTCGGCTGGGTGCTTCCTGGCGCGGAAAAATACTCGGTAACCCGTACCACGCTCGGCCACTTTTTGCGTCGTAAGCTGTTTAACTTCTCCACCAGCACCAACGGCGGTGAGCGCGCCATGGTCCCGATTGGCAACTACGAACGCGTGATGCCGCTGGATATTCTGCCCACTGTGCTGCTGCGCGATCTGCTGGCCGGCGATACCGACGGTGCCCAGGCGCTGGGCTGTCTGGAGCTGGACGAGGAAGATCTGGCGCTGTGTACCTATGTGTGTCCAGGTAAATACGAATATGGACCCGTATTGCGCGAGGTGTTAACCCGCATTGAGCAGGAAGGATAACCATGGGCTTAAAACACCTCTTTGAAAAAATTGAGCCGCACTTTACCGAAGGGAAGCTCAAAAAGTACTACCCGCTGTATGAAGCGACAACGACCATTTTCTACACGCCGGGTCTGGTGACGAAAGGCGCGGCGCACGTTCGCGACGCCATCGACCTCAAGCGAATGATGATTCTGGTCTGGTTTGCGGTCTTCCCGGCCATGTTCTGGGGGATGTATAACGTTGGGTTGCAGACTATTCCGGCGCTGCACCATATGTACGATGCAGAGCAGCTGGCGCAGGTGATTCAGTCTGACTGGCACTATCGTCTGGCGCAGTCGCTGGGGGTGAGCTTTGCGGCAGATGCAGGCTGGATCAGCATGATGACGCTGGGCGCTGTCTTCTTCCTCCCCATCTATATGACTGTCTTTATTGTGGGCGGTTTCTGGGAGGTTCTGTTCGCTATTATTCGCAAACATGAGATAAACGAAGGCTTCTTTGTTACCTCTATTCTGTTTGCGCTGATTGTTCCGCCAACGCTGCCGCTCTGGCAGGCGGCGATGGGGATCAGCTTTGGCGTGGTGATTGCCAAGGAGATCTTCGGCGGGACCGGACGCAACTTCCTCAACCCGGCACTGGCAGGGCGCGCGTTCCTGTTCTTTGCTTATCCGGCGCAAATCTCGGGCGACCTGGTGTGGACGGCAGCAGACGGATTCTCCGGCGCGACGCCACTTTCACAGTGGGCGGCTGGCGGCGGCGAAACGCTGGTTAACAATGCAACCGGACAGCCTGTCACCTGGTTTGATGCGTTTATTGGCAATATTCCAGGCTCCATCGGTGAAGTGTCTACCCTGATGATTTTGATCGGCGGAGCCATCATCCTCTTTGGCCGCGTGGCGTCCTGGCGCATTGTCGCTGGCGTCATGCTTGGGATGGTCCTCACCGCCACGCTTTTCAATTTCATTGGTTCAGACACTAACCCGATGTTCTCCATGCCGTGGTACTGGCACCTCGTGCTGGGAGGCTTTGCGTTTGGCATGATGTTCATGGCCACCGATCCGGTCTCGGCTTCGTTTACCGACAGAGGAAAATGGTGCTACGGCGCGCTCATTGGGGTGATGTGTGTACTGATTCGCGTGGTCAACCCGGCCTATCCGGAAGGGATGATGTTGGCCATTCTGTTTGCCAATCTGTTTGCGCCGCTGTTCGACTATCTGGTCTTGCGCGCCAACATTAAGCGGAGGAAGGCGCGTGGCTGAGATCAAAAATAACGACAGTATCAGCAAAACGCTGCTGGTGGTGCTGGTACTGTGTCTGGTCTGCTCCATTGTCGTGGCCGGTTCTGCCGTTGGGTTGAAACCGCTACAGCAGGAGCAACGTGCGCTGGATAAACAGCGTAACATCCTGGCCGTTGCCGGGCTGATGCAGGAAGGCATGACGAAGGATGACGTCGCAGCGGTGTTTGCCGAACGCATTACCGCACGGCTGGTGGATTTAAAAACCGGGGAGTTAATGGATAAAGACCCGGCGAAATATAACCAGGCGCTGGCGCTAAAAGATCCGCAGATGAGCACCATGCTTGACGCCTCGCAGGATCCGGCAGGCATTAAGCGCCGCAGCAATGTCGCGGAGATTTACCTCGTCCGCGACGAGCAAAAGCGCATCCAGGAAATCGTGTTGCCCATCTATGGCAACGGTTTATGGTCAATGATGTACGCCTTTGTGGCGCTGGATACCGATGGCCGTACGGTCAAAGGCATTACATATTACGATCAGGGCGAAACACCAGGGCTGGGGGGCGAAGTTGAGAACCCTAACTGGCGGGCACAGTTTGTCGGTAAAAAAGTGCTCGATGACAACGGCCAGCCTGCGCTGAAGGTGGTGAAAGGAGGAGCGCGTCCCGGTGATGAATTTGCCGTTGATGGCCTTTCCGGCGCCACGCTCACCTCTAATGGGGTGCAGCACAGCTTTGATTTCTGGATGGGTGAACTGGGCTTTGGTCCCTTCCTGAAGAATGTACGTGAAGGAGCGCTGAACAATGGCTGATACGGGTGAACTGAAAGAAGTTAAAAAGGTGCTGATTGGCCCACTTTTAGCCAATAACCCGATAACGCTTCAGGTGCTGGGTGTATGCTCGGCTCTGGCGGTAACCACCAAGCTGGAAACGGCGGTGGTCATGACGCTGGCGGTAACGCTGGTGACAGCGTTTTCCAGCATGTTTATCTCAATGATCCGCCACCACATACCCAACAGCGTGAGGATCATTGTCCAGATGGCGATCATCGCCTCGCTGGTGATCGTGGTTGATCAGCTTCTGCGCGCCTTCGCTTATGAAACCTCGAAGCAGCTTTCGGTGTTTGTCGGCCTGATTATCACCAACTGTATCGTGATGGGGCGCGCTGAAGCCTATGCGATGAAAATGCCGCCACTGGCGAGCTTTATGGACGGTATAGGTAACGGGCTGGGTTACGGTGTGATCCTGTTGACGGTTGGTTTCCTGCGCGAACTTATTGGCAGCGGCAAACTGTTTGGCATTCCGGTGCTGGATACGGTACAGAACGGCGGCTGGTATCTGCCGAACGGCCTGTTCCTGCTGGCACCAAGCGCATTTTTCATTATCGGTTTGCTGATCTGGCTGATTCGTACGCTGAAGCCTGAACAGCAGGAAAAGGAGTAACCGACGATGGCTCATTACCTGAGTTTATTTGTGCGCGCGGTGTTTGTTGAAAACATGGCGCTCGCTTTCTTCCTGGGCATGTGTACGTTCCTTGCTGTTTCTAAGAAGGTATCGACGGCATTCGGTCTGGGTGTGGCGGTCACTGTTGTGCTGGGGCTTTCCGTTCCGATTAACAACCTGGTGTTCAACTTCGTGCTTCGCGATGGCGCGCTGGTGGAGGGCGTTGATCTTAGCTTTCTGAACTTCATCACCTTTATCGGGGTGATTGCGGCGCTTGTTCAGATCCTGGAGATGATCCTCGATAAATACTTCCCGTCGCTGTACAACGCACTGGGGATCTTCCTGCCGCTAATCGCAGTGAACTGCGCCATTTTCGGCGGCGTCTCATTTATGGTTCAGCGCGATTACAACTTCAGTGAATCGGTTGTGTATGGTTTCGGTTCCGGTATCGGCTGGATGCTGGCGATTGTCACCATGGCGGGGATCCGTGAAAAAATGAAATATGCCAACGTACCTGCGGGGCTTCGTGGCTTAGGGATCACCTTTATCACCACCGGCCTGATGGCGTTGGGCTTTATGTCCTTCTCCGGTGTGCAGCTATAAGGGCTAAAAGATGGAAATTATTCTTGGCGTGGTGATGTTCACGCTGATAGTACTGGTGCTGTCAGGGCTGATCCTGGCGGCGCGTGCGAAGCTGGTGAATTCCGGGGATGTGATCATTGATATCAATGACGATCCGCAGAATCAGATCCGTACCCCGGCAGGGGATAAGCTGCTTAATACGCTCTCCGGCAACGGGATTTTTGTCTCGTCTGCCTGTGGCGGCGGTGGCTCCTGTGGACAGTGCCGTGTGACGGTGAAAGAGGGAGGCGGTGATATTCTGCCAACAGAACTGTCGCATATCACGAAGCGTGAAGCGAAAGAGGGCTGCCGTCTGGCGTGTCAGGTCGCTGTGCGCCAGAACATGAAGATTGAGCTGCCGGAGGAGATCTTCGGCGTGAAAAAATGGGAGTGCGAAGTTATCTCTAACGATAACAAAGCCACGTTCATTAAAGAGCTCAAGCTGCGCGTTCCTGAAGGGGAGAGCGTCCCGTTCCGTGCGGGTGGGTATATCCAGATTGATTGTCCGGCACATACCGTGGCGTATGCTGACTTCGACGTGCCCGAGGAGTACCGGGCTGACTGGGATAAATTTAACCTCTTCCGCTTTGTTTCCGAAGTAAAAGAGCCCGCGCTTCGCGCTTATTCCATGGCTAACTACCCGGAAGAGAAGGGCATTATTATGCTCAACGTGCGTATCGCCACGCCGCCGCCGAATGTGCCTGATGCCCCCCCTGGCGTCATGTCGTCCTATATCTGGTCCCTCAAGCCTGGCGACAAAGTGACGATTTCCGGCCCGTTCGGCGAATTCTTTGCCAAAGACACCGACGCGGAAATGGTCTTTATCGGCGGCGGTGCGGGTATGGCGCCGATGCGTTCGCATATCTTTGACCAGCTCAAACGCCTTGGCAGCAAGCGCAAGATCAGCTTCTGGTACGGGGCGCGTTCACTGCGCGAAATGTTCTATGACGATGAGTTTGAACAACTGGCACGTGATAACCCTAACTTTACCTTCCATGTGGCGTTATCCGATCCGCAGCCGGAAGATAACTGGACAGGTTATACGGGCTTCATCCACAACGTGCTGTATGAAAATTACCTCAAACAGCACCCGGCACCGGAAGATTGCGAGTTTTATATGTGTGGCCCGCCAATGATGAACGCTGCCGTGATTAAGATGCTAAAAGATCTTGGCGTGGAAGATGAGAACATCATGCTCGATGATTTCGGAGGCTGATTATGCTGACCTTTCTGGCGACCTTTGCGGTGTTTGTACTGGTGATATTCGGGATGTCCTTAGGTTGGATCATCAAGCGTAAAAGCATCCAGGGCAGCTGTGGAGGTATATCTTCCATCGGAATGGAAAAAGTGTGCGATTGTCCGGAACCGTGCGATGCGCGAAAAAAACGGATGGCTCGCGAGCAGCAACGCATTATTTAGTTTTGTATGTCGGGTAAGGCAACGCCGCCACCCGACAATTCCCACGCACACTTCTCAACCCTCATTTGTTTACTGTATACTTATCCAGTAATGAGTGAGGGCTTACTATGCGCAAAATAATCCATGTCGATATGGACTGCTTTTTTGCCGCAGTGGAGATGCGTGACAACCCGGCGCTGCGGGATATTCCCATCGCCATTGGCGGCAGCCGGGTTCAGCGCGGTGTCATCAGCACCGCCAACTATCCTGCTCGCAAATACGGTGTGCGCAGCGCCATGCCGACAGCGATGGCGCTGAAACTGTGCCCGCATCTCACTCTTTTGCCCGGACGTTTTGATGCCTATAAAGAAGCATCGAGCCACATTCGGGAGATCTTCTCCCGCTACACCTCTCTGATTGAACCGTTATCGCTGGATGAAGCCTATCTGGATGTCACCCACAGCGTGCACTGCCACGGATCCGCCACCCTGATGGCGCAGGAGATACGCCAGACTATTTTTAACGAGCTGAACCTGACGGCATCGGCAGGCGTCGCGCCGATAAAATTTCTCGCCAAAATCGCCTCCGATTTAAATAAGCCCAACGGCCAGTACGTCATCACCCCGGAAGAGGTTCCGGCGTTTTTAAAGACGCTGCCGCTCAGCAAAATCCCCGGTGTGGGTAAAGTCTCCGCCGCGAAGCTGGAAAGTATGGGGCTACGCACCTGTGAAGACGTTCAGCGCAGCGATCTGGCGCTGCTGCTTAAGCGTTTTGGTAAGTTTGGCCGCGTACTGTGGGAACGCAGTCAGGGCATTGATGACCGGGATGTGAACAACGAACGGCTGCGTAAATCGGTCGGCGTTGAACGCACGCTGAGCGAAGATATCCATGACTGGGCAGAGTGTGAAACCATTATTACGGAACAACTCTATCCTGAGCTTGAACGACGCTTACTGAAGGTCAAACCAGATCTGCTTATTGCCCGGCAGGGCATCAAACTGAAATTTAACGATTTTCAGCAGACGACGCAGGAACACGTCTGGCCACGCCTCAACAAAGAGGATCTTATTGCGACGGCAAAAAAGGCATGGGAAGAGCGGCGGGGCGGACGAGGGGTAAGACTGGTGGGGCTGCACGTCACATTGCTGGATCCGCAGCTGGAGCGTCAGCTGGTGCTGGGACTGTAGATTAGGCTAATCGTAGGCCCGGTAAGCGAAGCGCCACCGGGCATCAAACGGCTTATTACTTAACAGGGATTGCTTTCAGCAGCTCAGTCAGCAGCGTCCAGTAGTGACCGACGCTTTCAATGTGAACCTGCTCATCCGGGGAGTGTGGACCCGTGATGGTCGGCCCGATGGAGACCATGTCCATATCCGGATACGGTTTCTTGAACAGACCACATTCCAGACCCGCGTGAATAACCTGAATGTTCGGGGTGCTGTTGAACAGTCTCTGATAAGTTTCACGCACCAGTGCCATGACCGGAGAACTTGCATCCGGCTGCCAGCCAGGGTAGCTGCCTTTTGCAGACGTTTTCGCGCCCGCCAGGGTACCCAGAGATTCCAGCATGCTCACAACGTACTCTTTACCGCTGTCGATCAGGGAACGGATCAGGCAAATGATCTCTGCGCTGTCGTCGCCCATGGTCACTACGCCCACGTTCAGGGAGGTTTCAACCACGCCTTTTGCGACGTCAGAATTGCGGATCACGCCGTTTGGCGTTGCGTTCAGCAACTGGACGAACGTGTCACGAGACTGAGTGGTCAGCGCGGCTTTATCCGTTGTAACGGACTCCAGTACCACCGTCAGGTTTTTCTCTTTCTCAGACAGCTCGTTTTTCAGGATATCCAGATACAGGCTGGAGAGGTTTTTCAGCTCTTCCGCTTTCGCCGCAGGCACCGCCACGGTCGCGAAGGCTTCGCGAGGGATCGCGTTACGCAGAGTGCCGCCGTTGAAGTCCACCAGACGCAGATCCAGTTCAGCGGCATGGCCCGCCAGGAAACGCGCCAGCAGTTTGTTGGCGTTGCCCAGGCCCAGGTGAATATCACCGCCGGAGTGACCGCCTTTCAGCCCTTTCAGCGTCAGCTTAAAGGTCTCGAAACCGGCAGGAATCGCTTCGCGGGACAGCGGCAGGGTAGAGATGAAATCGATCCCGCCCGCGCAGCCCATGTAGATCTCACCTTCTTCTTCGGAATCGGTGTTGATCAGAATGTCCGCTTGCAGCCAGTTTGCCTGGAGACCGAACGCGCCATCCATGCCCGCTTCTTCAGTCATGGTCAGCAGCACTTCCAGCGGACCGTGTTCAACGCTGTCGTCAGCCAGCACGGCCAGCGCGGAAGCCATACCAATACCGTTATCTGCGCCCAGGGTCGTGCCGCGCGCCTTCACCCACTCACCGTCGATGTACGGCTGAATCGGGTCTTTTGTGAAGTCGTGAACGGTGTCGTTGTTTTTCTGCGGAACCATGTCCAGGTGCGCCTGCAATACCACTGGCTTACGGTTTTCCATACCTGCGGTGGCAGGTTTGCGGATGAGAATATTGCCAACCTGGTCGCGCTCAGCGTGCAGACCTTTTTCCTTTGCCCAGCCCATAATATGTTCGGCAAGCTGTTCTTCGTGATAGGAAGGGTGCGGAATGGAGCAGATTTTGGCAAAAATATCCCACAGCGGCTGTGGAGATAATTGAGACAGTTCAGACACGATAGGTCTCCTTGTCGTTGCGCTGCAAAACAATGTTGCAGGTCACTGGGTTAGCAGGTTAATCGTTACCACAAGACGGGCTTGCGAGATGCATCTGAGAATACCACTTTCTCCCGTGGCTGGTAGCATTAAGCATGTAAAAACTCAGGCTCATGGCGCGTAACACTGGTTTTTAGTGCTTCAGATCTCTATAATCTCGCGCAACCTGGTTCACCCTCATTTTTTTAAGCCGTATATAAACAGGCTGGGACACTTCACATGAGCGAAAAATACGTCGTCACCTGGGACATGTTGCAGATTCACGCACGCAAACTGGCTGCGCGTCTGATGCCTTCCGAACAGTGGAAAGGCATTATTGCCGTCAGCCGTGGCGGTCTGGTACCGGGGGCGCTGCTGGCACGTGAGCTGGGTATTCGTCATGTCGATACCGTATGTATCTCCAGCTATGACCACGATAACCAGCGTGAGCTGAAAGTGCTGAAGCGCGCGGAAGGCGACGGTGAAGGCTTTATCGTTATCGACGATCTGGTGGACACCGGCGGTACCGCTGTGGCTATCCGCGAAATGTATCCAAAAGCGCACTTCGTCACTATCTTCGCGAAACCAGCGGGTCGTCCCCTGGTTGATGATTACGTCATTGATATCCCTCAGGATACCTGGATTGAACAGCCATGGGATATGGGCGTGGTCTTCGTACCGCCTATCTCTGGCCGTTAATTTCAGTACGTAACTTTACACGCCCGGTTATGCCGGGCGTTGTTCTTTTTGGCCTGCCACGCGTTACAATGGTCTCCAAGTGATGTATCCATGGAGGCAACGCAATGGCGCAGGCGAATCTCACCGAAACTCTTTTCAAACCCCGTTTCAAGCACCCTGAAACCTCGACGCTGGTGCGTCGGTTTAATCCGGGGACCATGCCTGCTGTTCAGTCAGCGTTAGATGGTAAAAACGTGCCCCACTGGTACCGCATGATTAATCGCCTGATGTGGATCTGGCGCGGTATCGATCCACGTGAAATCCTCGACGTGCAGGCGCGTATCGTGATGAGCGAGTCTGAGCGCACCGACAGCGATCTCTACGACACGGTGGTGGGCTACCGTGGCGGGAACTGGATCTACGAATGGTCAAAGCAGGCCATGCTCTGGCAGCAAAAAGCGAGCCAGGAAGAAGATGCCACTCTCAGCGGCAAACACTGGCTGCATGCGGCAAACCTTTACAGCATCGCTGCATACCCGCATCTGAAAGGAGACGAACTGGCGGAGCAGGCCCAGGCGCTGGCAAACCGGGCTTATGAAGAGGCCGCCCAGCGGCTGCCTGGCCGGATGCGTGAAATTGAGTTCGCCATTCCCGGCGGTAGCCCGGTGACTGGATTCCTGCATATGCCGGAGGGGGAAGGCCCGTTCCCGACGGTTCTGATGTGCGGCGGCCTGGATTCGTTACAAATTGATTATTACAGCCTGTATGAGCGCTACTTTGCCCCAAACGGGATCGCCATGCTGACGCTCGATATGCCATCAATTGGTTTTTCATCCAAATGGAAACTTACGCAAGATTCCAGCCTGCTGCACCAGCATGCATTAAAAGCGCTGGAGAATATCCCCTGGGTTGACCATACCCGGGTAGGTGCGTTTGGCTTCCGCTTTGGCGCTAACGTCGCGGTACGGCTGGCCTACCTTGAATCTTCCCGCCTGAAGGCCGTCGCCTGTCTTGGTCCGGTAGTGCATGCACTGCTAAGCGAGCCTGCGCGTCAGGGTAGCGTTCCTGAAATGTATCTGGACGTGCTGGCGAGCCGACTTGGCATGCATGATGCTTCAGATGAAGCGTTGCGCATTGAACTTAATCGGTATTCATTAAAAACGCAGGGCTTGCTGGGCCGCCGTTGCCCAACCCCGATGATGTCCGGTTTCTGGAAGAACGATCCATTTAGCCCGGAAGAGGAGTCACGCTTAATCACCTCGTCATCTTCGGATGGCAAATTGCTGGAGGTACCCTTCAGCCCGGTGTACCAAAATTTTGACAAAGGGCTTAAAGAGATCACACGCTGGATCACGCAGAGATTGTGTTAATAGTTTGCTAAATTTCGTTGGTTTGGTAAAACAGTGCTTCACAAAAGGAGATCGCAATGACGTTACCGAGTGGACACCCGAAAAGTAGACTGATTAAGAAGTTCATGGCTCTTGGCCCGTATATTCGAGAAGAGCAGTGTGAAGAGAATCGCTTTTTTTTCGACTGCCTGGCTGTTTGCGTCAACGTGAAGCCTGCACCCGAAAAACGTGAGTTCTGGGGCTGGTGGATGGAAATGGAAGCACAGGAAAACCGTTTTACCTATAGCTATCAGTTTGGCCTGTTTAATAAAGACGGGCACTGGCAGGCGACGAGCATCAAAGATCAGGAAGTGATCGATCGCCTGGAGCATACGCTAAAAGAATTTCACGCCAGAGCTCGCGACCTGCTGGCAACGCTGGATCTGAAGCTGGAGCCTGCGGACGATTTTTCCAGCGAAGCGGTGAAACTGAGAGCCTGATGATGTCACTGCGCCGGGTGGCGGCTACGCCTTACCCGGCCTAAAAACGTATTACTCCGTAGGTCCGGTAAGCACAGCGTCACCGGGCACAAAAAAACCGGCTCAGCGCCGGTTTTTTTATTACCACAACATCAGAACTGGTAGGTCATGCCCAGCGCAACGATATCATCGCTGCTTACGCCCAGTTTATTATCGTCATCGATCTGGTTGATTTTATAATCAACAAACGCAGACATGTTTTTGTTGAAATAATAGGTCGCACCTACATCGATGTATTTCACGATATCTTCATCGCCGATGCCTTCGATATCTTTGCCTTTAGACTGCACGTAACCCAGAGATGGGCGCAGACCAAAGTCAAACTGATATTGCGCAACCACTTCGAAGTTTTGCGCTTTATTTGCAAAGCCACCGGAAATAGGGGCCATATTGCGGGTTTCAGAATAGAGAGTGGCCAGATATATATCGTTGGCATCATATTTCAGACCGGTCGCCCAGCCTTCTGCTTTTTTACCTTCGCCGCGTGCCTGAAGGTTTTGCTCATTGGTGCGATCGGAGCTGGCATACGCACCAATCACAGAGAAATCGCTGCCGCCGAAGTCATAGCTCAGGGAGGTACCGAAGCCGTCACCGTTTTGCTTCTTCACGTCGCGGTTTTCATTTTTACCCTGGTATTGCAGGGTCATATTAAGACCGTCAACCATGCCAAAGAAATCGGTATTACGGTATGTAGCCAGACCGGAAGCGCGTTTCGTCATGAAATTATCGGTCTGCGCCAGGCCGTCACCGCCGAACTCCGGGAACATATCGGTGTATGCGGCGACGTCATACAGCGCACCCAGGTTACGACCGTAATCAAAAGAACCAAAATCTTTCAGTTTAATACCCGCAAATGCCAGGCGCGTTTTTTGAGAAGAGTCGCTTTCTGCTTTGTTACCCGCGAACTCTGCTTCCCAACGTCCGTAGCCCGTCAGCTGATCGTTAATCTGCGTTTCACCCTTAAAGCCAAATCGAACGTAAGTCTGGTCACCATCCTTCGCGTCATCATCACTGAGGTAGTGCATTGCTTTTACTTTGCCGTACACGTCCAGTTTATTACCGTTTTTATTATAAACTTCCGCTGCGTGAACAGATGTGGATGCAACTACGCCCATTACCACTAATGCCAGAGTGCTCTTTTTCATTTTCAATCCTGATTTTATAAAAACGCGCTAATATTCGCTGAGCAATAAGATTCAACTTATTACCCCGTGAAAAACAGGAAGGGTTTTATCGTTAGTGGGTGAACGTTTTATGACAAAGTAAGAATATGTCTAAAAAAGTATGTTTTAATTTTTCGGTAATAAAATTGTCAAAATCTGCCGCTACGCTTCCTGATCCCGCGCAACAAAGTGACGGGTGATGTGCTAAGGCAGTTGGCAACGGGGCTGACACCTGTTAAAACGTCTGACTGACATCATTTTCCCTTATTGTTGAACGGCAGAGAATCATGAGTGACAGCCAGACGCTGGTGGTAAAACTCGGTACCAGTGTGTTAACAGGCGGATCACGCCGCCTTAATCGTGCCCATATCGTTGAGCTTGTACGTCAGTGCGCTCAGTTGCATGCCGCAGGGCATCGTATTGTGATTGTGACCTCCGGGGCGATTGCCGCCGGGCGTGAACACCTGGGCTACCCCGAACTCCCCGCGACGATCGCCTCCAAACAGCTGCTGGCCGCCGTAGGACAAAGCCGACTCATCCAGCTCTGGGAACAACTGTTCTCCATTTATGGCATTCACGTCGGGCAGATGCTGCTGACGCGTGCGGATATGGAAGACAGAGAACGTTTCCTGAACGCCCGCGATACGCTTCGCGCGCTGCTGGATAACCATATCGTTCCGGTCATCAACGAAAACGACGCTGTTGCCACCGCTGAAATCAAAGTAGGCGACAACGATAACCTCTCTGCGCTGGCGGCGATCCTTGCAGGGGCCGATAAGCTGCTGCTTCTGACCGATCAGCAGGGGCTGTTTACCGCTGACCCGCGTTCCAATCCACAGGCAGAACTGATCAAAGACGTTCACGGCATTGACGATGCGCTGCGTGCCATTGCGGGAGACAGCGTTTCTGGTCTTGGGACAGGCGGTATGGGCACCAAGCTCCAGGCTGCGGACGTGGCGTGCCGGGCCGGTATCGACACCATCATTGCCGCGGGCAGCCGTCCGGGCGTGATAGGTGATGTGATGGAAGGCATCTCTGTGGGCACACGCTTCCACGCCCAGGCGTCCCCGCTGGAAAACCGCAAACGCTGGATCTTTGGCGCGCCCCCGGCTGGTGAATTGACCGTGGATGAAGGCGCGACCGCCGCTATTCTGGAAAGAGGAAGCTCGTTGCTTCCAAAAGGAATTAAAAGCGTGACAGGCAACTTCTCGCGTGGTGAAGTGATCCGAATCCGTAACCTTGAAGGTCGCGACATCGCTCATGGCGTAAGCCGTTATAACAGCGACGCGCTGCGTCGGATTGCTGGCCACCATTCCCAGCAGATCGACGCCATCCTGGGCTATGAATATGGCCCGGTTGCCGTGCATCGCGACGACATGATTATTCGTTAAGGAGCCAGAACATGCTGGAACAAATGGGCGCAGCTGCGAAAGCCGCCTCGTATAAACTGGCGCTCCTTTCTAGCCGCGAGAAAAACCGCGTGCTGGAAAAAATCGCTGATTATCTGGAATCCCAGTCGCAGGAAATTTTGCTCGCCAACGAGCAGGATCTGCTGGAAGCGCGTCGCAACGGCTTGAGCGAAGCGATGCTCGACCGTCTGGCGCTAACCCCGGCGCGTCTGAAAGGTATCGCCGATGACGTCCGTCAGGTGTGCAACCTCGCCGACCCGGTAGGGCAGGTGATTGACGGTGGGGTGCTCGACAGCGGGTTACGCCTTGAGCGTCGTCGTGTGCCACTCGGCGTCATCGGTGTGATTTACGAAGCGCGTCCAAACGTGACGGTGGATGTTGCCTCCCTGTGCCTGAAAACCGGTAACGCCGCTATCCTGCGTGGCGGGAAAGAGACCTGGCGCACCAACGCCGCCACGGTGAACGTCATTCAGCAGGCGCTGGAAGAGTGCGGCTTACCGGCGGCTGCCGTGCAGGCGATTGAAAGCCCTGACCGCGCGCTGGTCAACGAGATGCTGCGCATGGACAAATACATCGACATGCTCATCCCACGCGGCGGCGCGGGCCTGCACAAGCTGTGCCGTGAGCATTCCACCATTCCGGTCATTACCGGCGGTATCGGCGTATGCCATATCGTGGTGGATGACACCGCGGAGATCGAACCTGCGCTGAAGATTATCGTCAACGCTAAAACTCAGCGTCCAAGCACCTGTAATACGGTGGAAACGCTGCTGGTGCATCAGGGCATCGCCAGTACCTTCCTGCCAGCGCTGAGCAAGCAGATGGCGGAAAGTGGCGTTACGCTGCATGCGGACGAGAAGGCTCTCGCCCTGCTGAAAGACGGTCCGGCGAAGGTCGTTTCGGTTAACGCGGAGCAGTACGACGATGAGTATTTGTCGCTGGATCTGAACGTGAAGGTAGTTGCGGATCTCGATGATGCTATTGCGCACATTCGTGAACACGGAACCCAGCATTCTGATGCGATCCTGACGCGCACCCTGCGCAATGCCGATCGTTTTGTGAATGAAGTGGATTCGTCTGCGGTTTACGTGAATGCCTCGACGCGCTTCACCGATGGCGGCCAGTTTGGTCTGGGCGCGGAGGTGGCTGTGAGCACTCAGAAGCTGCATGCCCGCGGTCCGATGGGGCTGGAAGCGCTGACCACCTACAAGTGGATCGGCTTCGGTGATGATACCATTCGTGCGTAAATAATCGCGGGTGATGCAAAAATAGCCGTTTGATTCAAAAGGGCATTGACGCATCACCCGGTTAGATCTACTCTTTTGCCCCGTGGTTACGCTCGTAACCGGTCTCTCAGGGCCGATATAGCTCAGTTGGTAGAGCAGCGCATTCGTAATGCGAAGGTCGTAGGTTCGACTCCTATTATCGGCACCATTTCAAACTCTTCTCAAGTCTACCGAAATCAACTTAAAGCCCGTATAATGCGGTTTCTAGCCCGTATCTTATCTCCTGTTATCAACTGGACTCAACCGGAATCAAGTTACAGTTGGGGGCATAAGTGGGGGCATTCTGTGTTCGGTCCAGGGAGATGCCCCCAATGAAGCTAAATGCACGGCAGGTAGACGCCGCTAAACCCAGAGAGAAGGCCTACAAGCTGGCAGATGGTGCTGGCTTGTATCTTGAGGTTGTTCCCTCTGGTTCCAGATATTGGCGGATGAAGTATCGCTTCAATGGAAAAGAGAAGCGTATGGCTTTTGGTGTCTATCCAGCAGTGTCCCTTGCACAAGCGAGGGCACTACGAGATGAAGCCAAGAAAAAACTGGCCGAGGGTATCGATCCATCGTTTGCTAAGAAAGAAGAAAAGTTGGTTCGCGATGTCCAGCTCAATAATACGTTTCAGGCAGTGGCGCTTGAATGGCACGGAACGAAGGTGAGCCGATGGTCAGAAGGGTATGCTTCTGACATTATCGAAGCCTTCAATAAAGATATTTTCCCCTATATCGGCCAGCAGCCGGTGAATGATATCAAACCTTTGGTTCTGCTGAATGTGCTACGTCGAATGGAAAACCGTGGCGCGACAGAGAAGGCCAAGAAGGTTCGCCAGCGCTGCAGCGAAGTTTTTCGTTACGCCATCGTCACCGGTCGTGCGGAATACAATCCTGCAGCGGATCTAACCAGCGCGATGTCAGGGCATGAATCGAAGCATTATCCCTTCCTTACTGTTGAGGAGTTACCAGACTTCTTTAAAGCTCTCGCAGGCTATACAGGAAGCCCGTTAGTTGTTCTTGCAGCACGTCTGCTGATTCTTACGGGAGTACGCACCGGTGAGCTCCGAGGTGCTTTCTGGAGTGAGTTTGATCTTGAAAAAGCGGTGTGGGAAATTCCTGCCGAACGAATGAAAATGAAGCGGCCCCATCTTGTGCCTCTCTCTACCCAAGCGCTGGAAATCGTACAGCAACTCAAAGTTATGTCAGGGCAATATCCGCTGGTGTTCCCAGGGCGTAATGATCCCCGCAAGTCGATGAGCGAAGCGAGTATTAATCAGGTATTCAAACGGATTGGGTATACGGGGAAGGTAACGGGGCATGGTTTCCGTCACACGATGAGTACGATTTTGCACGAGGAAGGGTTCAATACGGCATGGATCGAAACCCAGCTTGCGCATGTTGATAAGAACGCGATTCGAGGGACGTATAACCATGCGTTGTATCTAGAAGGGCGAAGGGAGATGATGCAGTGGTATGCAGATTTCATCGGTCAAGTAGGCAAATTCCAGCTAACCCCTAGCTTATGCAGCTATTAGCTTGATTGCTTGATAGAGTGGTAAGGGGCAAGTAGAGCCTCTTCTCATCGAAGAGGCTGAACCAACGTGAGTTTATTTTTTGCCTTCGAAGTTAATGCTTTACGCAAATTTTTTGTTGTACCGTAGGATGTGAAGATCTGCGGAGGTTAGAGATGAAAATCATGCTATGTTAGTCACTGAGGAGTGAGTCAAAATGTTATAACTTTTTCAAAGAGGCGTTGTATCGTGAAAGTTGTCTTTAATGTTAATGGTAAAAAAGTCCCGCTCGAATCTCTGCAATATATAAGTAAAGCAAATCAACTTGAAGTTATGCGGAATTGGTTTTTTGAAAATTTCGAAGATCCCGCAAACTCTTGTCCGTATGAATCCCGTGAAGGCGGATATGCTTACATTTATGGTGGCCCATACGAAGCAAGTGAAGAGTTGCAAGCGATGTTTGAAGGGTACGTGAAATTTGATTATATCCAAGAACTAGTTAATGATTTACAAGAACAGTGCTACGAGTGGTCAGGTAATTCAAATAATATTAATGATTGGTACGACGAAGACTTGTACGATGCTGTTACATCTTCCGAACAACCCTTTTCTAAGTTCGTTGAAAGCATTGATGGAATAAAAATGCTGGCTAAAGGCGAATTTAAAGATAAGCAAAAAGAACATCTGCTTAGCATCTTATACATTAACGTCATTACAGCTTTGGAAACTCTTTATGTTGAGTTGTTTATTAACTCCATAGATAAAAATGACTCATACCTTAAAGATTTCATAGAAAAAGGTAAGACGGAATTTAAGGTAAGTAAAGAAATATTGGCTTTGCCATTCAAAGGAGAATCTATTGAAAACATGAGGGCGGAATTGATTAAAGCAATCAAAGAACATCTGATTAGTGCAAGTTGGCATAGTACAAACAAAGTTGTAGGTCGTTATAAAGCTACATTTGATATTAATGTACATAAAGAGTGGCCAATAGATGCGATAGAAATAGCTACACAAAAGCGTAATCATTTAGTCCATCGTGGCGGAAAAGATAAAGAAGGTAATTCGGTAGTGATCACCGAACAAGATTTAGAAATGTTGCTGGATCACGCACAAGCTCTTGGAGAAAAATTGTTTGATAGCCTTGGTGTGGCATTACAGAAAAAAGATGAGAGTGAATTTTGAGTCTCGAGGTCGGTTAATACTGCTACCGATAACGAGCAAGCAACTGATACTCGGCAGGCAGTGCCTGCCTGAGGATTACTTTTTACTTCCAAATTGAATGCCGAGAAGTTTATTCTCTGCTTTATCACCACGAAGAGTAAGGACAATTTTTGATTTCAGTTCTAACATTTCGATTTCAGATAAAGTTGTTTCCATAGCATTAAAGTTTTCAGTATTTAAAGATGCTATATATTGCTTTCCGCTTCGTTTTAATGACTGATTGACAAAAGAGAACCATCTTGCGCGAACACCTGGATCTATATCGGCAAAAAGACGATTATCATGCCATAGCATATCCATGGCATGGTTTTCGCCACATGTAAATACTAACCAGTCAAAGCATAATATCCTAGCATCATTGATCCCATCCGAATCATCACCCTCGATTTGGATGCTTAGATCATAACGGATTTTGTTGTCACCAGTATTAACATCTAAAACTATTCCTGCTGGTACCCTCGGGTACATTATTTCTGCGAGTTCAGCAAAAAATTTATCATATTCTGAAAGAGGATTTGTAGAAGCATAGTTCACCGCTAATCTGTCTTGTTCAACTTTTCTTTCTCTTAGATTTTGAGCTTTCTTTTGAAGGTTAATAGAGAAATTTAAATAATCATGCAGCCTTTCTTTTTCTTCTTTAAATTCAGCCAGTTGTCTCGCTATGACTGCGTATTCATCAAATGCTTTCTTGCCTTGCAGGGATTCCAAATATGAATCACGTAATGCCGAAATATCATTAATGTCAATTTTAAGAGATTCAATTTCTAACAAAAGTTTTATTTTATCATTTTCAAGTCTTTTCTTTCTGTTAAAAGATAATGATTTGTGAAAATTTTCAACTGACTCAAAATGGGCCAATGTTTCTGGCTTGAAAATCTCTTGTAAGCCATTGTACAGTTCAAGAAGATCTTCTCTTGAAATATCAGGGTGTGATAATAAAGTTTTTTCTATATTACTAACTTTAAATTCAGCTATATTTTTATTTTTTTCAACTTCTCGTAATTTTATAGTTAAACTGTTTGTTTCATTCTCAATAGCTCTGTATTGCTCGTGAACTTGAAATGTATTAAGTTCATCTTGCAGTCTTGGGATCTCTCTTTCTAGCCATTCATAGCGTACTTTAGGTTGAGAGCCTGCTCTAAACATGTCTTTAAGAATATCATCGTCTTGCCAATTTTTTAGGGATTGACTTACTTTATCCAGTTCTTGCTTATTATTTCTTTTGGATAATATTAAATTATGATCTATGCCGAGAAGAAATGCGGTGCGAAGCAATGCTTCAAAGTCTTGCTCCTTTTTTGTCCTAGTTGGACTGATGCAGTCATCTCTGGTATATCGCGAAAAACGCTTAAATAAAGATCTAAATGATAAATACGGAATGTTATTCTCAAGATTAAATATCCCTATTTTGTCTAATAGATCTTTAAATGCTTTTAGAGATATTGTTTTGTCATTTAATAATAATTTTTTCCCATTTCCCGTTCTAGATATTAAGTATTCAACTCCATTATGAGAAAAAAGTAACGAGAACCACCAATCTGGAACTGCTGAAGTTAATTTTTTATCAGCATTAGCGCCTAAGCAATGTTGAACGAGGCCGAGAATAAGTGTCTTGCCGACTCCGTTACTACTGCCTTCTTTTTCTTTAGAGCTATCACCAATAATCAACGTTAGCCCTGTGTCATTGAAATGCACTGGATGAAAGGTTGGCTGATCGCAAGTTAAGCGAATTAACTTCATTTAACTTTCCTTATTTTGTAATTTGTCATCAATGCTGCATATTGGCATTATTCTGTTTTCGTTATCTAGCATTATTTGTTTGATGCAAAAAAGAATGTCTACGGCAAGCATAAATTGTGTAAAAGAGGGCGTGATTATCGTTGATTTATTTTTTCGCTCTACTTTTGTCCATAGTTCTTCTATGGATACCGGTCCATCAATTAACGAACGGGTGTATCCTGCAATCGCAATTAGGGAGTTACTAAACCTAACATGCTTATGTGGCAGAAGCATTGCTTGGATGTTCATAAGCATCACATGTCTCAAAATATTTAGCTAAAATTAACTCTGCTGCAAATCGATAACTCGCGACCGCACTTGTGGTAACTTGAGGGGGAAGGAGTTTATCTATCATCCAAGTGTATCTTAAATCTGCATAATTGTGGTTATCTTCAGTTATCGCCAATTTGCTTTTTGCATAAGTTTCTTTAACTTCTTGAGCTATAGTTTGTTCAAGACCGCTATCAACAGAATCTAAAAATTCATTTATCAAATATAGTTGATAACTAAAAGATTCCAGCCTGCTCTTTATTGGTTTTGTAATACCATTTATTTTTATTTTATCTTCGAAGTCCGGGGCGGTTTCACTTAAAAAATTTATGGGTGAAGAAGATTTTTGTGCTAAAAAAGTCAACACTTCGCCAACAGCTCGACTATCTGTAAAATCCAAATCAACCTCAGGAATGAAACCTACAATATCTTGCTTTTCACCCTCAGATAATGACATAAATTTTTGAAGGAGCTCCATCCCGCCCATTGCACCTGCGTGATTAAGACTTTTACTGATTGCAAGCGAATTTAATGAAAGTCCAACAGGTGCTGGAATACCCTTAAAATAATCATTCATTACAAAAGTATATTTTGATACTTTCCCCCATTTGGCGACTAATTTATCAAAGTCGCCAATCGATTTATTAACAGCTTCTAGCTCTTTGGTTTGATTTGAAGGTTTAGGCCCATAAACTTGGAAGTAATGAGCTTCATGAGCAATCCACCCATCATTCCCGCCATCTCCCCAGTTTCCCCAAGGGGAAACAGCTTGAAAGCCAGGAGTTGCGTATTGCATAACCTTCGAAAAGAGCGCCTGAAAACTGTCTCCCATACATTCGTGTACTTTTAACCGAAAGAACTGTCTGTAGAGGTAATCTTGCTGTGTCGAACTCATTTTCCTCTCATCCATGATGAACACTCTTAGTGATAATATCCTCTCATTCATTGTTGTAAACCTATGATTAGCAAAATTGGAGATGATTTCACTTTGCACGGCGCTGGAACAGTCGCAGCCTAAGATCTCTCGTCATCTGGCGATGCTTCGGGAAAGTGGCCTATTGCTGGATCGCAAGCAGGGCAAGTGGGTTCACTACCGCTTATCTCCGCATATTTCTTCTTGGGCTGCTCAGGTAATTGAGCAGGCTTGGTTAAGCCAACAGGACGACGTACAGGCCATCGCCCGTAAGCTGGCATCAGCAAACTGCTCGGGTAGCAGTAAGGCTGTTTGTATTTAAAAAATTTGCCTGTACATATGTGTTTATTCAAATGTGAGGTATTAGAATGAAAGCGTTAATGGTATTTGAACTGGCATATGCTGCTATAAAGATAGCGTTCCATCGACCCGTTGAACTCACAGTTCTAATGACTCTTCACATTAAGGCTTTTTAATCACTTCAACATTAACGCTCGTGGTGCCATTCTCACGGCTTATCTGCCCGCTCACCCGCACCAGATCCTGCGCATCGAAGTGCTGCCCGTTCCAGACTTTCTGCGGAATACGAACTTTGATGGTTCCGGTTGGATCGCGGAAGGTGTACCACTCTTCCTGCTGCTGGCTGATGACATTGCCTTCCAGCGTGATCCACGCCCCTTCGTGCATTGACGACACGGCCTGAATGCGGCTTTGACTGTTTTCCTGCTGAACCTTATGACCGGCATACATGCGCTCAGTGGCGACTGGATCTTTCTCTGCGGAGAAACCGCCTTGCGCTGCCAGGGCTGGAATGGCGATGGATGAAGCGAGCAATACGCCGGTGACGTTGACGAACTGGCGACGAATATGACTGAAGTATTGTTTTTGCATAGCAGGTTCCATTTATGATTTCACATCCTCCCAGGGGGGATAACTTAATCATAAATGAGCGTCTATAAAAGCTCAATTGCTATCCCCTGCGGGGGGATAAAAATGTGACAGGCTTCAGAGATAAAAAAACCCACCGGTCGGTGGGTTCAGGCATGTGGCTTTTACAAGAGAAAATCAGCGGGTAACGCCGATCCAGCCATGGTAGCCCATGTAAATGCCGACAAGGGCAATCAGTACGCTTGAGAAGTATGGGGCTCGGCGTGCCAGAGTATCCAGACCGCTCCAGCGTTTGGTTGCCTGGCGAACGCTAAACGCCGCCGCTGCACCCACAGAAACCAGCGTAATCGCCAGGCCGATACTGAAACACAGTACCAGTGCAGCGCCGAGCGTAAATTCCTTCACCTGGATGCACAGCAGCAGAACGGTGATGGCCGCCGGGCAAGGAATGAGTCCACCGGTTAGCCCAAACAGGATAATCTGCCCTGTGGTTACGCTGCGATTGGCAAAACGTTTTTTGATGTCGTTAGCATGGGCTTTTTCGTGAGCGTCCTGGTATTCGCGGGAATTAACATCCAGCCCCTCCAGCGCGGAGTGGTCATGGTCGTGACCGTGCTCATGCTCGCGAAACTCCACATCATAATCGTGTACATGCCCACGATGGCCTAAAGACAGGCGCACATCGAAACTGTGTGGCTCAGGGATTGCCAGGACTGATTCCATAAACCCGTCTTTTTCAACGAAGTCGAAAACCTGAGAATACGTTCCAGTCCCCCGCCTTGTGGCCACAGAGATATTGCTGGCTTCCCATTTCCTGCCGCTGAGTGTGCGTAAACGCCAGTGAGGCGGTTGCCCTTCCTCGAAAATAGAGAGTTCAACGCTGCCGTGGCCGGTATCGATTATGCGGGTTTCGTCATGTTCGTGATGGCCGTGGCCATGTTCCTCTTCCTGCTCCATTTTCCACAGTTTTTCACCGCGCCAGGTGCGCCAGAACATCCATGCCGCCGTGACAAGAATGATGATGGCTGAAATCAGCTGGAACCAGGGTTCAGCGGACTCGGCGGTGAATTTCTGACTGATGTACATCCCGCCCATAGCAATGAGCCAGACCACAGACGTATGAGAAATGGTCGCGGCAAGCCCCAGTAATACGGCTTGTTTCACCGTTCCCCTGATAGCCACAATAAACGCGGCCATCATCGTTTTGGAGTGTCCCGGCTCCAGTCCGTGAAGCGCACCCAGCAGGATCGCACTGGGGATGAACAGCCAGGCATTCGCCACGCCTTGCTGTAAAAGAGCAGAAAAATCAGTCATGTTTCGCTTGCCTTAAAGATATTTAGTTATCTCTTTAAATTCGCTAAGCGTGTTATCAGACTCACTGTGGTCGGCATGAAGGGCGTCCTCCAGGCAGTGATCCAGATGGTCATGAATTAAGGTACGCTTCGCATTCGTTATCGCCTTTTCCACTGCGTGCAGTTGCTGGGCGATATCCAGACAGGCTCTTTCATCTTCGAGCATCTGGATGGTACTTTTCAGGTGCCCTGCGGCACGTTTAAGTCTTTTAATAATGTCAGGGTGTGATGCGTGAACGGTCATGATTTATCCTCTCCAGGTGGAGGGGATAAGATAATGTGTATCAACGCCAGGGTCACACTTTTTATCGGCTTATCCTCTCCTGATTCTTTGTCTTTTTGGGTTAATTACTTATCTTTCTTCGGCCATGACGGATGTTCATCGTCGATGACGAAATCATGCTCATGGGTTGTGTCTGAATCGGTATGACGGTGAATCTGAGCGTAAGCTTCATGCTCAGGACGCCAGATCAGTACGGCGGCAAGCAGCGACAGCACGGCCACAATAGTCAGGGCGACAAACGAAGCCTGTGTTCCCCATGTGGCACCTACCCACCCGGCCAGCGGATAAGTGACCAGCCAGCAGGAATGCGACAGTGCAAACTGGGCAGCAAACAGCGCAGGTCTGTCTTCAGCCGTTGATGAGCGGCGCAGCAGGCGACCACTTGGCGTCTGAGAAAGCGAATAGCCCACACCCAGCAGCGCCCACAGCACAACCAGCGTGACGTAATCCTTCAGGAAAATACCCAGCCCAAGTCCAATCACTAAAAGCGCGGTCCCCACAAGCATCGGCATGCGGTCGCTCATTTTGTCGAGGAGTTTTGGGAGAACCAGCGCCGACACCATGGAACCCACACCGAAGAAGGCCAGAGCAATGGCGGTAGATCGCTGTGAGAAACCAAAATCAGCCTGAACCAGAACAACGGTGTTGACGATAACCATCGCGCTCGCCGCTGCTACGGCCATGTTGAGTGCCAGCAGGCCACGCAGTCTTGGTGTTTTCAGGAAGATACGCATGCCTCGCGTCGTTTTGTCATAGATGCTGCGTTTAACCGTTAACGCTTTCATCTTTGGTAATGTGACGGAAACAACCAAAGCCGCAGAGGCGAGGAACCCGACCGCCGTCCCGGCAAACAGATTGTGGAAGCTCATGACCGTCAGCAGCGCCGCCGCCAGCATTGGGCTGATAACGCTTTCCAGATCGTAGGCCAGACGCGACAAAGACAGCGCCCGCGTATATTCGCGTTCGTCAGGAAGAATATCCGGGATAGTTGCCTGGAAGGTTGGCGTGAACGCCGCCGAGGCAGACTGAAGTACGAAGATCAGAATATAGATTTCCCAGATCTGGGTGACGAACGGCAGCGCAATAGCCACCAGAGCGCGAACCAGATCCAACGTCACCAGCATAGTGCGACGCGGGAATTTGTCGGCAAAGGCTGCCGCCACCGGCGCAACCAGAATATAGGCGCTCATCTTGATCGCCAGCGCGGTACCCAGCACAGCACCGGCCCTGTCTCCGGCGAGATCATAAGCTAACAGACCCAGCGCGACGGTCGCCAGACCGGTGCCGATAAGGGCGATAACCTGTGCCATAAACAGGTGGCGATAGGTACGATTAGATAGAATATTGAGCATCAGGAATTCTCTTGGCTTAAATTTATATCCCCCTGGGGGGGATATTGAAAGCATAGAGCGACCTGAAAAAAATGACAAGCATTATCCTGGTGGGGAGGATAGGAAGTTGACCAATCATCTGATATTTAGAATAAAAAAAGCTTCAGGTATCCCAGCGTTATACCTGAAGCAGCATAAAGAGTGTCGAAGGTGTTATCACCGCTTCCTTGCGAAGCCCCTTCTGACGAGAAAGGTGTTAACTCAGAAGTCCCAGGCAGGTTTTCAGACTCAGCCGCGTGGCTTCAACATCGCTATGGACGATGGTGCACCAGTCATCACGGTTAGCCCGAACGTCGTCCAGCCAGCTATTCAGCGCCTGATTGAAGGCCATGGTTTTCTCGCGCTGAGGCCAGCTCATCTGGTTAGCGCTGTAAATATCCTGACCGGGCTGTGGCATCTGTACGGTTTGCTGCGTCGACATCCGGGAGGTCACCGACCAGGTATCAGAGTTGCCATCCCAGGAAGGCATCACCGGGAAGCCCGCGCCGCGCAGGGCGATATCCCAGGTGGCATCAAACAGGCAGGTTTTCCCGTTTAACTCAAAAGTTACTGTGTCATGAAATCCCTGGGTTTGCGGCAAAATAGCCAGTATTTCCGGAGGAACGGGTAAATCAGCCCAGTCAAACTGCACCAGTTTTCTCTTCGCCGTAATCCCACCGGCAACCAGCAATCGTTCGGCCGCGGCGGCTTTATGACGACAGTCGCCAAAACCCTGCTCAAACAGGCTCATGCTTTGGTTATTCCATGACCCAAGCTGATAGGGCACGCGCCTGACCAGTTCAAAAATGGCTCTCCGCAGTTCCGTTGAGCCCGGCTGAAGCCCGAGCGACTGCAAAATCCAGCCCGGCGTTATCGTCTCCTTAGCAGTGCGGCGAGCAATAATTCTTTGCCATGTATCACTGACTTTTTCGGCCAGAGAGGCTGCCAGGGTTTCCCCCGGCAGTAATGTTGTCATCAGCAACGCTCCTGTGGTGGTGAGAAAATGTCTGCGCGTCAACATATCGGGCGTTACACCTCCACGCTGCGACGAAGTGCCGACATAACCAGTGATTCACAGACCACTTCATCGTCCTGTTCCCGGTTTACGCCGGGGAAAACCATTTGACTCACTGGGGATGAACGAAGCCGGTGATAACGGGCAATCGCGCCATTCATTCCGCCCATTTGCTTACGTCTGACCAGCCGCAGTCCGTGCTCCCACGCGACTTCATCCATCGCGCTCGCCAGAACAGGATCATGGTTGAAGATTAAGACGCCATCCCCTTTCAGCAGACGGGCTGCGCTGCGAAGGAACGTTGTGTAGTCCTGCTCGAAATAGGCTGCGGCCTGGGAATAAATAATATCGACCCCACCGGCCTGAACGCCGCGATTTTCCAGTGCGCAGAGACCGGCTGCCGTCACGTAGGGATGCTCAGTCACCCCCTTTGGCAGCGATTCGTGCCATGGCGTGAGATTGGTGAAATGCAGGAATGCACTCTCCCCAAGCTGCTCCCTGAAACTCTGGGCAAGCCCGGAAATCGTCGCCTGATGGCTGGTCGCTTCTTCAGCACGAAAACCTGCCCAGGCAGCACCAATTTCAAGGAAGGTGACGGTACCGTTTTTGTGGTGAATATTTTTCGCATGGTGGGCAATGTCGAACCCAATTTCTCGCGCCAGACGAAAAGAACCACCGCTGGAGGTCCAGGGACCATCGAAACCAAAAGCAAGAATAGCTTTCAGCATCGAACCCGTTTCTTTGTGCATCATTTTCAGGAACGGAATGACCTTACGCCGCGAAGGAACAGGGACGTTCGGACGCAGTTTTTTGGCCTGGAGATCGCGATTCACGCCCATGCACAGTGTCTGCCAGTGCAGAGGGTTAATGCGATAATTAAGTTCAGTAAAATTACGCGCAATCTCACGACGCGCCTGTATGGAGTCTGTGTACATAGCTTCTCCGCTAAATCTGAAGTTGGTAAACGCCAGGCAGCAAACTGCTACCGGCAACAGCGATCAGATCTTGCGGGTGCTTGGAGGGCGGTAAATTATGTCCGTAGCCTTAACCGGGCTGCGAAGATCGGCGAGCGGCAACCATCTGTCTGCTATAGGAGAGAGGGTGATCTCCACAGAGGGCGGCTGCTGAGGGGTTTCATGGAAATGGTCTGTCTGATGATGGCCTGCGTGACCAGACTGAGGGATATCCGAGTCGTGGGAGTGATCCTGCACTGTCATGGTGACTTCTGCATCATGCAGATTCATCTCGTAACCTGTCAGGCCGTTGGTACCGTGTGACGCAAACGTGCCCATCGACGACATCATCATGCCAACGGCCATGATGACAATCATCAGAATATAACGGGGTGAACGTTTAAACATCAGGTACATCGCTGAGTGCTTCTCTCAATGGACAGTGACAACGGTTTAAAAATATTAGCATCCCCCTGGGGGGGATGTAAGAGGCTGGAGTGTAAAGTCTTGTATTGCCGAAGTGTGTAAAAAGGCCCGCATAATGCGGGCCTGATTAATCAGATTACGCGCTTAATGCTCTGGTATTCGCCATTGGTATCAAGCTGGATAGTAATCGTTTGTGAACCACGATTTCGCCAGAACCAGCCGTGCTTACCGTCAAAGGCGGCCTGCAACACACCATCCCTTGAGGTTATCTGCCGGTCCTTACCATAGCCGTGGTAAAACCCTTTCGGTGCGTTAACCGGATCGCCGTGTGCATCCACGTTGACAGGTCCAGAGCTTGTCCACTGGTAAGTCACCCGGGCATCCTTACGCATTTCCATCTTAACTTCAGCCGCCTCATTCGGTTTCAGAGTAATTAACAGCTGATTGCGCTGAGAACCGGCAGTTGGGGCTTCTGGCGCACGAGTTGTCGCCGGAACGCTCAGCTCCGGATAGTTGTTTTGCGTGATTGTCGGCGGGTTATCCGGCACCGGACGTTCATTCACCGGAGTGGTTGACTGTCCCCACTGGCTCGTACTCGCCTGTTTGTCCGTGGCGGCTTCCTCCGCCAGCTGCGTTTTGATTTCGCCCATCTGTTTAAGGCCCAGCAGACGGCCAACGCCCGTTGGATCGATACCGTATTCTGAAGGCATCACGATGGTTATCAGCAGCGTCAAAGCGACGATAGCCGCCAGAATAGTGGACTGCATCAGCTTCATCGCAGACGGCAGCTCTGCGCGGGTCGGTAAATCGGTGTTATACATTCTCTTTTCTCCCTCAGGCTAAAATGTAGCCACAAATCTGGTAACTCATTAACAGGAAACCGGCGCTCATCATCACTACGTTGGCGGTGTAGGCATGGCGGAAAAAGCTCGCCGTCTGCCGCCAGTAACTCATGATGATAAGGATGGCGCTCAGCGCCAGAAGCTGACCTATCTCGACCCCGACATTGAAGGCAATCAGGTTGACGAAAAGGCCATCGGGGGAAATTTCGAACTCCTTGATTTTGGTCGCCAGGCCAAAGCCATGGAAGAAACCAAAGATAAGCGTAGCCATCTTCGTATTAGGCTGAAAGCCAAACCAGCGCTGGAATGCGCCAAGGTTATCAAGGGCTTTGTAGACCACGGACAGTCCGATAATGGCATCAATGAGATAGGCGCTGACGCTGATATCAAAGAACGTACCAATAAGCAGCGTCGTGGAGTGCCCGATAGCAAACAGGCTGACGTACAGCCCGATATCACGCATTTTGTAGAGAAAGAAAATCACGCCGAACAGAAATAGCAGATGATCGTAGCCGGTGACCATGTGCTTCGCGCCAAGGTAGATAAACGGGATGATGTTAATCCCGGTGATTTCCTGAATGTACCCTTTGTCGCCTTCGGCTACGCCATGTGCGGCCGCACCCTGGCTGTAGAAAAGCAATAACAATAAGAAAAACAGACAAGCCGAACGCGCCTGAGTCGAAAACAGGCCACCGCTCAACCGGCCTTGTAAATTAAGGCAGGTGTTCATACAAAATCCTTACAGTTTGAATAATAACGAATTAACAGCAGTTATTACGCAGACAGGGATCTCGGAGGGCGTTCGGGGGTGGCCTGTGGCATTCGCAGAATTTGTTCTGAACTCAGTGCAAACGTCGCGCGCATACCTGCGTTCCAGGCCTGCAAGGCAGTCAGAGTGAAGAGCTTGTTCAGATCGTGGGAATGATCGGCATTGAGGTGATGCACATTACCGTGCGAGTGGAACAGTAGCGGATCGTGTTCATTCAGCGGCTCATCGCTGTCGTGCTGATGCTCACTGACAGACGTTGTATCCTGAACGTTATACATAGCCTGTGGTTTTGCCATAAGCGAACTGCTCAGCACGGCAACAGCCATGATGATAAGCACGATTCTGGAAATGACTTCACGGCTAAAAAACACAGTCAACGACATCCTGGTGATACAAGGTAACAACGTGCGTAATGTATCTGTTTTGCTGACCGCATTTCAATAGGTCTTTTGGAGCCGGATGTTGTTTTAATAATTACTTGGCATAACTTCCGCTTTTTGGCGTCAAGCAATCGATACAGCTCTTACACATCAGTTGCATAGATCCAGTCAGCACATTGAGGACATATCTTCTCTCCATGCCAACAAACATGGCACCAGCAGCATCGCCATTGCCTTATCTTCGTGTTGGTAGGTCGAATGGGCTTTTCCGAAGTTGGGATGATTTTTAGCGAGGTTTGCTCTGGTGCTGTTTGTAGCTTGTTAAATCGACATGTTTTGAGCCGAGCAACATTGTTGATATGTCCCGGTAGGTGCACAAACGTTTTTGTAGATGTCAGTGGATCAACTTGAACGCCGATCTGCAGTTTGCAGTAAATACAATACATTGAATCAAAATCAACCTGTTGAACAGATTCTGGTGTAACCCATTCGCCCTTTGCGGTGACGGCATGAGTGGCTAAAACGAAGTAATTCATCATGAACTCCGGAGAAAAATAAAAAAGCCAGCATGGTTAGCTGGCTTTGTGTTTGGTTGAGAGATGTGGCTGGCGGTAACACCCTGACCAGCCCCTGTTCGATCAAGACTGGCTACAGCCAAATGACCGTTCCTCATTGCTGTATACTTTCGTACGTTCCTTTGCCAGATAGCTAAGGCGGTACATTAAACCGTTATATGACTCAGAGTAGGCTGGAGGATTATTGATATTCAGGTGATAACAGGGATTATCAGGGAAGTGAATCAGCGTTAAATATTCAGTAGCTAAAGGTAGCTTTAAAGCGCTCAACCATGCAGCCTGAATCATAGAGGCCACGTTATAATCATTCCCCGTATAATCACCGAGACCGAGAAAGGCATCCTTATTGAGGAATAACACCACATGCCAGTGTGGTTTATCACTTTTATCTTTATCAATTTCTTTAACCCAGGCGTAGCGTAAATGGCACGGATAGACTCTCATGCCATTTTTACTTTTGTTCTTCAGGAATATCTGTATACGGGCATCAAGTGCTTCAATAAAACGGGACATGAGTCCTTTATTCATATCGATGATGCAAGAAATGCTATCACCGGTATCTTTATAATTGGGTACATGAAGGTCAACACGAATGGCTGTTGTTCTTGGATGTTCACGCACAGCGTTATGAATGACATTCGACAATCGATGTAAGTAATGAGTGTTGAATGGTGCATGGTTCATATTGAGTGTATAGATATTATTCATTGTTTCTTTTCTCAGAATGAAGAGCATCATTGCTGATGCCATAATGTTTTAAAGGATGGGAGTGATATCACTTCAGATTGTTAGAGTGTAGATGCCATGTTTAACTGATAAACGTATCGGACATATATCACTGATGTGATATTAATGAAGTTTATGTGGTAATTATTGTTGCTTATTTTAGTGTGATGCTTGGTGTTGATGTTTATATTACGCATGTATAGCAGGTATGTACTGATGAGTATATATTACCATACCAACACAACTGGTGTATTAAACGACCGCTGAATTCCAGGAGATATTCACATTCTATATTTAGAATTCACTCCGAAGTTAGCTGGTTTTTCATAAGGAAAGGGCTTACTTGTTTTCCTCATTAAAGATTACAATAGAACCAGAACGCGATAATTTAATCCTCTCCTCGATCCACTCTTTTACTTCACTTTCAATCCAGCGGGAGCTGCGACCAAACTTCACCGGCTTTGGAAACTTACCTTCATGCACCAGCTTATAAAACCATTTATCAGATAACCCTGTCAGTTCAGTAATGAACTGCATGCTAACGAATTTATCTTCGTGAATATTAATAGTGCTCATGACATGTTTCCGTAATTTATCAGGAGGACACCGGTCGGCATCCTTTCATGTCATTGGTCGCGTATGTACGATTTTACATTCCCAGTGATCTGGGCAGCATTTGAAAAGCTGCAACCTTTTACTGCAGATGCTCAGAAGTCACCCTGTCGTCACACTTTGATAAACTGGAAGCAGAAATCCATGCTGAAATCACATCCATAAATATGGTAAAAGCCCTGACGTTACGAGACTTACAGGCCAGTCATGTACTACATTTTTTACTACATAAAAAACTACGTTTATAGCTATGAAAATAACTAGTTTTCACTCTTCTTTTTTGACTATTTTTATACCTGACCTTATGATGATTGAAATTTAATCGAAACGTATTACAGGACGTAACTTGTGGAAAATTCACTGCACAGTGCAATAATAAATAACAGGAGGGCCATGAGATTATTCTTGTGGTATCTATCTGATCAGGATCTGGCCATACTGACCAATAAACTGGCATCAACTAAAAACATTTACAATGCAGATGACATATTTGGCAGTAATATTGAAATCGCTGAAGAGGCAATTAATCAGGCTGTGCGACTGATAAAAGATAATGAGGTTAAGAGGATCTACACAATAGATTTTAATGAGTTTAAATCACTCCAGATACCCGCATCTGAATTTTCTTGGGTAAAAAAATCACCTGATGCTTGCTACTTCACATGGCTGTTTATCAAAAGCCAGATACACGATTCATTCAAATTGCTTGAGTTGGACGTTTTTATAGTTGGTAGAATAAGGAACCAACGCTATCCCAATATACATGATTCCCTTTACAATAAACTGGAACTGGATGCTTACCCTGTCGATAATAAAGAGCGTCTATCAGTTATAGAGGATTTTTTTGACCGTGCACCTGCGACCCTTAAAGCCAGGCTCGATCTGATGCGCCAGATTCGTAACAAGTGGGAGGAAATTTATCCTTCGAGTATAAATTTCCCTCTTTCACCAAAAAGCAAGAAAAAATGCGACTGGGCATGGAAATACATTCAGAAAGATAGAAGTCGAATGAATACCCGGAGAAAAGACCGTGAGGGGCATTATACAGGAGAAACCAATCCGGCACCTTTTACTAACAGCAGTATGCTGTCCATGCTGAGGCCGTCAGGCTCCTTTGAAAAATACATGGCTGTTAAGTTTTATTTTTTGTTCATTTATTTGTTTTTAAAAGATGAACTATTTATGCAACGTTTTAAAAAGGCATGGCAGGTACATCAGTACAGAGCAACTTCTGATACCAGAGAAAGAAAAGCATCTTTGCGTGCCCGGATAAAGAATAAAACATCCGCGCCCAATCCCGTTTCTGAACCATTTACAGTCACAACACTTACCGAGCTTGCTACTATCAGTAACATGTCCTTCATACCGGAAATACAGTCCTATAGCCAATATGCTCCGGTCAATGAAATAACGGAAAAGGAAGAAAAGGACTGTCAAACTCATAATGCAACGGTACTGCACGCCTCTCCTACTGATAATTCCAGCGATGGCCAGGTTACGCATATTTCCATTGGGGAAGCTCTGAAACGTATGGGGAAATTACCTCGCAGTGATGAACACTCAGCACCGATGCCAGATAAAAATCCGGGCTCAACCTCAAAAAAAATCTGGACGAGGTTGCAAAAAGCGATGATGGAAGGTGACAAGGACGAAGACTGAGCATCCCCGCGTTCTGACGCATCCCATTTTTTTTCAGACCTGTATTACCACGGTGAGATCATTCCGGACAGATTCTGGAGTGTCTCACCGCATTGATCTGCAACACCGATCGATACTTCAAATAATGATAGTCACTACCTATCGATAGTGAATTATTGATCGTTATTTGCATAGATAATAACGATCAATTCCTGGTAACTGATCAGTAATAACGATTATCCCGCCCCGGACAAAATGCATACGATCGAATGGCCCTTTGTACTACAAAAGGCCATTTTTCGTTTGTAAAACAATAGTAAGGAATTTCTATGTTGAAGATCACATCTGTACTTCTTTTCGGTGCAACATTGTTTAGCTGTGTTGTGCACGCCATGGGCCAGGAGCAGCAATGGGGCAACTGGTTTGGCACTGTCAATGCGATGGAGTTTGAACTTAACGCCGACAATAGCGCCGGAGAACGTATGACGATCACCTGCCGGGACAGCAATTTGATAGTGAGCTACAGCGGGTCTGATAAGGAGCCAATGGATATACCAGATAATGGACAAGAATCCATGGGAATCAATATCAACGCTGTTCATTACCCGCTAGATGAGGCGGCTTTTATAGCGCTCAAAAACACAGGCAACCATGGGCAAATTGAAATCACCCGGATGAATAAACCCGTATCTCACCCGTTCAAAACCGCAGGGCTCAGGGACGCTCTGTCGGACCTCAACTGGGAAGACTGCATCAGCCATTAATCACCCCTTCCAGTAACTCATGCTCCCACATTGTTAATCATCAGTAAGGATATCTTTTATGGCGACATTCATTTCACGCCTGGTTTTAGTCTGCACCCTTTCGCTCCCGGCATTCAGCTCTGCTATCACTATTCAGGGGAACATTCATCCTGAGCGCTATACCTTCTTTCTGACAGAAAAAGGCGGCGAAATGCTGCGGGACATGAACAACGAGGCCGTGAACGTAAAACATAGCGGAAAGGCCAGTGCTTCGGTTGATGCGCAAAATAAGGCTGCGGCTGCAAACATATCGCCCCTGCTGTACCCGGGTGCACCGCTGGAGCAAAACTTTATCCGCTACGACGGTAAGCCAGTGAAAGCTCTGACCTGCCTTATTACCACCCGCACCATGCCGGGCCAAAATAAAGACTATGCATGGGAGGAAACTTACTGCCTGGATGAAACTGGTGCAGCCTACATTGGCACTAAAGGCTGGCCGTCTCGTACTATTTTCAGTAAGAGCTGTGCAGTGGGCGCTGCTGACTGCCCTGTTTACCTGAGCATGAACAACGACCCGCCAACCATGCGTAACGACGCTGTTCAATATGTTCCTTACAGCCGCGAGCGCGTAAGTGGGCAGACAGGACGTAGCCCTGAGCCAAAACTAACGACGACTGAAACCGTCGCTGAGCAGGACGGTTATGTAGTGAGTTTTGTTAAAGCCAGCAACTGTGCAGACAATAAACTGATTGTGAAAAATAAAAACTCAGGGAAAACTGCTGCAATTGCAGGATTAAATGGTTGCACTTTTGATCCGAAGAATAATGCAGTAATTATCTTCCCTCTAAATGAATACGTCGGCGTTTACAGTGGTCCCACAAACGCTTCTGAGGAAATAGCTTCCGTCGATCTCCCCTAATTATTTACCCGGTCCGGTATACGCTACCCGCGATACCGGACGTATTATGGACAGTCCTATGAAATACCCGAAATTCCCTGACGATATAGATACACAATCACTGGATCTGACCTGGCCCGTTGTTTTTAGCGTTGCAGGACTCACTCTGCTAAGGAGTAAGTCGGTCGTATGCCAAACATTGGGAGCCAGCCTGATGACCCTTAGCCTGATAAGGCTCATAAAAAAACTCGCCACTCTTGCCTGAAAAAGCCCCTATCTGGCAACACGGTTTGTGTGCAAGCTCCTGGATCACACGTACTATCGCCTTCCGACGTTCACCTGAAAGCTAATTCTCGACAAAAGCTGAAGCGCTCCTTTATCAAAGGGCTGGCTGCAATAGCAGAGGACAGAATTAATGATGATGCCTTTGTTTTATCGGTGTGCAGCAAAGCGTATGAACGCTTGCCTCTGATCATAAGGCGAGTCGTGAAGTACGAATGGTGTCTTCGATACTTCCAGTACAGTAAACCCTTTATTCTGCAGCGATTACAACATTACCAGATCGACAAGCTAACTCCGCCGACATTACCTGACAGTGAACTGTCGCCACAGCAAGACCAGCCACCAGCTTCTCCCTGAATAATTTATCTTCCATCCGAAGCCACTCCAGTGGAGTGGCTTTTTTATGCCCATTTTTAAAGGAATTAACTATGACACGTTTAGCCAGCCGCTTTGGTGCAGTCAACCTTGTACGTCGTGACCGCCCATTAACCCGCGACGAACTGGCCCATTATGTGCCAAGCGTCTTCAGCGAAGAAAAGCATGAATCCCGGAGCGAACGCTACACCTACATTCCCACTATTACTTTGCTGAATAACCTTCAACGTGAAGGGTTTCGTCCGTTCTTTGCCTGCCAGACCCGCGTCCGGGATGAAAGTAAACGAGAGCACACGAAACACATGCTTCGTCTGCGCCGGGAAGGACAAATTACCGGCAAACAGGTGCCAGAAATTATCCTGTTGAACAGCCATGATGGTTCCAGCTCTTACCAGATGCTGCCGGGGTTATTTCGTGCCGTATGCCAGAACGGGCTGGTATGCGGGGAGAGTTTCGGTGAGGTGCGGGTGCCGCACAAAGGCAACGTAGTCGAGAAAGTCATTGAAGGAGCCTACGAAGTACTGGGGATATTTGACCGCGTAGAAGAGAAACGCGATGCCATGCAGTCGCTTTTGTTGCCGCCACCCGCACAGCAGGCAATGGCGAAAGCAGCATTAACCTATCGCTTTGGTGAAGAGCATCAACCGGTGACGGAATCGCAGATACTTTCGCCACGTCGCTGGCAGGACGAGAGCAACGACCTGTGGACCACTTACCAGCGTATTCAGGAAAACCTGATTAAAGGTGGTCTTTCGGGGCGCACGATCAGCGGTAAGCGTGCTCATACCCGTTCGGTAAACGGTATCGACGGAGATGTGAAGCTCAATCGTGCTCTGTGGGTGATGGCCGAGAATATGTTGCATCTCGCGTCATGAAACTTTTTATCATTCTTCAGGCCCCGCTAAAAAACCAGCGGGGCCTTTTGTTTTAAGGAACCATTATGTCTGTATCCAATTTATCGCCGGTGTTTCCGGTAAACGAGCAGCGCGTAATGCGAAGGGCATTACGACTGGTTGAGAAATACCTGCGTCAACCGAGTGAGTCATTTACCTCCACCAGCCTCACAAAAACCTGGCTGCAACTGCAGATGGCGCACCTGGAGAGGGAAGTCTTCATCGTGATGTATCTCGATAATCAACACTGCCTGCTGGGACGAGAAACACTGTTTACCGGCACGCTCAGCCATACCGAAGTGCATCCCCGCGAAGTGGTTAAATCAGCCCTGAGACATAACGCTGCTGCGGTCATTCTGGCTCACAACCACCCGTCTGGTACGACAGAAATCAGCCAGCAGGATAAACATATTACTCAGAGGATTATGAAAGCGCTGGCACTGGTGGAAGTGCGCGTGCTGGATCATCTTGTAATCGGAAACGAGGTGGTGTCTTTTGCTGAACTTAGTTTGCTTTAAAGGAAGGTTTTCATGTCATTAATACCAGCCCATGAATGGGGGATAAAAAGCGATATTGTTCCACGGCTTGGAGTCAGATTAGTTCAGGAAGGCAACCGGCTGCACTATCTGGCTGACCGGGCTAGTATCACCGGTAAGTTCAGTGACGCCGAATGCCTGAAGTTGGATATCGTATTTCCGCATTTTATCCGTCAGATGGAATCGATGCTGACCACTGGTGAAATGAATTCTCGCCATGCCCACTGTGTCACTCTGTACCACAACGGTTTCACCTGCGAAGCCGATACCCTTGGTAGTTGCGGCTACGTATACATCGCCATTTATCCCACTCAACGCTAACAAATTTCACGAGAGCAAACATGAAAAATCTACCTGCTACAATTTCGCGGGCGGCGAAGCCCTGCCTGTCGCCCGTTGCAGTCTGGCAAATGTTACTTACTCGTCTGCTTGAACAGCACTATGGTCTGACACTGAACGACACGCCGTTCAGTGATGAAACTGTAATTAAGGAACATATTGATGCTGGGATTATCCTGGCCGATGCAGTCAACTTCCTGGTAGATAAGTACGAACTGGTTCGCATTGATCGCAGAGGATTTAGCTCACAGGGACAAGTACCATATTTGACCGTGACAGATATCCTTCATGCCAGAAGAGCATGTGGATTAATGAAAAGTTGCTCTTATCGGGAAGTAAGTAATATTGTTCTTAGTCATTCGCGGCAGTGAGGGGGTCTTCAAGAGCCGAGAAGATTTGCACGGTTTGTGAAGAAACTGGTGAGATTGGCGACTCAATGAAAACCTCATCGAGTCGCATGAAAAACAAGGTGGGGGCACAAAAGGGGGCATTTATAAAGATGAAACAAGAAAATATGTATATTTATCAATGGTTGGATGGGTTGTGTTATGTTCCTATTATCGCACCATTTCAACTTCTCCCGCTATCTCTTTTCGGATTCGTTTGGTTGCAATCTGAAGTTCTATTTAAACGCCTAATCGCTTTGGTTTGTCTCCCCGCCTGGTTTGTTATCCGTTCTGTTGTGAACAGGTCGAGAATAACGGCAAGATATGCACAGTGTATTTAGCACAGACATACGTTACGTCGTACCGCAAAGTTATGGAGCAGGACCAGTTGACCGGATTCTGGTTTGAACTCTGCCGTGAGATGTGCATATCACCAACGTTAAGATGGTCGTCCGAAAATCACCTTATTTCATTTTGAACCGATTAAAGGGATATAAAATTTTATCTTTTTTTCACACAAATAAATAAAGGAAGAGGAACATCGCCAAAAACAAAGGTATTGAGATATCTTCGAACGGTAAGCCTGTTGTTTTCCAGATCAAACATATCGAAAAGCAGCCCAGAGGCCTCTGTCTCGGTCATGCTGTCCCCGGGGTGAGCTGTTGTCTTCATATCACTCAGGTAAAAATCGCTTTTGTTTCTGCTCAGGACCGTGAATGTTATATCCCGATTAACGAGATGCGTATTGATGGGGGAAGGCTGTCTTGCTGATACCGAAGTACCAAAGATACTGATAATACTTTCAGTACCCGGTCGTATCACCACACTGATGGTTCCATTAAAGAGAAACTCTTGATCGCCCGGTGAGTTCATTTGTAAGGTTCCAGAACAGTTAATGTTGCCACTTTTAGTCATGTTACTGATAGTGACAAGGATGCCTGAGAAAAACACAAATAAAGTAATTGTTAATAATTTATATTTTTTATTCATGGCTATATACGCTCTTGCAACTGGATAACTTTTTCTTGTTGCCAGCCTGATAACTGCATCTGCTGATGAATAAACGTCCTGCTTCATCAAAAATCAGGCTGTCTTCCTGCTGAGAGATATAAAAGCTTCCTGGGAGGCAAGGTATTGATTCTCTGGCTATCTTTTCAGTTAAGGTGAGTCTCACGGGGAGCAGTTCATGCGCACTTCTGAAAAACATATATACAGGGCAGCTGTCAATCGTACCGACCTGGTATACCCTGGATACTTTCATCTCATTAGTTTTAAGCTGAATATGATAACAAATAAGTAAGAACATGATTAATGACAATGCATTAAGGCCATGAAACCATACTAATCTTTTACTGTTTTTTGTAATGGAAGTCGTACTGTCCTCTTCAGTGCCTGTATCTGTATTAGTCTCTGTAAGAGACATCCCCTGTTCGACCGTGTCAGCTAGAAAATCATCACTGAATGAACGGTTATCCGGAAGCAACAGGTCTTGTTTTTCTGCTCCGGGTTCGATCATTTTCACTTCTACATCTTTGTTCATCACAAAACCGGTACGTGGAATAGTGATGATGATATCGGCTGTTTCACCAAGTAACTGAAAATTTTTTCTAATCAACGATACATATTGTGTAAGTGTATTGTTGGACGCTTTATAACCGTACTCATCCCATACGCAATTGAGGATTTCTTCACGGGTTAAAGTTGACCCCTGATATCTGATAAACAAAGACAGCAACCTTGAGGCCGTTGCTGGAAGAAGGATCGAGTCATAACTCTTACAGTTAGTTAAAGAACACTGAGCGTCATCATAAACAATATTCTCATTGAAAATATAGAGCATAACCCGTCCTTATCCTTCAGGTCTTACCTGCGGCACTTTTACCTGTATGAAATAGTGAAACTGATTTTGGCGCTGAGTTTAGCATATTAAACATATCTGTCACGCGAATATGATAGTGTTTTGTTATTTACAATAAATATCATATCAAAATATAGAACTCTCCTTCCGACATGAATGTTTTATATACATTCTGATGGTTTTTAAAACTCTCTCAATGATGAGCCTTATTTCTATATAAAAGAATAAAAAAATTAATAATGCATATATACTCAGATGAATTGTCTGATATTTATATATTTTGCAATATATTATATAAAAAATTAGAAGTCAGAGTTATGATTGTTTCATTGCAGACGGACACGCTGAAGCAAACGAAAGTAAGGATAAAAACTGCGATACAGATAAAAGAAGGGTATGAAACATGCTGATAATGAATGATACACTTGAAAAGAAATGTTCTTACAATTGTGAAATGGATGTTACGCCTTTCCTTCAGCCTGTTATTAATACTTATGATAACTGTATCGTGGGAGCAGAAATCCTCTGTAGAGTAAAAACAAAAAAAGGATACATACTTAATCAGCTGCATATCGAAGAACTTGAGGTGCCTGAGCGTGCAGATTTTTATGCAAGAGAGCTTTTACTGAAAACGGCAGAACTGTTAAGGAAAAATGACGGCGCAGGCGAAATCCCATCGGGCTTTGTTTTTTCTCTGAATATCACCTGTGGTCAGATAAGTTCTCAAACTATCAGAAATGCGGTGGTGAGGTTTAAGAGTTATTTCAAAACAGATGTGGTGATCCTGCTTGAGATAGTGGAAAGAAATATTACTGATGCGACCAGTGATATTCTGAATGCTATCGCATTCTATAATTCTATCGGAGTGAAGTTCGCTATTGATGATGCTGGGATAAACACTGCTGCAATGAAATTTTTTGGCGTAAGTAATGTTTCAATTCTAAAACTGGATCGCTCGGTTACGCAGATAAAAGAGAACTTTGAACTAATTTACCGGAAGTTAATTGATGGCATCGTAAAAGTATCCTCTCTGTGCGGGGTGCATATTGTTGCGGAAGGAGTGGAAAATCAACATCAAAAAGAAGCTCTGGAAAAGGCTGGCATCATACATATGCAAGGGTATTTTTTTTCACGACCTTTATCCGTAGCTGCTTTTTGTGATTTTATAAAACACTACCGCTGACAGGACGGATACCATGACAGTAAAAAAAACAGTTTTTATCATCTCCGATGATTATTTTTACCTTAATGGGTTGGGGTTTTTATTAAAGAATGAAAATAATCTAAATGTTTTTTGTCATTATGTAGATCAAAACCAGCAGGAATGTTTTTCTGATGGTATTCCTTTTGAAAACTATAATGAAAAAAGCATCATTATACTGGCAGTGGATGACTTGAACCTCATCAGGAATTTCGCTGCGCGTTTTAGAACTAATATTGTCTTTTCTCTGAGAACCCTCGGCAAAAGAGAAATGGCGCTTTGTTATAAAGGTTTTCTGGTAATTAACAGATGCCTTTCATCATGGCGGATGTTAGATGTAATTAAGACGTACGGGAGGGTAAGTTTTATGCCTGGCATATCTCTTACCCAAAAAGAGGAACAGGTGATTTTCAACTATTTTAACTTAACCGGTGCCCAGTTTAATTCCTTTAAGTATTGGACTGGGGTTAAGAAAATTAGTCATTACAAACGTTCTGCTTATCAGAAAATGTTGGTTAACGGTGATGGGGAAGCTCATTTTGTAGTAAAAGCATTAAGTGAAATTAGAACAGGGATGCTATAACCACTGTCCCATGGTTTGCCTCATTTTATTTATTATCAAAAATCATCTATTTGAACAGATGATGTGCTTAATACTGAAAATTAATAACTCAATGCTTTATGTTTTTTTGTAGTGCCTGGTGATTTTCACCATTCTAAGTAAGGGGTTTGATAAGGATGTTTTCACATCTCCTTATTACAACTCTATCGTGTATAAATATGATCTAAGGATATAGACATGAAAAAAAGTGCTATTGCATTAACGCTGTTTGCTCTTCTGGGTGCAACTGTAAGTTCTGCGAATGCTGCATCGACAGGAACCATTACTTTTAATGGTGAACTGACTGCCACAACCTGTGATGCCGTTGTTGATAACCAGGCTGCGAATGCAACGGTTGTCCTGCCAACAGTAGGAACCAACCAGTTGGTAAATCTGGGTGAGACTGCGGGGCGTACGGGCTTTAATATCGCGCTGACTAACTGCCAGGGTACTCTTAAAACCGCGTCTGCGTTCTTTGAAGCAGGTCCGACCGTGGATTTAGCCAGCGGACATCTGCTGAATAAGACCGGAACGGCAACCGGCGTCAGCCTGCAGCTGCGTGATGAGTCCTCTGCTACTGGAGGTGTCATTGTGGCGGGTAACGGCAATCAGGCTGCCAACACAACTTATGTTGATGTTTCATCCGGCAGTGCAAATCTGCCTTATTCAGTTGAGTATTTTGCTGATGCTGCAACCACTGCCGGGACAGTTATCAGCCAGGTGGTTTACTCCATTCAGTACATGTAATTCAACGTACTTTATTAATCAGGGGGCTTCGGCCCCCTTTCAGAGAGGGTGGATTTATGCCTATGCAGCGGAAGCATACCTTTTTTTTTATTCAGACACTGAGTTCACTATGCATACTTTTTCTGGTGCTGCTTAGCGCGCCCGTGAAAGCCAGTATTGTTATTACCGGTACCCGGGTGATTTACTCTCAGGGCGAGCGCTCTGTCAGTGTGAAACTTAATAATAATGGTAAATCCCCCGTACTTATCCAGAGCTGGGTTGATGATGGAGTTATGAGTAAATCTCCGGATACCAGCACTGCCCCCTTTATTGTGACGCCCCCGATAAACCGTGTTGATCCCGGCAAAGGTCAGACACTACAGATCAGTTTTACCGGAAAACACCTGCCTTCAGATAAAGAGTCAGTATTCTGGCTTAACGTGCTTGAAGTGCCAGCACGTAACAGTGCAAAGAAAGATGATAATTTTTTACAAATCGCTTTTCGTACCCGGATAAAACTTTTTTATCGGCCGCAGGCGCTTCAGGGGAAATCCATTGAAGCTCCGGATAAGCTCGAATGGAAAACCGTAGACGGGAAATTACAGGCCATCAATAAAACGCCCTGGAATGTATCTATTTCTGGCGTAAAAGCGAATGGAAAAAAGACCGAAGGGAAAATGATAGCACCTTTTGATGCTGAGTCGTTTCCGTTGCAGGTAAGGCATGGACAAACGATTCACTTTGACGCCGTCAATGATTATGGCGCAGTCACTGCGAAATCTGCTGCTGTTCAATAACGTCTGTTTGACAGGGAATATAACGTGAAAAACCATAAAAAATATTTCCGCAAGAGCTTTCTTGCAGCAGCTGTTGCGGGTTTTTGCAGTATATCGCATTCAACTGAAGCAATGGAACACACAGGAGCGCAGCCTGAGAATCCTCTGTCAGAAGTGATACCTGACCCCGGGACCGGGGACGTTGAATTTATCAGTGATGTACTGATGTTACAAAACAATCAACCCGTCGATATCAGCCGCTTTTCAAAGCGCGGTTTTCTTTTACCCGGGAAATATTATGCCTCTATTCGGGTAAATGGGAGTGAAGTAGGGAATGAAAATATCGAGATTAAAACCCGGGCGGATAACTCTGGTTATGTCTGTATAACGCCGGAATTACTGAAAGCGATCCCTCTGGCCTGGGAAAGAATCAATGAGACCGACACAGTGCGACAGCCAAATTCTGATGGCTGCACCGAGATCTTATCTGGCATCCCGAATGCCAGGGTCGAATTCGATGCCGGTGAGCAGGTACTGGATATTACGTTGCCGCAAAAATATGTCCATCGCTCTGCGCGTGGTTTCGTGAACCCGGAACTCTGGGATAGCGGTATACCAGCAGCATTTCTCAGCTATGGCCTCAACGCCTGGACAAGTCAGTCCAGTCATTACGATTATAAATCGTTGTTTGCCTCGCTGAATACCGGATTTAATCTTGGTGCATGGTATTTCCGTCATAATGGCTCTTATTCCTGGTCAGATGACGGGAAAAAGGATTATCAGTCTCTGAACTCGTATGCGCAGCGGGATATTCCGTTCATTAAAGGCCGCTTACTTGTCGGCCAGTCTAATACTACAGGCAGGGTTTTTGACTCACTGCCCTTTTCCGGTATGCAAATTGCCAGCGATGAGCGCATGTATCCGGCTTCGCTGCGGGGTTATGCACCTGAAATCAGGGGGATGGCCAGAACGAATGCGAAAGTCACTGTACGCCAGAACAGCGCCATTATTTACGAAACTACCGTGTCCCCGGGTGAATTCGTCATTAACGATCTTTATCCGACAGGATTTGGTGGTGACCTGACAGTGACCGTCCGGGAGGCAGATGGCAATGAAAACTTTTTTCTGGTCCCATATACCGCGATGCCCCAGCTCATTAGACCGGGGTCGTACCGCTATTCCTTTACGGCGGGTAAATTACGCCAGCTCAACCTTAGAGATAAACCAGAGTTTTATGAGGCAACCTGGCAGCACGGCCTGACAAATTACCTGACGGGCTATACTGGCTGGCAACAAAGCGACGGTTATTATGCTGCTCAGGCAGGTATGGCATTAGGAACGCAGGCCGGGGCGATTTCTCTGGATATCACCCAGTCGCACGCTTCTTTCGCGGGCAACCCGAACGGTCAGGAGTATAGCCATAAAACGTCATCCGGACAGAGCTACAGACTCAGCTATTCAAAATTTATCCCCCGGACGGGTACCAATCTGACGCTGGCAACCTATCGTTTTTCAACTCAGGGCTATTACGATCTGGCAACAGCCATGATGACAAAAGATCTGCTGGCGCGTGGTTACGCTGAACAGCGTCTGAAACGTTCCAAAAGCCGCTATACCCTGACTGCCAGTCAGTCTCTTCCAGCAGGTCTGGGACAGTTCTATTCAAGTGCGTCATTACAGAATTACTGGAACAGTAAGGATACCGATAAACAATTCCAGGTCGGTTACAGTAATAGCTGGAATTCAGTCACTTACGGATTGAATGTCAACCGGACATACACCTGGTACGGCAAAAGCGATACCAGCTGGCTTCTGTCCCTCAGCTTCCCTCTCGGTACTGCCGGAGATACACACATTCCATCCGCGCGTCTGGAAACAGGGCGCAACAATGATGGTTCATGGTCTGAGGCGGCCTCCCTGTCCGGAACTGCCGGCGAAGACAACCAGTACAGCTATGGGGTAACAGCCCGCAATACCAGCGGCGCAACCGGCAGCAGCCTGTATGTTAACGGGCAGTGGCGGACACCATATACCTATCTTAATGCCAGCAGCAGCGTTGGTAATCACTACCAGAGCCAGTCATTTGGTGCGAATGGATCCGTGCTCCTGCATTCCGCTGGCGCAACCCTCAGTCCTTACACCTCAGATACCTGGGCGTTGATTGAAGCCAGAGGAGCCGAAGGTGCCCGGGTTTCCTCTTACCCTGGTATCCGCATTGATAATGCCGGTTATGCCGCAGTGCCTTATCTGAATGCATATGAACTGAATGAAGTGGCCATCGATCCAAAGGATGCGACAAACAATGTCGGTTTTGAGAGCACGTCACGTAAGGTGGTCCCCTACGCCGGTGCCATTGTAAAGGTTCAATATCATACGCAGACAGGGGTCCCCGTACTGATTTCTGCCCGATGGAAAGGAAAACCAGCCCCCTTCGGCGCGGATATCAGCAATGAGAAAGGTAATTATATTACGACCGTCGGCCAGGCCGGGCAGATATTTGTTCGCCTTGAGCCAGGCACTCATATTCTCAAACTGAAGGCAGGTAATCAGGGACAATGCAAAATGAAAGTTATCATTTCCGAAGAAGGTTCAGCAATTAATATGAAGAAAGAGGTCCTGGAATGTTACTGAATGCGGTAGGGTTTCTGTCACGCAGTAGCATGAAAATGTTACTCGCTATTTCATTGTTCATCATGGCGCATTTCCCGTCGGTGGCCTTAGCTGCACCTGTTTGTGACGACACGAATATTGGCCACATAGAGATAGTATTGCCTGGTAGTATTTCACCCGGAGTGGATTTGCCGCCGTTGACCCCTGTGATATATAATTATGCCAATTTGGTTAATAATTATGACACTTATAATTGTCATGTAACCAGTGGAGACCAAGAAGTTTATTTTCTATATGTTTTTCTAGAGCCATTGAGTTCATATGGTAGCTCTTATTTTTTAAATTCCGGGACTTCAGGGTTTTACAGTGTCGTTGCATTGAATGCTCCGGCATTTGGGGTTGGATTCATGAATCCTCTCGCTTCACCACCAGGGATGGCGGTGACTACAATTAATAAAGTAATCATTTCCGATACCGGTGTAACCGCTGGCTATGCTTCGGGTGCGTATTCTATAGTATTAGTTAACAACTCCTTATTACAGCCAGGATTTTTATCGGGGAATGACCTGCCCACCTTCGGCATATACGGCATGATTTATAAGAGTGATGGAACACTCTATGACGGAAAGAAAATAACGATGGGGTCTGTATCTTTTAGCGGCTCAGTGAATGTTATTCCGTTTACATGCCAGACACCTGATGTGGTCGTGCCAATGGGAAAATATAAAACGACTGATTTCACCGGTGTGGGAAGTACCAGTCAATGGGTGGATTTCAACATTGAATTAGATAATTGCCCGGGGAATTATCCAGGATATTTTCAGGCAAAAAACCAAATGAGTGTATTGATTAATCCCGTTTATGGCAACCCTACACCTGATTCATTCAGTCTCAAATCAGGTACTGGCAGTGCAACGGGGATAGATATGCAGGTCAGAAAGCAAAATGATACCAGCATGATAAAAATGGGAACAGCTTTTGATCCTCTGGGCCCCGTGACCGGAAATACGGGCATAACTCGATTCCGTATACCCTTACAGGCCAGATATATACAGTCAGGCGGGCAGGTGACTCCTGGTTCAGCGGAGTCGGCGCTGACGTTTACGATAAATTATTATTAGTGTGATAAATAATAATTTAGTCCCTTATTCATTGAAAATAAAGAGTCGATATGACCAGACATGAATGGCTTTTACAACTCAGGCGGTGTACATCAAAAGATACGTTAGAAAAACTCATAGATAAAAACACCTATTCTCTTTCCAGTGATGAGCTGGAGACATTTAACTCTGCGGTCGATCATCGACTGGCCGAACTGACAATGGGGAAACTTTACGACAAGGTACCTCCGGAAGTGTGGAAATTTGTGAAATAAAATGCGGGCGTGGCAGGTAGCACAGCGCCTGCGTGACGTTATGTTATGTCAAACCTGACGGCTGGAAGAAGAGTAACCTTCTCGTCGTCAGGTGGGCTGAATGCTCCATGCACGTTAAATTTTATGACGTTATTGGCCATCCGCAGATAATCACTAGAAAGGTAACAGGATGGCTGAGATGATCATATTTTTAGCAATTTTCATGTGTCTATCCCTGATCTCATCGACATTTCCGCGCTAACGTTCCACCAAATCGATTGCTGATTAAAATTAATGAGATTCAGAAAGGTTTTGTGAAGCGTGTTTTTCTCAAAAAATGACATAAACGGATTAAGTGAGTTTTGTCCGTAGCTATTTAAAAAGAACTCACTTTTCTTTTTCATCAATCCAGGCAATCAGATCGGCGAGCCTCTTCTCAGAAAATACGGCTATACCATGTTTGGAGAGTAGCGATGCAGCGACACCCATTCCTGACTTACGCTGGCCGCTGAATGAACCGTCATAGATAAATTGACTACCGCATGTTGGGCTGTCGTCGGTTAATAGCGCCGCGGTACAATCTGACTCCTGAGCGGTACGAAGCGCTAATCTGGCGGCGAGCTGATATTGTTCAGTGACATCCTGCCCATTAATTTCAATTATTCTGACCTGCGCCAGCAATGTATCTTTAATTTCAGCAGAAATAATTTCAGCCGGAGGACGGGGCACTGATAAACCGGCGGCCAGTTCTGGACAGAAGATCACAAGGCGTCCTTCTTTCTGCCAGCGCTGCAACTGATCTGACATCTGTGCTTTCTCACTTCCGTCATAACGTACTTTGAGTCCCGTCAGGCATGCACTTACCAGTATTTTATTGATCATCGTTATCTAATATGACGTAACCCGTATAGCTGTATGTTAACACATTACTTGTATATATCTGTCTCTTAGCGGGGGAATGCTGCGCTGTATCTTTAGACTGATTGAGAAAAAGCATGATCGTAAACGCCGAATGGCGGTATACCCCCAAGGCTATACCGCCAGCGCCATATTATCGCGCCATTAACGCAAACACTCCCCAGCCAAAGTACTCCCGCGAGTACGTCACATGACGTTCAGGCGCTATCGTCAGCTCCGCCCGAACCTCCTGCGCGAAGTCATCTTCTGGGTTTTCCTCCAGCCAGCGACGCATGGTCATCCATTTTGCGGCTTCGTACCTGTCCCAGCCTTCCTGATCTGCCAGCACCATTTCAACCAGGTCATAGCCCTGTTGATCGAAAGACGCAACCAGACCGGGCAGAGTGAGAAAGTCTGCAATCGACGAGACGCCGCACGCCTGGGCTGTCTCCTCCGTCGCGGGTACCTGACGCCAGTACGGTTCGCCAATGAGCATTATTCCCCCGGGCTTGAGGCTTTTTGCCAGCAGATCCATCGTCCCGGCTACGCCACCCGCAATCCAGGTTGCGCCAACGCAGGCCGCCACGTCACATTTTTCATTCGCGACATAGCCAGCCGCGTCGTTATGAATGAAATGGACGCGTTCGCTGACGCCGAGTTCCTCTGCGCGCCGCGTGGCCTGCGCGGTGAAGAGCGGGCTCATGTCGATGCCGGTACCGGTGATACCGTAATCACGTGCCCAGGTGCAAAGCATCTCTCCCGAGCCGCTGCCGAGATCGAGAATGCGTGTGCCTGGCTTCATGCGTAACACGCGGCCCAGCGTCGCGTACTTCTCTGGTGTAAAGGGGTTATGAATGCGGTGTTCGCTTTCGCTAACAGTAAAAATACGTGGGATATCCATCATCCTCTCCTTAACGATTATCAGGCTGAGCGCGAACATTGTTCAGCCCCGTAGTGTTAATGCGGTAGGGCTGACCGTTAACGGATTTGATCAGCTTTTTGGTTTTGAGCTTTTTGAAAACGGCGAGCGTGCAGTCAGCCAGCAGTAGCCCTTCGCGGCTATAGCATTCAACGGCGGTGACGCGGCCGGAGGTATTGCGGACGTGCACAATACGGCCACCTTTGGCGAGAACGTGTAAGGTACGTTGTTCCTGACGGGATAAATTCATACTGGAAAACCTGTTTAATCATCATGTGCAAAACGTGCAAACACACAGCGGTGTCCGCATTCGATTTCGGCGCATTGATAATCAGTCCGGCCTGGAAAGGTCGGTAAGCTGATTATCGGATGATTACATTCTCCAGCATCAAAGCCTCGGGTTGAGTTGAAAGGTATTTACGGGGTGAATGATAACACCTGATTTTTATAAGTGAATACCCAGGGGTGAAAAACGTGATCACGGTTGGCATCGGGCTGAGGAGAGGGATTCATTCCTGGCCGCTCTTAATTTTGCTGTCGACCTGAGGCTGTGGTTTGCTGAAAAGATATCCCTGCACAAGCTCGCAACCCAGAGCCTGAAGCCGCTCAAGCTGCTCTTCGGTCTCAACGCCCTCGGCTATAACGCCCATATTAAGGCTCTTAGCCATACCGGTAATAAGCTTCACAATATTAAGCGCATCTTCTTGTGTAGATATCGGATTGACAAAAGATTTATCGATCTTGATTTTATCAAAATTCAGTTCGCTGAGTCTGGAGAGCGACGAATAACCCGTGCCAAAATCATCAATGGAAATTCTTACGCCCAGTGCGCGGAGTTTTTTCAGAATCGCAATGGGGTTATTTCTGTCACTAAAGAGGGATGACTCCGTGACCTCTAACTCAAGACGGTTAGCCGGGAGCCCGGTCTCAGCCAGAACGGTCTGCACCGTATTAATAAATGATTTGCTGCCTAATTGAACAGGCGAGACGTTTACGGAGATCCTGGCCGGAACAGCCCAGGAGACCGCTTCCCTACAGGCCAGTTTAAGTACGGTTTTACCTATCTCGTTGATCATGCCTGTTTTTTCAGCGGCGAAAATAAAGCTATCCGGGGAAAGCATTCCCTTTACAGGATGCATCCAGCGAATAAGCGCTTCATAGCCGTAAATTTCCTTGCTGACGGAATTCACAATAGGCTGGTAATAAACAATAAACTCATTGTTTTCAATCGCCCTTGCCATATCATTTTCAAGCGTTCTGCTCTCCTGTAACTTCTGAAGCATTCGCTGACGGAAAACTTTAATCTGCTGTGAGCCTGCCTTTTTGGCTTCATAGAGCGCCAGATCGGCGAACTTATAAAGATAATCAGCACGTCGTTCATTATCTGATAAAACAATACCCACGCAGGTGGCAATTTTTATGAGCTGGTTATTAATCGTATAGGGTTTACTGATATTCTCGCTGATCTCTCTAGCGCGCAAAACGGCTTCGCTTTCGTTTAACCCGCTGGCTAAAAAAGCAAACTCGTCTCCGCCTAAACGGTAAAATCTGTCTGAAATATTGCTCATGGCGGTCAATCGCCTGGATACCTGACGTAACAGTAAATCGCCAGCATCATGACCATAGGTATCGTTGACCTCTTTGAATCGGTCTAAATCAAATAACATTACCGTAACGGGAACATGATTTTCTTCGGCCTCAAGATTGAGTTTGCTGAGCTCATCCCAGAAGTACAGACGGTTTTTCATGCCAGTGAGGGAATCATGGTAAACGTCATACTCTAGTTTTGAATTCTGAATCTGTAGGGTCTCCTTGGATAACTGGAGTTCTTCTGCAAGACTTTCAACCTGCCTGTGCGCTTTAAGGATGTTTTTATTTTGATAGATCGTTAAAAAACCCAGGATAATACTCAGAATGATCAGCAGTAAAGAGAGGGCTGAGTAAATATAATACAGGATCTGTATTTTATGGTTGCTACTGTTAATCGTGCTAATGTCTTTCGTTAACGCGCTTGATGAAAGCTGACTGAGTGGAGCATCCAGCAAATGCATGGTATGAAGGTATGTTTTTACATCCGAATGGCTCATTTTTTCGAGGTTAGCATCCAGATACGTAAGGATTTTATCAAGGCTTAACGCGAGGTCATGATGTGCCTGAACGTTTTTAATGTAATGTCCTAAATCCCCCTCCTTAAACAGATCATTCTGGCTTAGCATAATTTCCAGCCGCATCCGGACCTGGTCTATCGTAACGTCATCGGAATCGGTTGCGTACAGACCAAGCCATGATTCAAAGCGGTAATATTCGGATACCAGTTGGGCGACAGACCATGACTCCGTGTAATGAGTCAGTTTTTGGAGCTCCTGCTGTCGATCGTAAACAAGAAAAGCAATATATCCAGTCGTGATAAAAAGAGAAAAAATGATACCAACCAGTATCCTGTTCATTATGTTCTCCTGAACTGCTATTCAATCTTCATTTTGCTGACCTGCCATGCCGATCGCGAGTAATATATCTGATTATTTAATTCAGGAAGACTGTCGTAGGGATATACAATGAATGCCGGACCTTTATCTCGGATGCGCATATATTCACCATTAACCTTCAAAGCGAGTATGGCATTATATTTTTTAAAGTCGCTGAGCGGGATGGCTGTCGCGTAATCATTAAGCGCTATAACATTAACCACGTTACCCTTTGCGCCAATATAATCCATGAGTTTGCTCATTGGAACACCCTCAAACTTTGTGCGGCCATTATACCAGGGGGATGATGTCTGGAAGCTCACCATACCGAGTTTTTCAAGGCTGGCGATATCAAACACGGCTTTTCCACTTTCATTCGTGTTCTCGATATTACCGTAAATCGTTAAAATGGGTTTACCAGCAGGTTTTGGCAACTCACCAGCCAGGGTGACGCTTTGCACTAAAAAGCAGCACAGCATTAGGATTAATCGCATTTCAGCCTCCACGTTTTAACATAAGTATAAGAATTATAATTTAGTTATCCTACTAGTTTATATATTTTATCTCTCCCCACGTTTATCCATCATAATCAGGATGTAAAAACGCCGTCAGTCGGCAGCCACCCGAGCGATGCTTAACCTTCTTACCGCAGACGCATGACAAGGAACCGTCCATCATGAAAAAAGATAGCTATGCCTTTTTAATTCCACTCATCGTTGGCGGGTTAGCGTTGATATTTGGCTTTGTTGTCTGGTCAATCGAGATTTATCGCGTGACATTTCTTACGGCCCTGGGGGAACAGTATCTTGCGGCTGTCACATTGCTGCTGCCGCTGGTGGCGATAGTGATGTTCGCCGCGAAGAGGGCGTTTAAAGACAAAACCCTTGTTGACGTTGTCAAACTTTACCTCGGCCTCATCATCTTCAGCCTGCCGGTTGCCATTTTCGTCATCTTTACCGCGGCCTGGCTACTGAACGGAGAATACTCTGCCTGGAGCCAACATTACCGGTATGAATCCGGCAGCAGAAATAGCTGTTCGGGGGCGGAAGTCTATGAGCCGGAACTCAAGAGAGAGATCCGCATCTGTTATCCTCAGGGATATTATTTAATCGATGGCACCCTGTACGTGGAAAAGCGGAGTAATTCGCTGGGTATGGTGGTGCTTTGGGCGATCGCGCGATCCTGAACCTCAGGCTCGAATAACCCCTTTAGCCCGCCTCCAGCATCCCAAAGCTGACAATCCGCGAGCGGCCCAGCTCTTTCGCCCGGTACAACGCGACGTCCGCCGCGCGCAGCAGATTATCGCTCTGGGCGTGCTGCGGATAGCTGGCGATCCCGATCGACACATCCACCGGGCCAATCTCCGAAAGCCCGTAGCGCAGCGAAAGCGCATGCACGCTGTTGTAGATCTCCGTTGCAGCGGCGTGCGCTTCTTCCTCATCTGCACCGGTAAGAAGCACCAAAAACTCTTCACCCCCATAGCGGAAGGCCAGCCCGCTATCGTGTACCGCCCGTTGAATAATGGCTGCCACGCTTTTGATCACCAGATCGCCAGCCTCATGACCAAAGCGGTCATTAATGCTCTTGAAGTGATCGATATCGATCATCAGGCAGCTTACCGGCTCCTCGTTACGCACGGCCTGCTTCATTTGAGTACGTAACGTATCTTCCAGATGGTGGCGGTTACGCAGCCCCGTCAAGGGATCGAACAGGGCTTTTTCCAGCAGCGCATCGCGCAGCCGCTGGTTGGCCAGCGCCAGTCCCAGCGCCTCGGCCATCAGTTCCAGATAGGCGCGGGACGGCGCGGTTTCAGGCGTGATGTTCTGGAATGAGAGCAATCCAATCGCCTCGCCCTGAGCAATCAGGGGAACGCACAGCGATTGCTGCGCCTGTGATTCGGGCAGATGATAACAGCCGATATCCGGCTCGCCGTTCACTGGCGGATGGCTTTGACCACGCCGGACGGCCCAGCATTCGTCAGGATGGAACGGCTTTTTATCCCCTTCTGGCGATAGCCATTCGGCCGTACAGCGCATCTGCCACGGCTCGCGTTCCAGAATATACAGACGCCCTGAAACCCCCGGCGCAATATTGGGTGCAAACAGCTCCGCCACATTCATCACGTCGGCAAAGTTTTCACAGCCCTGCAACCGCTGGGTCATTCGCGCCAGCAGTTCGCGGATGGCCCAGTCAGCATCGCGCTCTTTTTCCAGCCGCTGCCTTGCCAGCCCGTTCTCACGGAAGATGCGGATGGCCTGCGCCATATCACCGATTTCATCAACCTGGGTAAAGTTCGGCGTTTCGACGGCGTAATCCTGCGATGCAAGACGATGAACTACGTCACTCAGACGCACCACCGGACGGAGTACGCGGCGCTTGAGGATGAAAACCATCACAAACAGGAAGAGCAGGGCGGTCAGGCCGACCATCACCTCAGAGGCCGTTCGAAGCGTTTTGGACGTTTTGGTTGCGGCCTGCACGTCGGCAATAATGCGCTTGTCCAGCAGCATGCGAAAGCGTTCGATAGTGTTGTGTGCCCGTTCGAGTTCCAGCTCATAGCTCTTACCAAACAGCAGCGAAACGGCCTGCTGTTCCTCGCCACGGGTGATGCCGTCAATGGCTGCCTGCTGTTCATCCTGGAGATCGTCTACAATTTTCAGTCCGTCGTACAGCAGCGCCAGCTCTTCGCCCGATGCCCCCGTATTTTTGAGCTGTCGCAGCGTGTGTTCGATATTCTTCAGCTCGGCTTCTTTCGCCTGATATTTCTCAAGCACCTCGGGCTCTTTTTGGATGACGTAAAGCCGCGCCAGATCGGAGAGCATCCAGGTGTCTGTCTCGATCTCCTCCGTCAGCTGATCGAAGACCTGGCGTTGTTTAACGGCTTCACGTTCGATGTTATCGGCGTGGGAAGCCATCAGCATGACGATGCCGGAGGCAATGGTCAGGCACACCGTGACACCATAAGCCCAGTTCGTGATCGTGGCGATTCGCACCTGTTGGATCCTTCTACGACAAATGTGGAAGAGCGTTCATTTCAGATTATAGAAAACCTCTGATTTATCGCGAAAAAAAAGGCGGCACAGGGCCGCCTCACAGAACGCGTTTCTTTATAGATCCGGAGAATTTCTCCCCTCTTCGATAAAGTCTGCGTCCAGCTCCTCGGCGTTGCCTGCGTGGTCGCGGCCGGAGAAGAGGTTCCAGCAGGCGATAAACAGAGCGGCAATCAGCGGCCCAATCACAAAGCCGTTAATGCCATACAGCTCCATACCGCCGAGCGTGGTGATCAGTATCAGGTAGTCCGGCATTTTGGTGTCTTTGCCCACCAGCAGCGGACGCAACAGGTTGTCCACCAGCCCGACGATAATGACGAAGAAGCCCACAATGAACAGACCCTGCCACAGCTGGTGAGTGGCAAACAGGAAGATGGCGGCGGGAACCCAGACGATGGCCGACCCAACGGCAGGCACCAGGGAGAGAAATGCCATCAGTGCGCCCCACAATACGCTGCCGTCAATACCGACAATAGCAAAGGCAATACCACCAAGCGTGCCCTGAACCACCGCCACGACCGCCGTGCCTTTTACCGTGGCGCGCGACACGCCGACAAACTTAGCGAACAGGTGCTGTTTGACGAAGTCAGACAGCGGCAGCGAGTCGAGGATCTGGCGCACCAGATACGGCCCGTCTTTCAGCAAGAAAAACAGCAGATACAGCATAATGCCAAAGCTGATGGCAAAGCCGAACGTCCCTTTCCCAATCAGGAACGCGCTGCCCGCCAGATACTGCCCGCCCTGTAACGCGACATCGGAGAGTTTTTTCTGGATCTGCGCGGCGTTGGTCAGGTTGTGATCCGCCAGGAAGCCGCTGGCCCAGTCCGGCAGGCGGTTGAAGATACCGGCGATCACTTCCGGGAACTGCGTGTTGTTCTGTTGCAGCCTGGTGTAGACCATGTTCAGTTCCACCGCGAGCGAGGAAAGGATCACCATCAACGGAATAAACACAATCAGGCAGATAATGCCGAGTGTGAGGAGTGAAGCCAGCCCGTTGCGATCGCCCAGCGCGGTACGCAGTTTGTTTTTCACCGGGTTGAAAATGATGGTCAGGATCGCGGCCCACAGAATCGCCGAGAAATAGGGAGACAGCACGTCAAAGAAGGCCCAGGTTACAAGGGCCAGGATGAGAATAAAGAAACCTTTGGTCAGTCCGTTAAATCGCATAGTGAGTCCTGGTGAAGAAGAAACTGTGTCGACTATAGAACTGATTTAAGGATTTACCAATAATTGCGCTGAAGTCGCGCCGGGTGGCTTTTTGTTAACAAACGCGGTATAACACTCCTTCTTTGGATGTTTAGATGTCCATACGTTTAGAAGGTAACATGCAAACAGAACAACAAAACGGGCAACTTAAGCGCACCATGAAAACCCGCCACCTGATTATGCTCTCGCTGGGTGGCGTTATCGGCACAGGGTTATTCTTCAATACCGGATATATCATCTCGACAACCGGCGCGGCGGGCACGCTGCTGGCATATCTTATCGGTGCGCTGGTGGTCTGGCTGGTCATGCAATGCCTGGGCGAACTTTCCGTGGCGATGCCGGAAACCGGCGCGTTTCACGTCTATGCCGCCCGCTATCTCGGCCCGGCGACGGGGTATACCGTGGCGTGGCTCTACTGGCTTACGTGGACAGTGGCGCTGGGATCGAGCTTTACCGCGGCCGGGTTCTGCATGCAGTACTGGTTCCCACAGGTTCCCGTCTGGACGTGGTGCGTTGTCTTTTGCGCTGTGATTTTTGGTCTTAACGTGATTTCCACGCGCTTTTTCGCGGAAGGAGAATTCTGGTTCTCGCTGGTCAAGGTTATCACCATCGTCGCCTTTATTATTCTCGGCGGCGCGGCCATCTTTGGCTTTATCCCGATGGCGGATGGCTCTGCCGCGCCGGGACTAAGCAACATTACCGCCGAAGGCTGGTTCCCGCACGGGGGTCTGCCGATCCTGATGACCATGGTGGCGGTCAACTTTGCCTTCTCAGGAACGGAGCTTATCGGCATCGCGGCAGGGGAAACGGAAAACCCACACAAGGTTATTCCGGTTGCTATTCGCACCACCATCGCCCGGCTCATCATCTTCTTTATTGGCACCGTGTTTGTGCTGGCGGCGTTGATCCCGATGCAGCAGGCTGGCGTGGAGAAAAGTCCGTTCGTGCTGGTGTTTGAAAAGGTCGGCATTCCGTATGCGGCGGATATCTTTAACTTCGTGATCCTGACGGCGATCCTCTCGGCGGCGAACTCGGGTCTGTACGCCTCTGGCCGTATGCTGTGGTCTCTGTCTAACGAGAAAACGTTGCCGCGCTGCTTTGCCCGCGTCAACAAAAACGGCGTGCCGCTGACGGCGCTTTCTGTTTCCATGCTGGGCGGCGTGCTGGCGTTGTTCTCCAGCGTGGTCGCGCCGGATACGGTGTTTGTGGCCCTGTCAGCCATTTCCGGTTTTGCGGTGGTGGCGGTGTGGATTAGCATTTGCGCGTCGCACTTCGTGTTTCGTCGCCGTCACGTGCAGTCCGGCCAGCCGCTATCCGCGTTGCAGTATCGCGCGCCATGGTATCCGCTGGTGCCCGTGCTTGGCTTTATCCTCTGCCTGGTGGCCTGCGTCGGCCTGTGGTTTGACCCAAGCCAGCGTATTGCCCTTTATTGCGGGCTTCCGTTTGTCGCCCTGTGTTATGGTGCGTACTACCTGACCCGAAATCTGACCACGCAGGAGCCTGAACATGTCGCAGAATAATCCGCTTACCGCCCTCCTTGAAAAACAGCCGTTTGTCGTGCTGGATGGGGCGATGGCAACGGAGCTGGAAGCGCGCGGTTGTAACCTTGCCGACAGTCTCTGGTCGGCCAAAGTGCTGATGGAAAATCCGGAGCTGATCCGCGACGTACACCTCGACTACTACCGCGCGGGGGCACAGGTGGCGATCACCGCCAGCTATCAGGCGACACCCGCAGGCTTTGCCGCTCGCGGGCTGGACGAGTCGCAATCCCGGACGCTGATCGGCAAAAGCGTAGAGCTGGCACGCAAAGCGCGCGAAGCGTACCTGGCTGAGAACGCAAATGCAGGCACTTTGCTGGTGGCGGGATCTGTGGGCCCTTACGGCGCGTATCTGGCCGATGGTTCCGAGTATCGCGGCGATTACGTGCGTAGCGCTGAAGAATTTACCGCCTTCCACCGCCCGCGTGTAGAGGCGCTGTTGGATGCGGGCGCGGACCTCCTGGCCTGTGAAACGCTGCCTTCGTTCACTGAGATTAAGGCGCTGGCGGCGTTGCTGACGGCGTATCCGCGCGCCCGGGCATGGTTCTCATTTACCCTGCGTGACAGTGGGCACCTGAGCGACGGAACGCCGCTGCGGGATGTTGTTTCTGCGCTGGAAAGCTACCCGCAGGTTGTCGCGCTGGGGATTAACTGTATCGCGCTGGAAAACACCACGGCGGCGCTGACGCATCTGCACAGCCTGACGTCGCTGCCCCTGGTGGTCTATCCGAACTCCGGCGAGCATTACGATGCGGTGAGTAAAACCTGGCATCACCACGGTGAAACGTGCGTGACGCTGGCGGGGTATTTACCGCAGTGGCTGGAAGCAGGCGCGAAGCTGATTGGCGGCTGCTGTCGGACCACGCCGCAGGATATTGCTGCGCTGACGGTTCAGCGCTGAGGCCTTTGCCGGGCGGCGGTTGCGCCTTACCCGGCCTACAAATTGCACGAACCGTAGGCCGGGTAAGCGCAGCGCCACCCTGCGAAACAACCGCACAAAATTCACTATCCTTTCCCGCTTTTTTTCTAAAAACGAATCGTCATTAGCGATTCTTTTTTATTCCTTTATCAAAAATCCCACGCCGGAAATACTGCCCTTATAACAACAAGGGGAGCAGACGGTATGGCAATTTCATCGCGAATCACGTTACTTGGTGCACTGGCGCTGTGGGCATTTCAGGCGCAGGCGGTGGACGTCACCGTGGCGTATCAGACTTCCGCGGAACCGGCGAAAGTCGCGCAGGCGGATAACACCTTCGCCAAAGCGAGCGGGGCGAATGTCGACTGGCGCAAGTTCGACAGCGGCGCGGCAATTGTGCGGGCGTTAGCCTCGGGCGACGTGCAGATTGGCAACCTGGGTTCCAGCCCGCTGGCCGTTGCCGCCAGCCAGCAGGTGCCGATTGAAGTCTTCCTGCTGGCATCGCAGCTCGGAAATTCCGAAGCGCTGGTGGTGAAGAAAAGCATCACGAAACCCGAAGATTTGATTGGCAAACGCATCGCGGTGCCGTTTATCTCCACCACGCATTACAGCCTGCTGGCAGCGCTGAAACACTGGGGCATTAAGCCGGGCCAGGTGCAGATCATCAACCTGCAACCTCCAGCGATTATTGCCGCCTGGCAGCGTGGCGACATTGACGGAGCATACGTCTGGGCGCCCGCCGTCAACGAGCTGGAAAAAGACGGCACCGTGCTGACCGACTCCGAAAAAGTGGGGCAATGGGGGGCGCCAACACTTGATGTCTGGGTCGTTCGTAAGGACTTTGCCGAAAAACACCCTGAAGTGGTGAAAGCCTTCGCCAAAAGCGCCATCGAGGCCCAGCAGCCTTACATCAGCAACCCGGATGAATGGCTGAAACAGCCCGCCAACCTGGAGAAACTCTCACGTCTGAGCGGCGTGCCGGAAGCTGACGTGCCGGGGCTGGTGAAAGGCAACACCTATCTGACACCTGCGCAGCAGGTCCAGCAGCTGAACGGGCCGGTGAGCAAAGCGATTGTCGACACTGCGACGTTCCTGAAAGAGCAGGGCAAAGTGCCTGCGGTGGCAGCGGATTACAGCCGGTTCGTGACCGACCGCTTTGTGAAATAAGGGGGCTGCGATGCTGAACATTACAAACCTGTCTGCCGATTACGGCGGCAAACCCGCCCTGAAAGAGATCAACCTGACGCTGGACAGCGGTGAACTGCTGGTCGTACTGGGGCCGTCCGGCTGCGGGAAAACGACGCTGCTGAACCTGATCGCCGGGTTTGTACCGTATCAGCACGGCACGATCCAACTCGAAGGAAAACGGGTAACGGGGCCGGGCGCAGAGCGCGGCGTGGTCTTCCAGAACGAAGGGCTACTTCCGTGGCGAAACGTGCAGGAAAACGTTGCGTTTGGTCTGCAACTGGCCGGCGTAGCGCGTGAACAGCGTCTGAATACGGCGCGCGACATGTTGAAAAAGGTCGGGCTGGAGGGGGCTGAAAAACGCTTTATCTGGCAGCTTTCAGGCGGGCAGCGTCAGCGCGTCGGGATTGCCCGTGCGCTGGCGGCTAACCCTCAGCTGCTGTTGCTGGACGAACCTTTCGGGGCGCTGGATGCCTTTACCCGTGAGCAGATGCAAACCCTGCTGCTGCGCCTGTGGCACGAAACCGGCAAGCAGGTGCTGTTAATCACCCACGATATCGAAGAGGCCGTGTTTATGGCGACGGAGCTGGTGCTGCTCTCACCGGGACCGGGACGCGTGCTGGAGCGTCTGCCGCTTGAGTTTGCCCGGCGCTATGTGGCGGGAGAGCCAGTACGCAGCATTAAATCAGACCCGCTATTTATCGAAAAACGGGAATACATCCTGAGCCGTGTGTTTGAACAGCGGGAGGCGTTCTCATGAGCATTGTCTTCAGTGAAAAAACGCGGCGGACGCGCCGTGCCTTACGCTGGCCGTTCTCTCGCCAGCTCACCTTAAGCCTCAGCACGCTGGTGGTGCTGCTGGCGGTATGGTGGGCGGTTGCCGCGCAGCAGTGGATCAGCCCGCTGTTTCTGCCCCCGCCAGGCCAGGTTCTGGAAAAACTGATCGCCATCGCCGGACCGCAGGGCTTTATGGATGCCACCCTCTGGCAGCATTTAGGCGCCAGTCTGACGCGTATTCTGGTGGCGCTGCTGGCGGCGGTCATTATTGGCGTTCCGGTGGGGATTGCGATGGGACTGAGCCCGACGGTGCGCGGCATTCTCGACCCGCTGATAGAGCTTTACCGTCCCGTACCGCCGCTGGCTTATCTGCCCCTGATGGTGATCTGGTTTGGCATCGGCGAGACGTCAAAGATCTTACTGATATATCTGGCTATTTTTGCGCCGGTAGCAATGTCGGCCCTGGCTGGCGTAAAGAGTGCGCAGCAGGTACGCATACGTGCGGCGCAGTCGCTCGGCGCCAGCCGCGCGCAGGTACTGCTGTTCGTCATTTTACCAGGTGCGCTGCCGGAGATATTGACCGGGTTGCGCATCGGCCTTGGGGTGGGCTGGTCAACGCTGGTGGCGGCAGAGCTGATTGCCGCCACGCGCGGCCTTGGGTTTATGGTGCAGTCGGCGGGAGAGTTCCTGGCGACTGACGTGGTACTGGCAGGGATCGCGGTCATCGCCGCGATCGCCTTTGGATTAGAACTGGGACTGCGCACGCTACAGCGTCGCCTGACGCCCTGGCATGGAGAAATACAATGAGTGAACGTCTGACGATTGTCCCGCTGGGGCCGTACATTGGCGCGCAGGTGTCGGGCCTGGACGTAACCCGTCCGCTGAGCGATAACCAGTTTGAGCAGCTGTACCACGCGGTGCTGCGCCATCAGGTGGTGTTCCTGCGCGATCAGGCCATCACCCCGCAACAGCAGCGCGCGCTGGCCCTGCGTTTTGGCGACCTGCATATCCACCCGGTCTACCCGCATGCGGAAGGGGTGGAGGAAATTATCGTGCTGGACACTCATAACGATAACCCGCCCGATAATGACAACTGGCATACGGATGTTACCTTTATCGACACACCGCCAGCCGGGGCGATTCTGGCAGCAAAACTACTGCCAGAGACCGGCGGCGATACGCTGTGGGCGAGCGGCATTGCGGCGTTTGAGGCGCTCTCCGCGCCGTTCCAGACCTTGCTAAGTGGCCTGCGGGCGGAGCATGATTTTAAAAAATCGTTCCAGGAGTATAAGTACCGTAAAACGGAAGAGGAGCACCAGCGCTGGCTGGATGCGGTTGCAAAGCATCCGCCGCTGTTGCACCCGGTGGTGCGTACCCATCCGGTGACCGGCAAGCAGGCGCTGTTTGTGAACGAAGGGTTTACCTCGCGCATTGTGGACGTAACGGAAAAAGAGAGCGAGGCGCTGCTCAGTTTCCTGTTTGCGCATATCACGAAGCCGGAGTTTCAGGTGCGCTGGCGCTGGCAGGAGAACGATCTGGCGATTTGGGATAACCGCGTCACGCAGCATTACGCCAATGCGGATTACCTGCCGCAGCGAAGGATTATGCAGCGGGCGACGATTTTGGGGGATAAGCCGTTCTACCGTGCGGTTTGAGCCCCTCACCCTAACCCTCTCCCCAAAGGGGCGAGGGGGCTGACCGGTGCGGTTTTCACCCTCTCCCCAAAGGGGCGAGGGGGCTGACCGGTGCGGTTTTCACCCTCTCCCTTTTAGGGAGAGGGCAGGGGTGAGGGTATTAAGTGCGCCTCTATATACCGCTGATAGCGGTTCGCCTTCAGATAACACAGATCCACCAGCACCAGCCCGTCGATACAGTTATTGAACGCCGGATCGCTGCCGAAATCGATAAACTGCACGCCGCCTGGCTCGCATAGCTCGGAATATTGTTTATAAAGCGGCGGAATACCGCAGCCCAGATTGCCGAGCAGGGATTTGAGCTTTGTCAGGTCATCCACGTAATCCACCCCGCTAAATTGCGCCAGCACGTCCGGGAGTGACGCCGGGTAGGGTTGACGCGAGGCGGCTAACGCGTGGCTGGCCGGAAACCAGAGACGATAAAACGCGACCAGCAGATCCCGGGCGGCAGGCGGTAAGCCGCCGGAGATGGACACCGGACCAAACAGGTAACGGTAATGTGGATAGCGCGCCAGATAGGCGCCAATGCCTGACCACAGGTAGTCCAGACCGCGACGTCCCCAGTAGCGCGGCTGTATAAAGCTGCGCCCCAGCTCAATGCCGTGCTCCAGTATGTCCTGCATTTTTTCGTCGTAGTGGAACAGGCTGTAACTGTACAATCCCTCGACGCCGCACTTTTCCACCTGCATGGCCGTTGGCATAAAGCGGTACGCGCCGACAATCTCGAGGTCATCATCATCCCACAGAATAAGATGCAGATAGTCATCATCGTAGCTGTCGGTATCCCGGCGCTTTCCGCTGCCTTCCTCCACGGCGCGAAAGGCAATCTCGCGCAGTCGCCCCAGCTCGCGCAGCAGAGGCGCCTCTTCCTGCCCGTTGCGCTGCCACAAATAGATGGTTTTACCATCGCTGGTTTTGCCCAGACATTCGGCCTGCGCCAGCTCCCGCTTCAGCGTGGCCCTGTCTTCCGGGCGGGCAATGGCGCACTGGGTTTTAAAGACGCCAGGCAATCCCTTGCCAAGTCGTATCACGTGCTGACGGCACTGCTCGGCCATCTCACGCGATGAAAGGGTAGAGCTAAACCGATCATTCCAGGCAATCTGCTGGCCGATTTTGATCGGCAGCTGGCTGTGACGGCGGCGAAACATCTGTTGCATCAGCAGCAGCAGGGATACCGTCGGCGATACCAGGGTGCTGGCATAAAACAGCAGGCTGTTGTGGGCCTGAATATGTACCGGTAGCAGCGGTACCCGTAGTTTGCTGGCCAGCTTGATAAAGCCCGGATGCCACTTTTTATCGCGGATGCCTTTACGCGTTGGGCGGGAGACTTCGCCCGCCGGGAAGAAGATCAGCACGCCGGCGTTTTGCAGGTGCTGCTCCATCTGCACCAGAGATGCTTTTGCGGTTCTGCCGCCCATATTGTCCACGGGGATAAACAACGAGCTGAGGGGCTCAAGGTGAGACAGCATCCGGTTGGTGACAACCTTGACGTCCCGGCGCACGCGCGAAACGGCATACAGTAGCGCCAGCCCATCCAGGGTGCCCGTCGGGTGGTTCGCTATCACAATGAGTGGGCCGTGTTCGGGGATTTGTTCGAGGTCTCGGGCGGAAATGGTGCAGAGAATTTCAAGGTGTTCCAGAACCTGCTCTACCATATCCAGCCCTTTCAGGTGACGGTGGCTGGCGGCAAACTGCTGAAATTCGTCTTCGTGGAGCAGTCTTTTTAACAGACTTTTTTGCCAGGGTGCGGGCCTCGCCTGAGGCCAAAGGTCATCAAGAACGCTGTCGAGACTAAACATTGATCACTCCTCCTGCCGTCTTGCCCAGACAGTAGAAGGAGGAGATGTCGGTTGTATTGCAGTTTGGTGAAGATTCGCGCAGAGAGTAGGCCGGGTATGGCGAAGCCACCCGGCGCTAAAGCGGATTAACGCAGAATTTTCTTCTCAGCCAGATCCAGCGCGAAGTAGCTGAAGATCAGATCCGCGCCCGCGCGTTTGATCGCCCCCAGGCTTTCGAGGATCACTTTCTCTTCGTCGATGGCACCCGCCTGCGCGGCGAATTTGATCATCGCGTACTCGCCGCTCACCTGGTATGCGCCCAGAGGCAGTTCGGTGCGTTCGCGAATGTCGCGCAGGATATCCAGATACGCGCCGGCCGGTTTCACCATCAGACAGTCTGCGCCCTGTGCTTCATCGAGCAGAGATTCACGAATCGCTTCGCGGCGGTTCAGCGGGTTCATCTGATAGGTTTTACGATCGCCCTTCAGCGCCGTGCCCGCCGCTTCACGGAACGGGCCGTAGAAGGAGGAGGCGAATTTGGTGGAGTAGGACATGATGGCGGTGTCGGTAAAGCCTGCCGCATCCAGCGCATGACGAATAGCCTGAACCTGACCATCCATTGCCGCAGAAGGTGCAATGAAATCCGCACCCGCGGCGGCGGCAACCACCGCCTGCTTGCCCAGATTCAGCAGGGTTGCATCGTTGTCCACTCCGTGATCGCACAGCACACCGCAGTGGCCATGAGAGGTGTATTCGCAGAAGCAGGTATCGGACATGACGATCATCTCCGGCACACTCTCTTTGCAGATGCGCGACATGCGTGCCACGAGGCCGTCTTCTTTCCATGCATCACTGCCGGTTGCGTCAGTGTGGTGGGAGATACCGAACGTCATCACCGAGCGGATGCCCGCATTCGCAATGCGTTCGATCTCGCGGGCCAGATGCTTTTCAGGAATGCGCATCACGCCCGGCATCGCGTCGATGGCTTTGTAGTCATCGATCTCTTCTTCAACAAAAATCGGCAACACCAGATCGTTTAAGGTCAGTGTTGTCTCTTCAAACATGGCGCGCAGTGCGGGTGACTTGCGCAGGCGACGGGGACGAGCAATTAAATCGGTCATGGTATGCCTGATGTTTGTGGAACAAAGAGGCTTAGTGTACCTGAAAGCGGAGAGTGGTGTTTTACTAAAGTTGTCTTTTAGATTTTCGAAATCGATTAATATACGCTACATGTTTTTTGTATATATTATAAATCTTATTATGGTGTCCAGAGTGGTATGTGATATTGGTGAGGCTTCTATATTGGTTTGGGATTATAAATATAAATGATTTATTGCTTTTTATTATATGTATCGAAGCAACTAAAGAAGTTTGCAATCAGTTGAATTTATAATATTTATTCATAATGATTGATATTGTCCTGGGTTTATAAGCTTATTTGTCTGAATACGGACTTAATGGAATCATTCATTGAACCTTTTCGAAGTGAAACTGCATAATTCCTTCCGCAATTAAACGTTGCCAAATGATTTGATGGACAAACTTGCTTACGTCCCTGAGGAGGGATGACCCAATGCAAACATGGAAAAAGAAACTGGTTGTATCACAACTTGCATTAGCCTGCACAGTGGCTATCGCTTCTCAGGCCAATGCGAAAGATATATCCGGCACGACATATAATACTTTTGGATATGACAATACTGCGTCCACGCCCTGGTATTATGGTTATGCTGACTGGGATTATTCAGATGCCACACATGATGGTGACATTTATCCAGTCATCAATAAATCAACCGTAAACGGAGTTATTTCGACATACTATCTGGATGATGGTGTCAATGGCCGTGCGAACGCGTTGAGTATTTCTAACAGCACCATTAACGGCATGATCACGTCAGAGTGTATGACCACGACGTGTGCAGAAGGCGTGGATACTGACGGCACTACGCATACCCAGTACGATCGTTTTAGCCTGACTGTTGATAACTCCACCATCAACGATACCTACGAGCATTATGCGTATGATGTCGTTAATGGCGATACCACTGAAACGCATTATCTGGACACCTATGGTCTGGGTAACGCCATCACCCTGGATGTTGAGTCTGATATCGTTATTCAGAACAATTCCCACATCGCGGGCATCACGCTGACGCAGGGTTATCAGGAGCTTGATAACACGCCATACGACGGTGTTGAAGGCGTTGCTAACAGCAGCAATATCTTTACCGATACGCTGGTGGTGAAAGACTCTGTGCTGACCTCTGGCGCTTACAGCGATCTGGGTACCAGCGGCTTCTACGGTCAAACGGCGAAGCCAAGCGACTACGGTGAAACCAACGCCACGGCTGCGGATGATGCGGCGCTGATCGTTGCTGCCAGTGCGTCTGATAACGCCATGCAGACCACCGCTACCTTCGATCACTCTACCGTTACGGGTGACATTCTTTTCTCCAGCACCTTTGATAACAACTTCTACGAGAATGGCGATCCGGCAACGGATACCACAGAAGATGGCGTCTATAACCCAACCACCAACGGCTGGGATGGTACCGATAAACTGGATGTCACGCTGACCAACGGCAGTAAGTGGGTGGGTGCAGCGCAGTCCAGCGTTGAAGCTATCGGCACTGCGCAGATGTATGGCCAGGGCTACAGCAACGTAGACTGGCACGCATTGTCCCCGAATAGCATCTGGCCTGATTCTACCTTTGACAGCAACGGTCACGTTGCCGGTGAAGAGGTGTATCAGAGCGGCCTGTTCAACGTGGCGCTGGATAACGGTTCCGAGTGGGATACCCGCAAGATCTCCAACATCGATGCACTGACGGTGAACAACCAGTCTCAGGTCAATGTTGAAAACTCCGGCCTGCTGGCAGATTCCATCACCCTGACCAATGCTTCGACCTTGAATATTGGCGACAGCGGTGCCGTGGCAACCGACAGTCTGTATCTGGATAGCTACAGCCGTGCGGCACTGACTGAAGAGACGGCAGAACTGTATGCCAACACCATTACTGTAGACAACGGTGCAGAGCTGGCGCTGGGTCTGGGTCAGGTTGATACGCACAATATGGTGCTGACCGATGGCGGTGTGCTCAACGTTGCCAGCCGCGATTATGTGCTGAACAGCGACCTGAACAACGCACGCTATATCACCAACGATAGCCATAAAGCGGACTACGACTATGGTGTTGTCGCGCTGAACTCTGACGGCCATCTGGCGGTGAACGGTGACGTTGCCGGTAACTATAAAGTGCGCATCGACGATGCGACCGGTGCAGGCTCCGTAGCTGACTACAAAAACAAAGAGATCATTCGCGTCTATGACAATAACGCGGATACCGCTGCCAGCTTTACTGCGGCAAACAAAGCTGATTTAGGTGCATACACCTATCAGGCGCAGCAGAAGGGTGACACCGTTGTTCTCCAGCAGGAAGAGCTGACTGACTACGCCAACATGGCGCTGAGCATTCCTTCTGCTAATACCAACATCTGGAATCTGCAACAGGATACCGTGGGTACCCGTCTGACCAACAGCCGTCATGGCCTGGCAGATAACGGCGGCGCATGGGTGAGCTATTTTGGCGGCAACTTTGACGCGGATAATGGCACCGTTAGCTACGATCAGGACGTAAGCGGCATTATGGTGGGTCTGGATACTCAGATCGACGGTAATAACGCGAAGTGGATTGTCGGTGGTGCGGCTGGTTTCGCGAAGGGTGATATCAGCGATCGTACTGGTCAGGTCGATCAGGACAGCCAGACTGCGATGATCTACGCGTCGGCGAAGTTCATGAACGACATCTTCCTCGACAGCTCCATGAGCTACACCCGCTTCAACAACGACCTCTCTGCTACCATGAGCAACGGTCAGTATGTTGACGGTAATACCACGACTGACGCCGTTGGTTTCGGGATGAAACTGGGCTATGACTGGAAACCAAACCTGTCTGGCTACGTCACGCCTTACGCGGCGATCTCTGGCCTGTTCCAGTCCGGTGATGACTATCAGTTAAGCAACGACATGCGTATCGATGGCCAGTCTTACGACAGTATGCGTTATGAGCTCGGCGTGGATGCAGGTTATACCTTCAACTACGGTGGCGAGCAGGCATTAACCCCTTACTTCCAGCTGGCTTACGTGTATGACGATGCCGACAACAATGCTGATATCAACAATGACAGCATTGACAACGGCGTGGAAGGCTCTGCGGTTCGCGTGGGACTGGGCACTCAGTTCAGCTTCACGAAAAACTTCAGTGCTTACACTGATGCGACTTATCTGGGCGGCGGCGACGTTGACCAGAATTGGGGAGCAAACCTGGGTGTGAAATATACCTGGTAAGAAAAAAACGCGGGGGATTTTGCCCCCGCTTTTTTATGTGCTTTAAAAATAATAAAGAACCGACATATACAGATGACTTGAGGTATGCATGAACGTTAATGCGAAACCACTTTCTGAATTAAGCCGGCTCATAAAGTGTCTGGAAGTCGCCGGTACCCCATTTAAAACGGAACCACAACAATTTATAACTACCGGCAATAATGATGATGAACCATTGACATTTGTAATACAATCCGGCCTGACAGTCGTTCACCGTAAATCAGATGAATTACTCGTGGGTATTGCACGGGCACCCTATATTCATGGATTAAGTGCATGGATTAATGACAGCTATCTTGAATATTCCCTGATGGCACAAACACCTTGTACCGGATTTTATTTGCCAGCCTCTACTGCATGCGAAATTATTCAAGAAGCACAACTCTGGCAAGAAGCATTCTGCTGGCTTTCATGGCTAAATCATTTACTGGGAAAACGTGATATCCAGCTGGTCGGAAATAATTCGTATAGCCAAATTCGGGCGATGCTAATCAATATGGCCGAGTGGGATGACGCGCTACGCTCAAAAATTGGTGTGATGAATCATATTCAGCGTAGCACGCGTATATCACGTTCGGTGGTTGCGGAGGTTCTGGCGGCGCTGCGTCAGGGGAACTACATCAATATGAGCCGGGGCAAACTGATCAGTATCAACCGTTTGCCCACGGACTATTAAGCTCAGTTAGCGGCCGTAAGTACCTGCGCTTTATTGGCGCTCAGCTCGGCTACAAGGTTATTTACGCCATCACTCATATTCACGAAGCGGGTGTTCGGTGACCGGGTGACCACCACAAAAGCGCCCACGTTTGATTGCGGAATCATCGCCATGTAGGTGATGAATCCGCCACCCCCACCAGTTTTTTGAATAATACCCGGGCGACCATCTTTTGGCGCCATATATACCCAGCCCATGCCGAGGGCATCGGCTTTACCGGGAACATCCATACCAATGACGCGACGTAACTGAGCACGCTGGTAGATGAGCGTCTGCATTCGGTCGGCCTGATTACTGCGCGCGTAAAAATCCGATGAGAGGAACTGTTGCATCCAGCGCATCATGTCGCCAGGCGTAGAGTAAACCCCACCGCTGCCAATGGCTGCCAGCGTGTTATTACACGGGCTGGCCCCTTTTTCCGCCACCATCAGACGCTTGCACTGGTCCGGGGAGGGGGTGTAAGTAGTATCTTTCATCCCGAGCGGACGCGTGATTTGCTCTTCAAACAGCTGAGGGTAAGGCTTACCTGATGCCGTTGCTAACGCGTCGGCCAGCAGATCAAACGCCAGGTTAGAATAGCCAGCCTGAGAACCCGGAGCCGATTTCAGCGTTGCGGTGCTCAGGTAGTTCCAGCGTTGTTCGCGAGTTGGCCATACAAAGACAGGGCGATGCGCAGCGCCACCGGGCTGTTCTCGCGGCAGGGCGCTGGTATGGGTCGCCAGGTTCACCAGCCTGATCGGCGTTCCCTGATATGTCGGAACGCGAGCGCCGGGTGGCGCATATTTGCTGAGCGGATCGTCGAGTTTTACCACGCCTTGATCGAGCAATTTCACCAGCATTTCGCTGGTCATCAGCTTGGTTATCGACGCGACACGGATAACGGAATCCAGCTGCGGGCGAACGTTATTTCCCGGTCGTGTTTCACCGAAGCTGCGAAACACCCGCTGGTTACCGTCGATCACGACCAGCGCCATTCCCGTCGCACCACTGCCGTAATAAATAAGGTTCGCATAGCGATCGGCAATGTCAGAGGCCAGAACCGGTGCCGTCAGAGGCTGTGCTGCCTGGGCGGTGGACAGGCTCACCGCACACAGCGCGGCGAAAGAGAGCAGACAACGTTTCAACGAAAAGCATCCATCCAGTGAATAAGGAGAGTTACGGGTAGTTATACTACTAATCGGCGTCGGGCAATCGTCCGATTTGCATAACGATAGCGAGAAAAACGTAACCGTGGGTAAATTTGCACAATTTACTTACGGCCAGACTCCCATTTTGTGACATCGGGCTTATGATAGTCACCAGTTACATTCATTATTGCGGAGAACGGTATGTCTGAAAAGCGTGTGGTTTTGGTGGTTGATATGCAGAATGGGGTGTTTAAGACGCCGCGCCATCAGAGTGAGAAATGTGTCTCACTGATCAATCAGCTTACCCAGGCTGCTGAGGCCGTTATTTTCATACAGCATACTGAAGCTGGCGGGCTAGAGGAGGGGAGCGAAGGGTTTGCATTGCTGCCCGATCTCAACCAGCCGGCAGGGGCGTTTTACGTCACGAAGACCGCTTGCGATGCCTTCTATAACACTTCGCTCGAGGCACTGTTGCGCGAACAGGAGATCGATGAATTTATTATCTGCGGCTGCGCGACGGATTATTGTGTCGATGCCACCTTTAAAAACGGTGTCAGCCGGGGCTACCACATCACGGTTGCGGAGGATGCCCACACCACGGCCAATCGTCCAGCGGCCGATGCCCAGGTTCTGATCGCGCACTATAACGATGTCTGGCGTAACTTCATCGCCCCTGCCAACCCGCCTTCGGTGAAACGCACCGAAACAATTCTTGAAAACTGGAAAGCGAACTAATAATTCACCCGCAGGTCTGACTTTTTTGCCTGAGCCGGGAGGCTGGCCCAGGCAAGGTTTCGTGTGGCGATATGTTAAACACAGCAACAGCCATAACAACAAGAAGGAAGCACAATGTTTAAGTCTTTTTTCCCAAAGCCGGGGCCCTTTTTCCTGTCGGCATTTATTTGGGCACTGCTGGCTGTCATTTTCTGGCAGGCCGGTGGCGGCGCGTGGCTGACCCGTCTTACGGGGGCAACGGGCGACATTCCCATTAGCGCTGCGCGCTTCTGGTCCATGAGCTATCTGCTTTTCTACGCTTATTACATGCTCTGCGTGGGGCTTTTTGCCATGTTCTGGTTTATCTATTCGCCTCACCGCTGGCAATACTGGTCGATTCTCGGCACGTCGTTAATCATCTTTGTCACCTGGTTCCTGGTGGAAGTGGGCGTGGCGGTCAACGCCTGGTATGCGCCGTTTTACGATCTGATCCAGACGGCGCTGAGTTCGCCGCATAAAGTGACCATTAACCAGTTCTACCATGAGGTGGGGATCTTCCTCGGCATCGCCCTCATCGCCGTGGTGATCGGCGTGATGAATAACTTTTTCGTCAGTCACTATGTGTTCCGCTGGCGTACCGCGATGAACGAACACTATATGGCGCACTGGCAGCACCTGCGTCATATCGAAGGTGCCGCACAGCGTGTGCAGGAAGACACCATGCGTTTTGCCTCTACACTCGAAGATATGGGCGTGAGCTTTATTAATGCCATCATGACGCTGATCGCCTTCCTGCCGGTGCTGGTGACGCTCTCATCCCACGTTCCGGAACTGCCGATTGTCGGCCATCTGCCGTACGGCCTGGTCATTGCCGCGATTGTCTGGTCGCTGATGGGAACGGGACTGCTGGCAGTGGTGGGGATCAAGCTGCCGGGGCTGGAATTTAAAAACCAGCGCGTGGAAGCGGCCTACCGTAAAGAGCTGGTGTATGGTGAAGACGATCCCAACCGTGCGTCACCGCCTACCGTGCGTGAGCTGTTTGGCGCCGTACGTCGTAATTACTTCCGCCTCTATTTCCATTACATGTATTTCAATATCGCGCGCATCCTTTATCTTCAGGTTGATAACGTTTTCGGGTTGTTCCTGCTGTTCCCGTCCATCGTTGCGGGTACGATTACGCTCGGTCTGATGACCCAGATCACCAACGTTTTTGGTCAGGTTCGCGGTTCGTTCCAGTACCTGATTAGCTCCTGGACTACGCTGGTGGAGCTGATGTCCATCTACAAACGTTTACGCAGTTTCGAGCGTGAGCTGGACGATAAGGATTTGCAGGAAGTCACCCATACATTAGGTTAAAAAGGAATTGCTATGCCATTTGCCGTACCACGTGCATTACCACTGACGTTACTCGCCGCCGTCGTGCTGGCGGGCTGTGCCGAGAAAGGGGCTACCCCGCTCAAAGAAGGGGAGAAGCCCGTTGATGTGGCGAGCGTGGTGCGGCAAAAAATGCCCGCCAGCGTGAAGGATCGCAGTGAGTGGGCTGATGCGCTGGCAACGACCTTCAAAAGTCAGAAGATCGCGCCTACCGAGGAGAACATCTGCTCTGTACTGGCGGTGGCGCAGCAGGAATCGATGTATCAGTCAGATCCTGTTGTGCCTGGCCTGAACAAAATCGCCTGGAAGGAGATCGACCGCCGGGCCGAATCGATGCATATCCCGGTTTTCCTGGTACATACCGCCCTTAAAATCACCTCGCCAAACGGGAAAAGCTACAGCGAACGGCTGGATACGGTGAAAACCGAGAGGCAGCTCAGCGCCATTTTCGATGATTTCATCAATATGGTTCCGATGGGGCAGAAGCTGTTTGGCTCGCTGAATCCGGTACATACCGGCGGTCCGATGCAGGTAAGCATCGCATTTGCGGAAAAGCATACCGACGGCTATCCGTGGGATATCGACGGTACGGTGCGTCAGGAAGTCTTCTCCCTGCGCGGTGGGCTGTGGTTTGGGACGTATCACCTGCTGAATTATCCGGCCAACTACGATAAACCGCTGTATCGTTTTGCCGACTTTAACGCGGGCTGGTATGCCAGCCGAAATGCAGCCTTCCAGAATGCGGTAAGCCGCGCCAGCGGTGTGAAGCTCGCTTTGGATGGCGATCTCATTGCATACGGCAGCAGCGAGGCAGGGTCCACCGAACGGGCAGTGCGAAAACTTTCGACGAAACTGGAGATGAGCAACAGTGACATTCGCCGACAGCTGGAGAAGGGTGACAGCCTGGCGTTTGAGAAAACGGATCTGTATAAGCAGGTTTTCGCGCTTGCAGAGAAGAAAAGTGGAAAGGCACTACCCAGAGCCATTCTGCCAGGCATTCAGCTTGAAAGCCCGAAGATCACGCGTAACCTGACGACCGCATGGTTCGCAAAACGCGTGGACGATCGTCGGGCTCGCTGTATGGGACTGTAATCAGTGGCGGTTGCGCCAGCGCAGCACGAGCGCAATCACGCCCAGAACCATGCTGCCCGCGAGGAAGGGAATGAGCCCGAATACGGTGCTCACGCCTAAACCGATTTCAACGCGCGGGCGGCCGGTATCCTGCACCTGCATCAGATGCTCATACACGCCAGGGGCATGCACCAGCATATTCAGCAGTTGGGTTCCTGCCCAGAAACAAAACAGAACAAACAGGGCATAGGCAATATTCCCCGCCGTGGAGGTTTTTGGTTGTTTTCCGCCAAAAATCGGTTTCGACAATGTAAAGTCTGCCATAAGACCTCCCGAAAATATCACTCTGTTTTAATACGCGTCGTACAGGGTGAGTGTGACAGGTCATAGCATTTGTCAATATCAGAATCGTGGGAAATTCGGCTCAGGATTTCTCCTGGATTGTCGATTTCTGCATCACGTCACAAATTGATAACATAAGTGAAACTACGCTGCTTTTCAGAATTTACGTATCCGCCACAGACGGCTTTATCAAACTGTGAGAGGATAGTTTTTTTTCTGCCGGAGTTGTCATGAAGCTCACTTCCAAACTACGCCGTGACTGGCATTACTACGCCTTTGCGATCGGGCTGATCTTTATACTCAACGGTGTTGTCGGGCTGCTGGGATTTGAAGCGAAGGGCTGGCAAACCTATGCGGTTGGGCTGGTGACATGGGTAATCAGTTTCTGGCTGGCGGGATTCATTATCCGCCGTCGTCCCGATGAGACGACGGCAGAGAAAGCCGACTAACCGTCAGTTAACAGAGCTTTTCAGGGCGCTGTCAGCGGCGTGACGCTCCAGCGCCAGTTCAATCAGGCGGGTGATCAGTTCCGGATAGCTTATTCCGCTGGCCTGCCACAATTTCGGGTACATGCTGATATTGGTAAAGCCCGGCAGGGTGTTGATTTCGTTAATCACCACCTCGTTATCCGCCGTCAGAAACACATCGACGCGCGCCATCCCACTGCATCCCAGCGCCTGATAGGCTTCAACGGCGATCGCCCGGATCTTGTCGTTAACGTCAGGATCGAGCGCGGCGGGAACCACAACCTGGGCACCTTTGTCGTCAATATATTTGGTGTCGTAGGAGTAGAAGTCGCTATTCAGTACCACTTCACCACAGGTACTCGCCTGCGGGAAGTCGTTACCCAGTACGGCGCACTCAATTTCGCGCCCGTTAATTCCCTGCTCAACCACCACCTTGTGGTCAAACTCAAAGGCCAGACGAACGGCATCGTTAAACTGTGCTTCGCTGGTGACTTTGCTGACGCCGACGGACGAGCCCTGATTCGCCGGTTTCACGAACAGCGGCAGGCCGAGTTGCGCCTGGATCTGCGCGAAGCTGTGTTTATCGCGGTTGGCGCGAGTGAGCGTGACGAACGGTGCAATATTCAGACCGGCGTCGCGCAGCAGACGTTTTGTGACGTCTTTATCCATGCAGGCGGCAGAACCCAGCACATCGGAGCCGACAAACGGCAGGTTCGCCATCCGCAACATGCCTTGCAGGGACCCGTCTTCGCCCAGCGTGCCGTGAACGATAGGGAACACCACGTCAATCTGTGCCAGCGCCTGCGCGTTCCCGGCATCAATAAGCTGTCCCTGTGCCACGCCTGGAACCGTTGCGACGCTGATATCAGAAGGATTAAGGGCGATGTGCGCCGGATCGTCAGCGTGTAACAGATACTGGCTGGCATCGTTAACATGCCACTGGCCCTGTTTATCAATGCCCAGCAGCACCACGTCAAAACGGCTTTTATCAATCGCATCAACGATATTTTTAGCCGATTGCAATGACACCTCGTGCTCTGATGATTTTCCCCCAAAGACAATACCTACGCGCTGCTTTGCCATCTCACTCTCTTCCAGTCTGACGAAAAGCCAATAACATACCACGATGCCCGGCGGGTTTCGCGGCCTTCTGCCATAATGTTTTGAGGGATGTTGAAGGGGGGCGCGTGAAAGGAAAAGGTCTGCTTATTCTTATTGTTATTGCCGGGATCGCCACGGTGGGCTACCGCTGGTTGCCGCCGCATTACAACCCTTTCGTGCCGCTTACGCTTGACGATCCGCCTGGAAAAATAACCCAGTTTAAACTCCGGCACTTAACGCCGCAGGCGTGCGAAAACCTGTTAGCGCAGGCGAATCAACGCCAGCTTATCCGTACCCAGGCTGTCGCTGACAGCGACGGGGAGTGTCCGCTGAGTAACGTGGTGCGCGTGCGCGATTTTGGCCCGGTCAGCCTGAACGGCAGCTTTATTGCCAGTTGCCCGCTGGCGTTAAGCTCGGCGCTGTTTGTCAGCCAGCAGGCCCGGCCGCTCACCCAAACCTGGACCGGCAGCGAGCTTACGCGTATTGAACATCTGGGCAGCTTCGCCTGCCGCAATATCTACAGCCGCCCGGATGCGCGGCGCAGCGAACATGCCACGGCGGATGCGCTGGATATCAGCGCTTTCAGGCTGGCAAACGGACAGCGTGTTACCGTCCTCAACGGCTGGAAAGCGGAAAAGACGCAGCCCTGGCTACAGGCGCTGCTGTCGGCAAGTTGCGGCTATTACGGTAACGGTCTGGGGCCGGACTACAATGCCGCCCATGCCAACCATTTCCATCTGGGAATGCGCGGCTATGGCTTATGTCGATGAAGCATAATCTTCCGCCGAAAATTGGATAGATTGTGACTTATCTCACAAATATGATGACTGGGAAGATAAAACACCAAAGTCTGCAAGGCCGCATCTCTGGCGCTATGTCATTGCGCGTAACTTGCTAATCTGTCGGCGAATTCGCCTAAAAATGAAGACTATTTCTGTTATGGAATCCTGGAAAGTTAACCTCATTTCAGTCTGGTTCGGCTGCTTCTTCACCGGACTGGCTATCAGCCAGATATTGCCCTTCCTGCCGCTTTACGTGTCGCAGCTGGGGGTCACTTCCCATGAAGCGCTCTCTATGTGGTCCGGCCTGACGTTCAGCGTGACGTTTCTGGTGTCCGCCATTGTGTCACCGATGTGGGGCAGCCTTGCGGATCGCAAGGGGCGCAAGTTGATGCTGCTCCGCGCCTCGCTGGGGATGGCGATAGCCATTTTGCTCCAGGCCTTCGCCACCAACGTCTGGCAGCTGTTTATTCTGCGGGCGATAATGGGGCTGACCTCCGGGTACATTCCGAATGCCATGGCGCTGGTGGCCTCACAGGTACCGCGCGAGCGGAGCGGCTGGGCACTCAGCACGCTTTCCACGGCCCAGATTAGCGGTGTAATTGGCGGCCCCCTGCTCGGCGGCTTCCTGGCTGACCATGTTGGGCTGCGCGCGGTCTTTATCATTACCGCCATCCTGCTAACGGTCAGCTTTCTGGTCACCCTTTTTCTGATTAAAGAGGGCGGTCGGCCTGTCGTCAGCAAATCAGAACGCCTGAGCGGAAAGGCGGTTTTCGCCTCGCTACCTTATCCTGGCCTGATGATTAGCCTTTTTGTGACAACGATGGTGATCCAGCTCTGTAACGGCTCGGTGGGACCGATTCTGGCGCTGTTTATCAAGTCGATGGCACCGGACAGCAGCAACATTGCTTTTCTGAGCGGGATGATTGCCGCCGTGCCGGGCGTGTCGGCGCTGATGTCCGCTCCGCGTCTGGGGAAACTGGGCGACAGGATCGGTACGGCACGCATTCTGATGGCAACGCTCATCATTGCGGTGCTCCTTTTCTTTGCCATGTCGTTCGTCACGACACCGCTTCAGCTCGGGGTGTTGCGCTTCCTGCTTGGCTTCGCGGATGGTGCTATGCTGCCTGCTGTACAGACGCTGCTGGTGAAATATTCCAGTGACCAGGTAACCGGCCGCATTTTTGGCTACAACCAGTCGTTCATGTATTTAGGCAACGTAGCGGGCCCGCTTATTGGTGCCTCGGTCTCGGCGATGGCGGGTTTCCGCTGGGTATTTGCCGCGACGGCGGTGGTGGTGCTTCTTAATATTATTCAACTGGCCTTTGCCTTGCGCCGTCGCCGGCGAATCGCTGAGGCAAAGTCAGGCCGACAAACACGATAATATATTATTAATTCTTATGATGGCCGCATTTTTATATAACGAAATGCGGCTCCTGTCTTTTAGAAAAACGTTTCGCTTGCGCTCCGAAATATCTTTTTTGGCAGCAATGTCACTTTTGCATAAGATAAAACCAATCCATGCTTTTCATTATTCAGTGAGGGTGTTAATTTCAGGGGAAATCACATAAGGACATAGCACCATGAAAAATCTCATTGCTGAGTTGTTGGTTAAGCTTGCCCAAAAGGAAGAAGAGTCGAAAGAGCTGGTTGCCCAGGTCGAGGCGCTGGAAATCGTTGTAACGGCGCTGCTGCGACAGATGGCAAAACCAGAGCAGGAGGCGTTGATCGACAACGTTGAAGGCGCGCTGGAAAAAGCTCGCCCTGATTCACAGGTGCCCGCAGAGGACGCGGAGCTGCTTCAGCAATACGTAAAGAAGCTTTTAAGGCATCCTCGCAGTTAACCGGCCAGAGGTGAAATGACGTGTCACAGAATTGTCATGCAGGATGCCTGGCGTCGCTCTGTTTTTATTTTTACCCCGTTACCATGGGGAAATTAAAATGAAGCAGAGCACACTTTTCACCGCATTAAACTCGCTCGTAATTACCTCCTCCGTTCCTGCGAAACCGGTTAATAATAATCGCGCTGCGACGGGACTGAAATAACCCTGAATCACGGTGAAAATCATGGCCGCAGGGTGGTTTTTTTCCCGTAACGAACCAGACTTAACGTGGAACTTCACATAAAGGATGGTGCAATGAAAACAACAATACTGGTTACCCTGCTCTCTGGCCTGTGTCTGATCGCCTCAGCACATGCGGAAGAGAAAACGTTAACGCCCCAGCAGCAGCGCATGACGACCTGTAACCAACAGGCGACCTCGCAAAGTCTGAAAGGGGATGCCCGTAAAACGTATATGAGCGGCTGCCTTAAAAATGGTACGACCAAACCGGGTGAAAAAAGCCTGACCCCGCAGCAGCAAAAAATGCGCGAGTGCAATGCCCAGGCGACACAGCAGATGCTGAAAGGCGACGATCGCAGCAAGTTTATGAGCGCGTGCCTGAAAAAACAGGCGTAGTGCTAACGGGTGAGCCACGGCTGTGGCTCACCCAAAATTTCATACTTTCCCCGCTATCCCCCTCTCTATAATTTGGGAAAATGTTTCAGAATATTCCCAAAAATGATGAATGATGAGTTTTATGACAATCACGAGAACATTCGGGAAGCGTGGTATCAGCAGCTTTCTCAGGATGACTCATACCGTTCCGGTCTGCGATTTGCCTGGCGAATACGGCTGGCACGCATCGTTGGTCTGGCGGCGCTGTTTGTTCCGCTTGCCAGCGTTCTGGTGAGTCAGCTTCTTTCTGGCGTCTGGTGGTTGCTATTGGTGGGCTGGGTCTTTGTCTGGCCCCATCTGGCCTGGCAGCTGGCTTTTCGTTCGACCTGCCCCCACAGCGGTGAAATCGTTAATCTGAAAATCGATGCCATCATTGCTGGCGTCTGGATGGGCTTAATAGGGTTCAATGCGCTGCCAACGGCGGCGCTGATCGTGATGATCGGCATGAACATGATGGGATCGGGGGGATGCCGCTTATTTCTGACAGGACTTGCGCTGCTTGCTCTGTCTGCCCTGCTCACCGTGCAATCCACGGATACTCCTGTGCTATTGACCTCTGAACCGCTGGCGTTGTGGCTGACGCTCCCCGTGCTGGTGGTCTACCCCATGCTGTTTGCCTGGCTCAGCCACCGCACGGCGATCCGGCTGGCAGAGCATAAGCGTCGGCTTGAGCTGATGAGTACCCGCGACGGAATGACCGGCGTGTTCAATCGCCGTCACTGGGAAACGTTGCTGCGTAACGAATTTGAGGCCTGCCGTCGCAGCCATCGACAGGCGACGATACTGCTCATCGATATCGATCACTTCAAGACGATCAACGACACCTGGGGGCATGACGTGGGGGATGAAGCGATTGTCGCCATCACGCGCCAGCTTCAGCTGACCCTGCGCGCAGGCGATTATATTGGCCGCTTCGGGGGAGATGAATTTGCGGTGATCATGTCCGGCACGCCTGCCGAAAACGCGATTGCGGCGATGGCGCGCGTCCATGAAAGGCTGGTCAACATGCCGCTGCACGGAGCACCTATGGCAAGGTTGTGTATCAGCGTTGGGGTTGCCCCCTGGGGGGCGCAGTTCACGCACTATCGTGAATGGCTAAAGGCCGCGGACGTGGCCCTCTATAAAGCCAAAAATGCCGGACGGGGTCGCACCGAAGTGGCCGCCTGACGCCCGGCGTAACGCATCAGGACTTACTCAGCTTCTCTGATTTTTCCATGCATTTTTCCATCGCCTCGATCACGGCGGAGCGGAACCCGCGCTCTTCCAGCACGCGCACGGCTTCAATGGTTGTGCCCCCCGGCGAGCACACCATATCTTTCAGTTCGCCCGGATGTTTACCCGTTTCCAGCACCATTTTGGCCGAGCCCATCACCGCCTGCGCTGCAAATTTGTAGGCCTGCGCGCGCGGCATACCGCCAAGTACGGCGGCATCGGCCATGGCTTCGATAAACATAAAGACATACGCCGGGGCAGAACCGCTCACGCCGACAACCGGGTGGATCATCGGTTCGGCAATCACTTCCGCTTCGCCGAAGCAGCGGAAAATGTTCAATACATCCGCCACCTCTTCAGAAGTAACCAGCGCGTTTGGGGTAACGGAGGTCATACCGGCATTCACCAGCGACGGGGTGTTTGGCATGGCGCGAACAATCTTACGGTCGTGCCCCAGCGCGCGGGCGAGCTGGTCGAGGGTCACGCCTGCGGCAATCGACACCACCAGGCTCTCTTTGTTCAGGCTGGAGGTGATCTCGCTCAGGACTTTAATCATGATATTCGGCTTAACGGCGCCAAAGACAATGTCCGCCACCTGAGCCACTTCCTGCGCGCTTTCGGCGGCGTTGATACCATACTCATCACGCAGCGCCGCGACTTTATCCGGGGATGGGGTATAGACCCAAATCTGCCCCGGCAGCACCTGGCCGCTGGCTATCAGTCCACCGAGGATAGCTTTACCCATGTTTCCGCAGCCGATAAACCCGATTTTCTTATCCATCACGTCTCTCCGTTATTATGCGTTGTTATCTCTCATTGATAGCTTAACAACGAAATGCAGGCGACAATAGTCGCCAGAATCATAATGGGGAGACACTATGGCGATTTGGGTTGATGCGGACGCGTGTCCGAATGTGATTAAAGAGATTTTATTCCGCGCCGCCGAGCGGGTGCAGATGCCGATGACGCTGGTGGCGAACCAGAATATCCGCGTGCCGCCCTCCAGGTTCATTCGTTCTCTGCGCGTGCCGGCCGGGTTCGACGTGGCAGATAACGAGATAGTACGCCTGTGTGACGCAGGAGATCTGGTGATCACGGCGGATATCCCGCTGGCTGCCGACGTGCTGGCGAAGGGGGCCGCGGCGCTTAACCCGCGCGGCGAGCGCTACTCTCCGGCAACGATCCGGGAGAAGCTCACCATGCGTGATTTTATGGATACCCTGCGTTCCAGCGGCGTGCAAACCGGTGGGCCGGACAGCCTGTCGCAGCGCGATCGCCAGCAGTTTGCCGCCGAGCTGGATAAATGGCTGCTGGAAGTGAAGCGCCGCCCGGCGTAGCCCACCTCCGGGCTGTTTTGTGGTACAGTGTGGCTTCCACAGGCTTGTCATTCCGTACCGCTTTGCAGTAAAGTTAGCGCAACATCTTCTGCAATCATTTCTTTACAGCCTTCAGTTATCCGGCAGCAAGGGGAACACCTGGTTATGAACCCACCCATCTTTTTAGTTGGCCCTCGCGGCTGTGGGAAAACCACCGTTGGTCTGGAGCTGGCGCGTCTGTGCCAGAGTCAGTTTGTCGATACTGACCACTGGCTCCAGGAGAATGCCGGTAAGACCATCGCCGATATCGTGGAAAATGAGGGGTGGGAGAGCTTTCGTGCGCGCGAAACGGCCACGCTGGAAGCGGTGACCGCACCGTCGACCGTGATTGCGACCGGTGGAGGCTTTATTCTGGCGCCGTATAACCGCCAGTTTATGCGCGAAAAGGGTGTCGTAATCTACCTTTGTGCCCCGGTTTCTACGCTGGTGGGGCGGCTGGAGGCGTTTCCGGAAGAGGGGCAGCGCCCGGCGCTGACCGCGAAACCGCTGAGTGAAGAGGTCAGCGAGGTCCTCGCCGAACGCGATGCACTGTACCGCGAGGCGGCACACCACGTTGTGGATGCGTCAGCGTCACCCGAGAAAGTTGCGATTCAGATTATTACCGCCCTGCGTTTGGCTTGCGCCAGCTGACAGCCGTCTATACTCATAGCTCAGACATAAAAAAAGGATGAGCTATGCCAACCAGACCTCCCTATCCACGTGAAGCCCGCATCGTTACCGTTGAAAAAGGTAATAGCGATCAGACCGTAACCTGGTACCAGCTGCGTGCCGATCACCCTAAACCTGATTCGCTGATCAGCGAACATGAAACCGAACAGGAAGCGCTGGATGCGAAACGGCGCTATGAGGATCCCGAGAAGTCCTGACAAGAATCCGAATTCGTTACAACCGTGCCTGAATCACATTTTTAACTTATCGCTGATGTTAAGCAGCAGTTAATATTTAGTTATTACAGGTAGATTTGGAAAGGCCAGTCGATCTTTACATTACGGTGTAGAGATCCCCTGCTACGCTTGGTGCTGTTTTGTTGAATAAATGAACAGTGCAGCGTAGTGAGCCTGTACCTGTGTGGCAGTAGTGGTAGTAACGGAAGGCGATCAAAATGAAGGCGACGTTGGCGATCCTCACGATTGGTGTGGTCCCTGTAAGCGAAGTATTACCGCTCTTAACCGAGCATGTCTCTGAACAACAAATTACGCATCTCAGTCTGTTAGGGAAGCTGAGTCGGGAAGAGGTCATGGAAGACTACGCAGTCGGGGAGGGGGAAGATCCCCTGGCAACGTTACTCAGTGACGGTAAACTGGCGCACGTGTCACGCCAGAAAATTGAGCGCGCGCTACAGGGTGTGATCGAAGTGCTCGACAATCAGGACTATGACGTCATTTTGCTGATGAGCACAGCACCCGTTAAAGGACTCAGCGCGCGTAATGCCATTCTGCTCGAACCGATGCGGATTATCCCCCCGCTGGTGGCGTCAATTGTTGATGGTCATCAGGTGGGCGTTATCGTTCCCGTAGAAGAACTGCTGGATAACCAGACGGTGAAGTGGGCCGCGCTGGAGCACACCCCGTTGTACGCGCTGGCAAACCCGTTCTGGGACAGCGAAGCGAAGCTGATTGCGGCCGGGCAGGAGTTGATCGACAGAGGGGCGGATGTCCTGATGCTGGACTGCCTGGGCTTCCATCAACGGCATCGTGATTTACTGCAAAAGACGCTGGATGTTCCGGTGCTGCTCTCTAACGTCCTGATGGCGCGTCTGGCGTCAGAATTACTGGTGTAATGATTTTTCGTGACAGGTCATGAGCATGGCCCCTATAGTGGATTTTTCTCTATAAATATAAGGGCCAGTTCATGCTTCAAAGTAACGAATACTTTTCCGGTAAAGTGAAATCCATTGGTTTTACCAGCAGCAGCACTGGCCGCGCCAGTGTCGGCGTCATGGCGGAAGGGGAATACACCTTTGGCACCGCAGAAGCGGAAGAGATGACGGTGGTCAGTGGTGCGCTGAACGTCCTGCTGCCGGGTGAAACGGAATGGAAAGTCTATAGTGCCGGGCAGGTGTTCAACGTGCCGGGCCACAGCGAGTTCCATTTACAGGTTGCAGAGCCAACCTCATATCTGTGCCGCTATCTGAAATAAAAGCATGCCGGGTGGCGCATTCGCTTACCCGGCCTACGTTTTGCCTGTCAACGCTGCGCTTCGCCGCCGAGACCTTCCACCAGGTTCTGGATCAGCGCCGCCAGCTCGCCGGTCATCAGGATAAAGTCTGCGTCAAAGCGCTGAGCATAATCTTCGCGGTCGATATCTTCGTTCTGATCGCGCAGTTCATCGCAGAATTTAAGGCGCTTCACGGAGCCGTCATCACACATCACAAACTGAATGCGCTGCTGCCAGTCGAGTGCCAGTTTGGTCACCACTTTGCCCGCTTCAATGTGCACGGCGATCTCGTCGCTCACCAGATCCTGTTTCTTCGCGCGGATCACGCCGCCTTCTTCCAGCAGCGCTTTCAGCTCTGCTTCATCAAGGATCTGGAAGCCCTGCGCGGCAGTCCCGCTGCGCACCCACTCAGTCAGGGTCAGCTCAATCGGCGTCTCCAGTGCCAGCGGTACCACCGGTAATGAGCCAAGGCTCTTACGCAGCAGCGCCAGCGTATCTTCCGCTTTTTTGGCGCTGGCGCAGTCGACCATGATCAGCCCGTTCACGGTGTCGATCCACATCATGGTCTGGCTAAAGCGGCTAAAGGCGCGCGGCAGCAGCGAGTGCAGCACTTCATCCTTCAGTGAATCTTTTTCGGTTTTCTTAAGCTTACGGCCCTGTTCAGCTTCCAGCTTGAAGATCTTCGCTTCGAGCGCCTGCTTCACCACAGGCGTCGGCAGGATCTTCTCTTCTTTGCGGGCGCAAACGATGATTTGCCCCGTGCTGCTGGCGTGGGTCAGCGCATCGCTTTGAGAACCCATTGGCGGAACCCAGCCGGTTTTTGCCATATCCTGGCTACCGCAAGGGGTAAAGGAGTAAGCGGCTAACTGTTTTTCCATCTCTTCTGCACGCAGCGAAACGTCGCGGCTGAGACGGTAAACCATCAAATTTTTGAACCACAGCATGATAATTTCCACGGCCTTGTCGTTAAATCAGCGGGCATGATAACGAATTGTCGCATCGCTTGCATTGCTAATCGGGAAGTGGGCTTCTACTCTGTTGATAATCAAAATAATGAGGAGTGTCTTGTGCGTATTGGGATTGATTTGGGCGGCACCAAAACAGAAGTTATTGCGTTGAGCGAGCAGGGGGAGCAACTGTTTCGCCACCGTCTGCCTACGCCGCGCGATGATTATCACCAGACCATAGAGACGATTGCCCGTCTGGTCGATATGGCAGAGCAGGCAACGGGCGAGACGGGCACGGTCGGGATGGGGATCCCCGGCTCCATTTCGCCGTATACCGGCGTGGTGAAAAACGCCAACTCCACCTGGCTCAACGGTCAGCCGTTTGATAAAGACTTAAGCCAGCGTCTGAACCGGGAAGTGCGTCTGGCAAATGACGCTAACTGCCTGGCGGTCTCTGAGGCCGTAGATGGCGCAGCGGCTGGCGCGCAGACCGTATTTGCGGTCATTATCGGTACCGGCTGCGGGGCGGGCGTGGCCTTCGGTGGGCGCTCGCATATTGGCGGCAACGGCACCGCGGGTGAGTGGGGGCACAACCCGTTACCGTGGATGGACGAAGATGAACTCAAATACCGTGCCGAGGTGCCGTGCTACTGTGGCAAGCAGGGCTGTATTGAGACCTTTATTTCCGGCACGGGGTTTGCCACCGATTATCATCGTCTGAGCGGCCAGCCGCTGAAAGGCAACGAGATTATGCGTCTGGTTGAGGAGCAGGATCCGGTGGCTGAACTGGCGCTCAGCCGCTACGAAATGCGGTTGGCTAAATCACTGGCGCATGTGATCAATATCCTCGATCCGGACGTGATTGTGCTGGGCGGCGGCATGAGCAACGTTGACCGGCTGTACGCGACGGTGCCAACGCTGGTGAAACAGTGGGTATTTGGGGGCGAATGCGAAACGCCGATCCGCAAAGCCGTCCATGGAGATTCCAGCGGTGTGCGCGGCGCGGCGTGGCTCTGGCCGGAATAAACGCAAAACGGCAACTTGCGTTGCCGTTTTTGATGTTTGTACCCTCTCCCACAGAGAGAGGGCCAGGGTGAGGGCAACATCCCCCATTTACTGCACCGCAAACTCCCTGTCCAGCCTGCTATACCCCAGCCCGTTTATCTTCTTCACCTTGATCTGCACCGGAATACGTTCTTTCATTGCCTCTACGTGGCTGATCACGCCGATGGTTTTCCCGGTGGCGTTCAGCGCGTCGAGCGCATCCAGCGCGGTGTCCAGCGTTTCGCTGTCGAGCGTGCCGAACCCTTCATCCAGGAAAAGCGAGTCAATGCGCGTTTTGTGACTGACCAGATCGGAAAGCGCTAAAGCCAGCGCCAGACTGACGAGGAAACTTTCCCCGCCGGACAGGGTACGGGTATCGCGTACCGCATCGGCCTGCCAGGTATCAACCACCTCCAGCTCCAGCGCGTCGCTGGCTTTACGCTGAAGCAGATAGCGGCCATGCAGACGGTTGAGCTGCTGGTTGGCAAGCCACACCAGATTATCCAGCGTCAGCCCCTGGGCGAATTTACGGAATTTATCGCCGGTGCTGGAGCCTATCAGCGCATTGAGATAGCCCCAGTCGTCAGCCTGACGCGCCGCCTCCTCAATCTGCTGCATAAGCGCCTGCTGGTGCAGACGGTTATCACCGTCCTGCTTGAGCTGCTGGCGGATCTCCCCCTGATGCGTGGTGTTTTCACGAAGCAGTTGCGCCAGCTGGTGTAACTGCGCCTGAAGGGTTGCGGCGTCGGTTTCCAGCCCCTCGGGGCGCTGTGCCTGATGCGCCTGAAGCTGCTGGTTTGCCTGTACGGAGAGCGCCGTGGCCTGCTGGAGCTGGTTCTCCAGCGTCTGCTTTTGTTGTTCAAGCTGGCGGATCGACGCTTCATCCAGCAGGGCGGAGAGAAATGCCTCCTGACTGGCAAAGCAGCTCGCGGTCAGCGCGGCGCTGAACTGAGCCTGCGACTGCTGAAGCCGTTCACGCTCAAGCGTCTCCTGCTGCTGTAGGGTGGCGAGCTGGCTTTGTAGCGACACGCATTCGTCATGGATGCCGCGCCAGTTCTCAGGGATAACCGCGTCGGCTTCTGCGTCATCAGAATCCGGCAGCGTCTCCAGGATGGGCATCAGGGCGTTAATACGTTCCTGAATCGTACCGTGCTGGGCCTGTTTTTCCTGCCACAGGGTATATTCGCTTTCGCGCGCGCTCAGCCAGGCGCTTTCAGCCCCTTCATCGGGCACGCTAAGCGACAGCGATTGTAACGAGGCCGCCAGCGCCTGACGCGTCGCCGTCAGCTGCTGCTGGTACTGGCGCGCCTGATCTTCCTGTTCATTGAGCTGGTTTTGCAGCGTCAGACGCTGGCTAAGCTGATACAGCTGGCGTTCATACTGCTCCTGTTCACTCATCCAGGGGGCAATATCATCCTGAATATTCAGCGCTATGTTCAGGGAGGCGCAGACCTCCAGCCACTCTTTAGTGAGTGCTTGCTCTTCCTGAGAGAGGGCCTGTACTTCCTCTGTCTCGCGCTGGATCTGTTGGGTGAGCGCATTCACCTGCCCGAGCACCAGCAATCCTTCCTCTTTTAGCGCGGCAACCTCTTTCTCCAGCGCGTCGCGGCGGCGCTGATTGTCGGTCAGTTCAAGCGCCTGATACTGCACAACTGCCGGATGTTCGCTTGAACCGCAGAGCGGGCAAGGTTTACCCGCTTCGAGCTGTGCACGATAGTTCTCAAGATCCTTGATTGTCGCCTCACGCTCACAGAGCGCTTTCAGGTCGGCATAGTGCTGATTTTTCTCTTTGAACTGCTGACGCCGCAGGATCAGCGTTTCATTGAGCTTACCCTGCTCAGCCTGCGCTTTCTGCACGCTTTCCGCATTATGGCGCAGCCGTTTTTGCAGCGGCTGATAGCGAGCGTGAAGCGCAGTCAGACGCTGGCGGAGCGCCCGCGATTGTGCCTGTTGCTCCATTGCCGTCGCGAGATCCTCAGCCGTCAGCGTCAGCGTACTCTCCGGCATCTCAGCCAGTTTCTGACGAAGCTCAGCCATACGCGCTGACTGGGCCACAAGCTGATTTTTATCGCGACTCAGTTGCGTAAAATGCGCCCGCCAGCCGGCAATTTCCTGCCCCCACTGACGGAAACGTTCGTGTTCTGTTAGCCACTGCGTCAGTACCTTGTGCTCTGTCTGCAACTGTTCACGGTTGCGCAGCGCACCGTTGCGAATACGCGAGCGCTGCGCCGCTCTGTCGAGTAAGCGAGTGTTTACTTCAACAATTCGCGCTGTTGTCTGCGCCAGGCGGGTGGTCTGCTCCTGCTGATACTCCCACAGCGGACGTAGCTGGGCGGCGGGCTGTGCCAGCTGGAGCTTCGCCAGTTGCGGCGCGGCGTCCGTCAGAGCCTGTTGCGCCTGCTGCTGCGAAGCGGCTGCGCGTTGCTGCTCACGTATCAGCTCGTCGTTACGCGTAAGCCACTGAAAATCTTTCTGTTGGCTCTGCTGCTGTGCCAGCAGGATTTTTTCTTCATCAGTAAGTGCCTGCAAACTTTGCTGCAAGTGCTGCTGCTGTTCCTCGCTCAGCAGCACAACGCCTGCGGCCTGCGCTTCGCACATCTCCAGCGCGTTGCGTGCCGCTTTGTGTTTTTCAAAAACCATGGCGGAAATGTGGCCGTAAATTTCCGTGCCGGTCAGTTCTTCCAGCAGCTCTGCGCGATCGCTCGGTTTAGCATTCAGGAAGGCGGCAAACTGCCCCTGTGAGAGCAACATCGAGCGGGTAAAGCGACCATAGTCCAGCCCGGTGAGTGCGGCGGTTTGTTCCAGCTTATCCGTGACTTTATCGGCCAGAATTTTGCCGTCTTCGCAGCGGGCCAGCTCAACGCGCGGTGCCTGTAAGTTCCCGTCTGGCTGGTTGCGGGCGCGGTTCTGGCTCCAGAAAGCGCGATAAGCAACGCCTTTGACCTCAAATTCCACTTCAGCCAGGCATTCGGCGGTATCGCGCGTCATCAAGTCGTTTTGTGCCTGAGAGACCTTATTAAGACGCGGTGTTTCGTGGTAAAGCGCCAGGCAGATGGCATCCAGCAGCGTGGTTTTACCCGCGCCGGTTGCGCCGGTGATGGCAAACAGCCCATTGCTGGCGAAAGGCTCCGCGGTGAAATCGATTTTCCACTCACCCTTTAGCGAATTCAGATTTTTCAGACGCAGGCTCAGAATTTTCATGCGTTTTCGTCCTCGTCATTGAGGGAATGCAGGGTATGGGCAAACAGCTCGTTAAGCCTGGTGCGCCTGGCCTCGTCCACTTCTTCATGCGCAAGCCGCCGCGCGAACACCTCTTCAACCCGAAGTTCGCTAAGCGTTTCACGCTGGGCGTTCAGCAGAATTTTCTCGCGCTGCTCGCGGCTGCGACGTACCAGCAGCACCTCCACGGGAAGGTCTTCCGTCAGCGTCTGAATTTTACGCTGCATATCGTACAGGTAGTCATCGGTGGTGATTTCGATATCGAGCCAGACGGGGGGATTAAGCGCTGCGCCGCGCCACTGCTCAAGCTGAGCGGTAATGGCGGCCAGATCGCCTTTCAGCACCGCCAGCGGCTGGGTGACCGGCACCTCAAGCGTCTCAACGGCGCTAAGTTTGTCTTCGGTGAAGCTCACCAGATGCACGGATTTGGCTTTGCCCGTTTCGTCAAAACTGAGGGAAATGGGCGAGCCGCAATAGCGAATATGCTCGCATCCCCCGACGATCTGGGCCCGGTGAATATGCCCGAGGGCAATGTAGTCGGCGGGGGGAAAGTTTTGCGCTGGAAACGCGTCCAGCGTACCGATATAAATCTCGCGCACCGCGTCACTCTTACTGGCCCCGACGGTGGTGAGGTGCCCGGTGGCAACGATAGGAATTGCCTGTTCGCCGCGCAGGGCGCAGGCTTCCGTATGCTGCTGGTGATAATAGCGGGTGATGGCCTGCAACAGATGCTGCTGTTTTTCGCTCCCGGACAGGCCTGCCTGGCTTTGCACGATATCGCGCGGGCGTAAAAACGGAATTGGGCATAGCACTGCGCCCGGCGTGCCGTCACGTTTTTTCAGGATCTGCGGCGCGTGTCCGGCGCTGGCCACCACGGTGGTATTGAGGAACGCCAGAATATCGCGGGATTCATTCAGCGTCGCGACCGAGTCATGGTTTCCGGCGACAATCACCAGGTGACAACCGGTTTGCTGGAGGTTGACCACAAAACGGTTGTACAGCTCACGCGCATAGCTCGGCGGCGATCCGGTATCAAAAATGTCGCCCGCCACAATAATTGCGTCCACCTCGTGAGCCTGAGCCGTCTCCAGCAGCCAGTTCAGGAACGCGTCATGTTCCGCGGCGCGGCTTTTGCTGTAAAAATTTTGACCCAGGTGCCAGTCTGAGGTGTGAAGTATGCGCATAAAAGATCCGTGGCAATAATAAGAAAGCAGGATTATAAACGTTCGGGGAACGGAAAATAACCGCTGTAATAAAACAACAGTTTGCTATTTATCGTGGTAATGTTTTTCATAAATCTGTCATAAATCTGACGCATAATGACGCCGCATTACAGACTTGTAACTTAAATACGATAAGACAGGGCAAAGTATGGCGAGACGTATTCTGGTCGTAGAAGATGAAGCTCCGATCCGTGAAATGGTGTGCTTCGTGCTTGAACAAAATGGCTTCCAGCCGGTTGAAGCGGAAGATTATGACAGCGCGGTGAACCAGCTGAATGAACCCTGGCCCGATCTGATCCTGCTGGACTGGATGCTGCCTGGCGGTTCCGGATTGCAGTTTATCAAGCATATCAAACGCGAGGCGATGACCCGCGATATCCCGGTGGTGATGCTGACGGCGCGCGGTGAGGAAGAGGATCGCGTGCGCGGTCTGGAAACCGGCGCGGACGATTACATCACCAAACCGTTCTCCCCGAAAGAGCTGGTGGCGCGTATCAAAGCCGTGATGCGCCGTATTTCACCGATGGCGGTGGAAGAGGTGATTGAGATGCAGGGCCTGAGCCTGGATCCTACCTCACACCGGGTCATGACCGGTGAAAATCCCCTCGATATGGGCCCCACCGAATTTAAACTCCTGCACTTCTTTATGACCCACCCGGAGCGCGTTTACAGCCGCGAACAGTTGCTGAATAACGTCTGGGGAACTAACGTCTATGTCGAAGACCGAACGGTTGACGTCCATATTCGCCGCCTGCGTAAAGCACTGGAACTGAGCGGCCACGATCGCATGGTACAGACGGTCCGCGGCACGGGTTATCGCTTCTCGACCCGTTTCTGAACAATGACAGGAGTGTGACGCGTGCTGGAACGTCTGTCATGGAAAAGGCTCGTCTTTGAACTGATCTTATGCTGTATTCCGGCCCTCATTCTGGGGGCTATTTTTGGCTATCTGCCGTGGTTTTTACTGGTGGCCGTGACGGGGTTGCTCGTCTGGCATTTCTGGAATTTACTGCGTCTTTCCTGGTGGCTGTGGGTCGACAGAAGTATGACACCCCCGCCGGGAAGCGGGAGCTGGGAACCGCTACTCTACGGCCTGCACCAGATGCAGATGCGTAATAAAAAGCGCCGTCGTGAGCTGGGAAGCCTGATAAAACGCTTTCGCAGCGGCGCGGAGTCGCTGCCGGACGCAGTGATCCTGACGACGGAAGAAGGGACCATCTTCTGGTGCAATGGCCTCGCACAGCAGCTGCTGGGCCTGCGCTGGCCGGATGATAACGGTCAGAACATCCTCAACCTTCTGCGCTATCCCGAGTTCACGCTGTATCTGAAAACGCGTGATTTTAGTCGTCCGCACAATCTGAAGCTCAATAACGGTCGCCATCTTGAAATTCGCGTGATGCCCTACAGCGATCGGCAGTGGCTGATGGTGGCGCGGGATGTCACCCAGATGCATCAGCTTGAGGGCGCGAGACGTAACTTCTTTGCCAACGTCAGCCACGAGCTGCGTACGCCGTTGACGGTGCTTCAGGGCTATCTGGAGATGATGCAGGAGCAAACGCTTGAGGGGGCGCCGCGTGAGAAAGCGCTGCATACCATGCGGGAACAGACGTTCCGCATGGAAGGGCTGGTCAAACAGCTACTAACGCTTTCAAAAATTGAGGCTGCCCCGTCGCTGGCGCTAAACGACATCATTGATGTGCCGATGATGCTGCGAGTGGTGGAGCGCGAAGCCCAAACGCTGAGCCATAATCAACACACCCTGAGTTTTGATGTTGATAACACGCTGAAAGTGCTCGGCAGTGAAGATGAGCTGCGAAGCGCTATCTCAAACCTGGTCTATAACGCCGTGAATCATACCCCGACAGGGACGCATATCGCGGTGCGGTGGCAGCATACTCCGGCAGGGGCTGAGTTTAGCGTCGAGGACAACGGGCCGGGGATTGGGCCTGAACACCTCCCGCGTCTCACCGAACGGTTCTACCGGGTGGATAAGGCGCGCTCGCGGCAGACCGGCGGGAGCGGACTGGGGCTGGCAATTGTGAAGCATGCCGTCAGCCACCACGAAAGCCGGCTCAATATCGAAAGCACCCTGGGTAAGGGCACGCGCTTTAGCTTCGTGATCCCGGAACGATTAATTGCCAAAAAAAGTGCCTGACAGCGTGTGTGTCAGGCTACCTTTCCACGGGCCAGCGATTGCTGGCCCGTTTGCTTTGCAGTCAAGCGAAACGCGAGTGAATATTATACGGCTGGTGCTTTTTTGTTCGCATGATTAGCCATGAGTTTTTCTTATACATGGCATATTATTTTGGTCTGAATTTTCATGCTGGCATATTGTTCTGGTTTTACGATCCCTTCTTGCCTTTAAACGTTATAAGCGTTTAAATTGCCCCCCATATACTGTCAGACCGACTGTATTTGCGTGGTAAATCGAAAAACTATTCTTCGCCACGCCTGGACGGGAGCATATCCCGCTGAAATTGAGCAAATTTTCCGCTGTATCGTCCCGTCAGGGATGGCGAAAATCTCAACGTATTCAACACCACATCCACAGGCAGTAAGGTTTTATGACCCATCACTTGAAATCGCGTGACATTATCGCGCTGGGCTTTATGACATTTGCGCTGTTCGTTGGCGCAGGTAACATCATTTTTCCTCCAATGGTTGGCTTACAGGCGGGTGAACACGTCTGGACGGCTGCGTTTGGCTTCCTGCTTACTGCCGTGGGCCTGCCGGTACTGACCGTTATCGCGCTGGCGAAAGTCGGTGGCGGTGTGGACAGCCTCAGCACCCCGATTGGCAAAGTGGCTGGCGTTCTGCTGGCAACCGTCTGCTATCTGGCCGTTGGCCCGCTGTTCGCGACCCCGCGTACGGCGACCGTCTCCTTTGAAGTGGGTATTGCCCCGCTGACCGGTGACGGCGCGATGCCGCTGTTTATTTACAGCCTCATTTACTTCGCCATCGTGATTCTGGTTTCTCTCTATCCGGGCAAACTGCTGGATACTGTGGGTAACTTCCTGGCACCGCTGAAAATTGTGGCGCTGATTGTGCTGGCGGTTGCGGCCATCGTCTGGCCTGCGGGGCCCATCAGCTCCGCGATGGACGCCTACCAGAACGCGGCGTTCTCAAACGGTTTCGTGAACGGCTATCTGACGATGGATACGCTTGGCGCGATGGTGTTTGGTATCGTTATAGTTAACGCCGCGCGTTCCCGCGGGGTGACCGAAGCGCGTCTGCTGACTCGCTACACCATCTGGGCTGGCCTGATGGCCGGTGTCGGCCTGACGCTGCTGTATCTGGCGCTGTTCCGTCTGGGTTCAGATAGCGCAACGCTGGTCGATCAGAGCGCAAACGGCGCGGCGATCCTGCATGCTTACGTGCAGCACACCTTTGGTGGTGCAGGCAGCATGCTGCTGGCGGCGCTGATTTTCCTGGCCTGTCTGGTGACGGCGGTGGGTCTGACCTGCGCCTGCGCGGAGTTCTTCGCTCAGTATCTGCCGCTTTCTTACCGCACGCTGGTGTTTATCCTCGGCATCTTCTCCATGGCGGTGTCAAACCTCGGTCTGAGCCACCTGATTCAGGTCTCAATTCCGGTGCTGACGGCGATCTATCCGCCATGTATCGTGCTGGTAGTGCTGAGCTTCACCCGTCCGTGGTGGCATAACTCCACGCGAATTATTGCGCCAGCCATGTTTATCAGCCTGATTTTTGGTATCCTTGACGGGATCAAAGCATCAGCATTTGCAGAAATCCTGCCAGCCTGGACACAGCGTCTGCCGCTGTCCGAGCAGGGCCTGGCCTGGCTGATGCCTTCCGTTGTAGCGCTGGTTCTGGCGATTATCTGGGACCGTGCGGCAGGGCGTCAGGTGACATCCAACGCCCATTAATCAACGGCAACAAATTGTTTAACCACGGGGCTTAAGGCCCCGTGGTTTTTTGTTTTTTTCGTGTTGAATGGCAAGATTTTAATGGAAAGCACTAACAAACTTAAACGTGGATTGAGCACCCGCCACATCCGCTTTATGGCGCTGGGCTCGGCTATCGGTACCGGTCTTTTTTATGGCTCGGCAGATGCCATCAAAATGGCCGGTCCAAGCGTTCTGCTGGCCTACATCATCGGCGGAGTGGCGGCGTATATCATCATGCGCGCCCTTGGCGAAATGTCGGTTCACAACCCCTCTGCCAGTTCCTTCTCCCGCTACGCGCAGGAAAATTTAGGCCCGCTGGCCGGGTTTATCACCGGCTGGACCTACTGCTTCGAAATCCTGATTGTTGCCATTGCCGATGTGACGGCGTTTGGTATCTATATGGGGGTCTGGTTCCCCGCCGTGCCGCACTGGATCTGGGTGCTGAGCGTGGTGCTGATTATCTGCGCCGTTAACCTGATGAGCGTGAAGGTGTTTGGCGAGCTGGAGTTCTGGTTCTCCTTCTTCAAGGTCGCGACCATTATCATCATGATCCTCGCCGGTTTCGGCATTATCATCTGGGGTATCGGCAACGGTGGACAGCCAACCGGCATTCACAACCTGTGGAGCAACGGCGGCTTCTTTAGCAACGGCTGGCTCGGGATGGTCATGTCGCTGCAGATGGTCATGTTCGCCTATGGCGGAATCGAGATTATCGGCATCACCGCCGGGGAAGCGAAAGATCCGGAGAAGTCTATTCCGCGCGCCATCAACTCGGTGCCGATGCGCATCCTGGTGTTCTACGTGGGCACGCTGTTTGTGATTATGTCCATCTACCCGTGGAACCAGGTGGGCACCAACGGCAGCCCGTTTGTCCTGACTTTCCAGCATATGGGCATTGCGTTTGCCGCCAGCATTCTCAACTTTGTGGTGCTGACCGCCTCGCTGTCGGCCATCAACAGTGACGTGTTCGGCGTGGGCCGTATGCTGCACGGCATGGCGGAGCAGGGCAGTGCGCCGAAGGTGTTTGCCAAAACGTCGCGTCGCGGTACCCCATGGGTAACGGTGCTGGTTATGACCGTGGCGCTGCTGTTCTCGGTCTACCTGAACTACATTATGCCGGAGAACGTCTTCCTGGTGATTGCGTCGCTGGCGACCTTTGCGACGGTGTGGGTGTGGATCATGATCCTGCTGTCGCAGATTGCGTTCCGTCGCCGCCTGTCGCCAGAAGAGGCCAAAGCGCTGAAGTTTAAAGTGCCGGGCGGCGTGCCAACGACCATTGTCGGTCTCATCTTCCTGGTCTTCATCATTGGCCTGATTGGTTATCACCCGGATACCCGTATTTCCCTGTACGTGGGCTTCGCGTGGATCGTCCTGCTGCTGGTGGGCTGGATGTTTAAATGTCGCCGCGATCGTCAGCTGGCGGAAGCACAGTAACATTCTTTTCCCCTCTCCCCGTGGGCTGA
>NZ_NRIQ01000004.1:0-111715 GCF_020224095.1 Enterobacter sp. CCUG 70166
TGAATTACGTATGTTCACTCGTTGAGACTTGGTATTCATTTTTCGTCCGAGGACGTTAAGAATCCATGTCACTTTGAGTGCCCACACAGATTGTCTGATAAATTGTTAAAGAGCAGTTGCAACGCGGCTTTCAGCTCATCGTTGCGAGGTCCCGTATATTACGTTTTCCTCATTCAGAGTCAAGCAATTATTTTCACTTTTCTCTGTTGGCGTTCATCTCTGAACCCCGCTGTCCCGGCGGCTTGTAAGCCGTTGTTCCGTGTCAGTGGAGGCGCATTATAGGGAGTTCTCAGACGTTGACAACCCCTCTTTGAAAAAAAACGTTCAACCGTCTCTTTTTTGCTCAAAACCGTGCTACAGCGCCAGTTTTTCGAGCGTTTCGAAGCCATAACGACGTAAAACGGGCAAAAGTTGTTCGGTTTCTTTTGTTATCGCCATACAGAAAGCGATGTTCGCATCCGCTGATTTCGCATCCGGCGCCTCGTGCTCCAGTAGCCAGCCGGTCCGACGCGCAATCGCAGCACCGGAATCCACCAGCCGGGTCCCTTCAGGCAAAACCTTTAACAGCTCTTCCTGTAATAGCGGGAAATGGGTGCAGCCGAGAACAACCGTATCCGGTGGTTCCTGCATCCGCAGCCATGGACGCAGAATGCGACGCAGCTCTTCAAGCGATACCGTCTCGCCGTGCAGTTTCGCTTCCGCCATTTCCACCAGCTCCGCGGAGCCGAGCATGGCGATCTGGCATTCATTGGCAAAGCGCTCAATAAGCTCACGCGTATAAGGACGTTTTACCGTACCGCGTGTCGCCAGCAACCCCACGATACCGTTCGCCGTCAGACGCGCCGCAGGTTTGATTGCCGGGACAACGCCCACAACCGGGAACGGGAATTTTTCGCGCAGGGCAGGAAGAGAGACCGTGCTTGCCGTATTACAGGCAATAACCGCCAGCGCCAGGGGATAGCGCTTTTGTACCGCAGTGACGATTTCAATCACACGCTCAACGATAAAGTCTTCACTCTTTTCCCCATACGGGAACGCGACGTTATCGAAGGCGTAGATGTAATGGAGATCCGGCAGGAGCTGCCGAATCTCATCATAGACCGAAAGCCCACCGACGCCGGAATCAAACACCAGCACGGTGGGACGCGGATCAGAAGGTGTAGCTGCCAGACAAGGTGTATTCCCGTCCTGCAGTTTGGTAGCCATAAACTGTCTCGTAATCTTTATCGAACAGGTTGGCTATTTTACCACGAACTGTGAGATGTGAGGTGACAGGATATGAAACCGCGACGTCCCACAGGCTGACGCCGCCCATTTTAACTTTCTCTGACGGATAGGTTCCAAAGTCGGTGTCGTAGCGCGTGCCGAGATAGTGATACGTCAGGCTCCAGTCAACATCATAGATCTGCGTATCAAGCTGATATTTCACCTGCTGTTTAGCACGACGGTCCAGAAGTTGATTGGTTGCCGCATTGCGGGCATCCACATAGTCGTAGCCCACAGTATGCGTCAACGGACCCGTATCAAACGACGCTGTCGCTTCTACACCTTTAATGCGTGCTTTGCCGACGTTGTAATATTGCTGCAGGTTATTGTTGAAGTCGATGAGATTATCAACGTCATTACGATAGCCGGATACGCGCCAGCTTACGCCTGCCGTCAGGCCTTCAAACGCCCCTTCCCACTGCTTGCTCTCTTCAGGATCAAGATGGGTATTGCCGTAGAAGCCATAGAGCTGACCCAGATTCGGCGCTTTATAGGCCGTGCCATAAGAGGCTATGAAGCGGTAACCGTCAACGAACTCCCAGGCTGCGCTACTTTGCCAGGTACCATGGCGACCAAACTGAGAGTTGTCATCGCTGCGGGCCGCCGCCTCCAGAGTGAAATCTCCAAACTGCTGCAACCCAGTCAGGTAGACGCCAGTGTTACGCAGGTCATAGGCGTTGGTTACGTAGTTGGTACCCGGCTCGGTGCTCTGTTTCTGCCAGTCAACGCCCGCGCCGATGTTGCCATGTCCCACGTCAACTGAGTTGGTCCACTGAACATTGTACTGTTTGATTTCATCCAGGGTTGCTGTGGAGTCATAGCGTCCAAGGTGCGGATCGTAATTGTAGTCTTTGCTGTGACTGTAGCTGGAGAGCAACTGTGAATGGAAAACATCCCGGTTAAACCGCAATCCGGCATCCCAGGTCTGGCTATAGAGTTGGCGGGTATCAACCAGCACATCAGGGGTAAATGAACTGTAATAGCCGTCATAGGCGGTACGGTTGCTGTAACCATAGCCGCGAACGAAACCACTCCATTGCTCAGAGAAAGCATGCTCCAGTGCGCCGTAGAGCGTTTTATTCATAAAGCCGTCGCGATCGGTCTGGGCAAGGCCGCCGTTATTACCGTCAGCAACGACGTCAAAGCCTTTTGTGTAGGTGTAATCCCCCGCCAGCGTAACGCGCGTACTTTCACCCAATGTTTGCTGGGTGCTGCCACCATAATTCTGGAAGCCGTGTGTCCCAACGCCAGCATTCAGCGTTGTGCCATCCTTCGCACGCGTAGTGATAATGTTGACTACACCACCGATCGCATCCGAGCCGTACACCGCCGAACGCGGTCCACGAAGATATTCGATGCGCTGCACCAGGGAGATCGGAAACTGGCTGAGATCGGACGACCCCGTGACGCCCGCCTGGTTAAGGCGGATCCCATCGACGAGAATCAGGACATGGCTGGAGTTCGTACCGCGTATAAAGAGAGAAGAGAGCTGCCCCATCCCGCCATTTTGTGCCGTATCTACGCCAGGCAGGCGACGCATGACATCCAGAACAGTGGTGGATTGCCAGCGGTCGATATCGGCCCGCGTCACGACAGAAGTCGCAGCCAGGACAGATTTTTCAGGTTGTTCGAAACGGTTTGCTGTCACCACCAACGAGTCGGCGCTTTCCTGCGCCCAGCCCGAAAATGCCGTGACGGAAAACGCCGTCAACAGCGATACTTTTTTAATCATTGTTAAAGCATCCACAATATAAGAAGGATGCCGCAGGCCTCATCGATAGCACGCGATGATGAAACCAAATGCGACGTGATCCCGGCAGGTCTTCGGGCTGGGTGGCGTTATACGGATGAAGACTTCCCGTTTTCACAGTGTCTACAACTCTCATCCCGCCAGTCTTTACCGCTGCGCGTCAGCTCCAGATTTGCACTGGATTCCCTTTTCACTCTCAGGAGACCGGAAACAGAATGCTACAATTAGACACGTATAGATGTCCAGATAGCTATTAGCCATTAAATCTGGACATCCACTGCACAATCCCTACAATCCCCGCGTAATTCTTTATCACTCAGGACGCATCATGACCCCCGAACACCTCCCGACAGAACAGTACGACGCACAGCTGGCAGAAAAAGTTGTCCGCCTGCAAAGTATGATGACGCCTTTCAACGCGCCCGTTCCCGAGGTGTTTCGTTCTCCGGTCAGCCACTACCGTATGCGCGCTGAGTTTCGCATCTGGCACGATGGCGATGACCTGTACCACATCATTTTCGATCAGCAGACGAAATCCCGGATTCGCGTAGACAGTTTCCCGGCGGCGAGTGAGCTTATCAACCAGCTAATGACGCTGATGATCGACGGTGTGCGCACTAATCCGGTGCTGCGCAACAAGCTGTTCCAGATTGACTACCTGACCACCCAAAGCAATCAGGCCATTGTCTCTCTGCTCTATCACAAAGCGCTGACCGACGAGTGGCGCGAGCAGGCAGAAGCCCTGCGCGATGCGCTGCGCGCGCAGAACATCAACGTGCACCTGATTGGCCGCGCGACCAAAACCAAAATCATGCTGGACCAGGATTACATCGACGAGCGTTTGCCGGTGGCAGGAAAAGAGATGGTTTACCGTCAGGTGGAGAACAGCTTCACCCAGCCGAATGCGGCAATGAACGTGCAGATGCTGGAGTGGGCGCTGAATGCGACGGAAGGGTCGACGGGGGATCTGCTGGAGCTCTACTGCGGTAACGGCAACTTCTCGCTGGCGCTGGCGCGTAACTTCGAGCGCGTGCTGGCGACGGAAATCGCCAAACCGTCGGTGGCCGCCGCGCAGTACAACATCGCCGCTAACCATATTGATAATGTGCAGATCATTCGTATGGCGGCAGAAGAGTTTACCCAGGCGATGAACGGCGTACGTGAGTTTAACCGCCTGCAAGGGATTGATTTGAAGAGCTACCAGTGTGAGACAATTTTTGTCGATCCGCCGCGCAGTGGCCTGGACAGCGAAACCGAGAAGATGGTGCAGGCGTACCCGCGTATTTTGTACATCTCCTGTAACCCGGAGACGCTGTGCAAGAATCTGGAAACATTAAGCCAGACGCACAAGGTTGAACGTCTGGCGCTGTTCGATCAGTTCCCATATACGCACCATATGGAGTGCGGCGTACTGCTCACGGCGAAGTAATGTGGGCCTTGTAGGGCAGGTAAGCGAAGCGCCACCTGCCAAAAAAGCCGGATGGCGCTTCGCTTATCCGGCCTACAATGACAAAACCCTTTACTCTGGTAACTGGCTCTTGCGGCTACGCATGCGCGAGCCAATCCAGAACACCAGCGCCACAGACAGCACCGCAGGCAGGAAGTTAGAACCGATATCCGGATACTCTGCACGCACCACGGTGCTGTACAACAGTACACCCTGAATAAAACAGGCTGCGGCCAGCCCCGGTAACCCAACCGGCATGGTGCGGTTCAGATAACGTTGATGCAGGCAATACACCGTCAGCACCAGCGCGATAATCGGGAAAATCGAGAACGGTACAATTGAGCTGAAAACCGCCGCAAACGTACCGTTAATGGATAAGCCAGCGATCAATGCCAGCAACAGCGTTCCTTTATCCTGACCTGACTGTTTCATTACTCACCTTCACTCATCGTTTTGATGTGCCAACTTCTCTTGTTCACGGCGATACCAGTAGTACGCACCTTTAGAAATCATCCGCAGCTGCAATACCAGTCGCTCTTCGAGTTGCTTACGTTGTTCAATGCTGACATCCAGCGCTTCGGCACCCGCACTGAAAACAATGGTCACCATCGCCTCGGCCTGTGCTTCCGTAAACGCACGCGGCATATGGTTTTCGAGTTCAAGATAGTCGGCAAGTTCCGCGATGAAATGCTGAATTTCACGCGCGACGGCGGCACGAAACGCCGCCGACGTGCCAGAGCGCTCGCGCAGCAAAAGGCGAAACGCGTTAGGGTTATTGCCGATAAATTCCATAAATGTCGACACGGAGGTGCGGATCACGCTGCCGCCTTTGGCAATACGCTGACGCGCCTGACGCATAAGCTGGCGCAGCATCAAACCGCTCTCGTCGACCATGGTCAGGCCCAGTTCATCCACATCACGGAAATGACGATAGAAGGACGTTGGCGCAATCCCGGCCTCGCGCGCCACTTCGCGCAGGCTTAAACTGGCAAAACTCCGCTCAGCACTCAGTTGACTGAATGCGGCTTCCACCAGCGAACGCCGGGTTTTCTCTTTTTGTTGTGCTCTTACGCCCATCACGATAGTTGAATCCTTCCAAAGGCCCGTTGGCACTATACCAGAGAATAAAATTAATCTGTTTACCTGGCTTTGTGAATGATTGTTTACGCGCGGTTTGTGCTCCACTGCCCGAAAAAAGCACAACGATAATTGGGTTACCCAGGCAATGATGTTATGATTCTGTTGCTTTTATGTATAAGAACAGGTAAGCCTTGCCATGCCACATTCCTACGATTACGACGCAATAGTTATTGGTTCCGGCCCCGGCGGCGAAGGTGCTGCTATGGGTCTGGTAAAACAGGGAGCCAGAGTAGCGGTTATTGAGCGCTACCATAATGTCGGCGGCGGTTGCACCCACTGGGGCACCATCCCTTCGAAAGCCCTCCGCCACGCCGTTAGCCGCATTATCGAATTTAACCAGAACCCTCTTTACAGCGACCACTCCCGACTTCTTCGTTCTTCTTTTGCCGATATCCTGAATCACGCAGACACGGTCATTAACCAGCAGACGCGCATGCGTCAGGGTTTCTATGAGCGCAACCACTGTGAAATTCTGCAGGGTAACGCGCATTTTGTGGATGAACACACCCTGGCGCTGGAGTGCCACGACGGTTCGGTTGAGACGCTCACCGCTGAAAAATTTGTGATTGCCTGCGGATCGCGCCCATATCATCCGGCAGACGTGGACTTCTCTCATCCACGCATTTACGACAGCGACTCCATCCTCAGCCTGCACCACGAGCCACGCCATGTGATCATCTATGGCGCGGGCGTGATTGGCTGTGAATATGCGTCGATTTTCCGGGGAATGGAGGTCAAAGTTGATTTGATCAACACCCGCGACCGGCTGCTGGCATTCCTCGATCAGGAGATGTCAGATTCCCTCTCCTACCACTTCTGGAACAGTGGCGTGGTGATTCGCCACAACGAAGAGTACGAGAAAATCGAAGGCTGCGACGACGGTGTGATCATGCACCTGAAATCTGGTAAGAAGCTGAAGGCGGACTGCCTGCTGTATGCCAACGGCCGTACCGGCAACACGGATTCATTACAGCTGGAGAATATCGGGCTTGAAACCGACAGCCGCGGTCAGCTCAAGGTCAACAGCATGTACCAGACTGCGCTGCCGCACGTTTACGCGGTCGGCGACGTTATTGGTTACCCAAGTCTGGCCTCCGCTGCTTACGATCAGGGCCGCATCGCCGCACAGGCGTTGGTGAAAGGTGAAGCGACGGCGCATCTGATCGAGGACATCCCGACGGGCATCTACACCATCCCGGAAATCAGTTCTGTCGGCAAAACCGAGCAGCAGTTGACGGCCATGAAGGTGCCTTACGAGGTGGGTCGTGCCCAGTTTAAACACCTGGCGCGCGCACAAATTGTGGGGATGAGCGTGGGTACGCTGAAGATCCTGTTCCATCGCGAGACGAAAGAGATCCTCGGTATTCACTGCTTTGGTGAACGTGCCGCGGAAATCATTCATATCGGCCAGGCGATCATGGAGCAAAAAGGTGGTGGCAACACCATCGAGTACTTCATTAACACCACCTTTAACTACCCGACCATGGCGGAAGCCTATCGGGTAGCTGCGCTGAACGGCTTAAACCGCCTGTTTTAACGCGTTGTCGAAATGGCCATCCATTGCACCACGGATGGCCTCTGCCAGCTGCTCATAGCGGCTGCGCAGCGGTGAACCCGGACGATAAACCAGGCCGATCGTGCGACGCGGCTCTGGCTTAATACACGGCAGATAGACCACGCCATCACGCTTACGCTCGCGCGGCACGGCCAGCGCAGGCAGCAGCGTAATGCCACTTCCCGCCGCGACCATGTTACGCAGCGTTTCCAGGCTGGTTGCGCGGAAATGGGTATCTTCATCTGCACCCGCTTCGAAGCAGAAGCCCATCGCCTGATCGCGCAGACAGTGGCCGTCTTCCAGCATCAGCAGCTTTTCTCCGGCCAGATCGGCCATCGGCACGCGATCGCGGTTCGCCCACGGGTGATCTTCATAGATCGCCAGCATCATCGGCTCATCGAACAGCGGTACTTCAATAAAGGCTTCACTCTCTTTGACCAGCGCCAGGATCGCGCAGTCGAGCTTGCCGCTGTCTAACTGCGCCAGCAGCTGATGGGTTTGCGCTTCATGCAGGTACATTTCGAGTTTCGGGAACGTCTGGTGCAGCAGCGGAATGATTTGCGGCAACAGATACGGGCCAACGGTTGGGATCAGGCCAATATGCAGCGGGCCGGACATCGCCTCCCCCTGCTGGCTTGCCATTTCCTTGAGCACTTTGACCTCGCGCAGTACGGTGCGCGCCTGATCCACCAGCAGCAGACCTGCCTGCGTGAACAGTACCTTACGACTGGTGCGCTCCAGCAGCATCACGCCCAGCTCATCTTCCAGCTTGCGGATCTGACCGCTCAGCGTTGGCTGGCTGACGTGGCAGGAGTCTGCCGCGCGGCGAAAATGGCGATGCTCAGCTAACGCTACCAGGTATTCAAGATCACGAATATTCATTATTCATCCTCCGTCGCCACGATAGTTCATGGCGATAGATAGCATAGCAACGAACGATTATCCCTATCAAGCATTCTGTTGAATAATACATCACATAGACGAGGCGGCACGTGTTTGACCCAAAACGACCCCGCACCGTCAGCGAGTTTCTCTCAAAACTCGAAAAACTAAAGCCAACGTGAACTTTTGCGGACCCCGTGGTCCGCTTTTTTTTGCGTATAAAAAAGCCCGGCACTAAGCCAAGCTCCGTTTTTCTCCCTCTCCCTGTGGAAGAGGGCCGGGGTGAGGGCACCAGCCCGCACAAATCAAACCAACCGGTTTTTCGCGTCCGTAATCGCCTGCGCTACCTGCTTCGGCGAGACTCCACCTTTCGCTGCACGCTTATCCAGGCAGGATTGCAGGGCCAGAATCGGGTAGACATCCTCCCCAATAACCGCACTGAATTTTTGCAGGTCGGCAAGCGCCAGCTCTTCAAGGGCTTTACCCTGACGAATCGCTTCCACTACCGCTTCACCCACAATATGGTGCGCCTCGCGGAACGGTACGCCTTTCGCCACCAGGTAGTCTGCCAGCTCGGTAGAGTTAGCATACCCCTGCTGCGCCGCTTCCTGGCAGCGAGGACGTTTCACCTGAATGCCGTCCAGCACCAGCGCGCCCATATGCAGACAGTCCAGCCAGGTGTCGAGCGCGTCGAACAGCCCCTCTTTGTCTTCCTGCATATCTTTGTTGTATGCCAGCGGCAGCCCTTTCAGGGTCATCATCATGCCGGTCAGCGCGCCCTGCACGCGGCCACATTTGCCGCGGATCAGCTCCAGCGCATCCGGGTTTTTCTTTTGCGGCATCAGGGAGGAGCCGGACGTCACACGGTCGGACAGCTCCACAAACCCGGCTTCGCCAGAGTTAAAGAAGATCAGGTCTTCGGCAAAGCGCGACAGGTGCACCATCCCGATAGAGGCATTCGACAGCAGCTCCAGCACGTGGTCACGGTCAGAGACGCTGTCCAGGCTGTTGCGGGTGGCGGAAGCAAAGCCCAGCCAGCCTGCCAGCTGCTCACGGTCGATTTCATAAGCCGTACCGGCCAGCGCGCCGCTGCCCAACGGGCTAACGTCCAGACGCGTTAAGGTATCCTGTAAACGGCTCTCATCACGCGCCAGCATCTCAACGTAGGCCAGACACCAGTGCGCAAAGGTCACCGGCTGTGCGCGTTGCAGGTGGGTATAACCCGGCATCACCGCATCCTGATTGTTCTGCGCAGTGTCCACCAGCGCGCTCTGCAGCTGACGATTCGCCGCCAGCAGTTCGCCGACGGTCTCTTTACACCACAGCTTCAGGTCGGTCGCCACCTGGTCATTACGGCTACGCCCGGTATGGAGCTTTTTACCCAGCTGGCCGACTTTGTCGATCAGTTTGCCTTCCACCCAACTGTGAATATCTTCGGCATCGCTCTGGAGGATTTGCTGCGGATCCAGACGCACCTCTTCCAGCAGGTTGTTCAGCGCCTCTTCCAGCTGCTGCTGTTCGTCTGCGGTCAGCACGCCAACGGTCACCAGCGCTTTGGACCAGGCCACAGAGCCGACAATATCCTGTTCGGCCAGGCGGTAGTCGAAGCGCAAAGAGTCGTTGAACTGTTTGAACCGCTGATCCGCTGCCTGTGTAAAACGCCCACCCCAAAGTGCCATAACGAATTTCCTTAATGATGATATTTTTGCCCGGTTGCGCTGCGCTTACCGGGCCTACAAAATTCACGTAGGCCGGATAAGCGAAGCGCCATCCGGCACAGAATCTTAAGCCAGAATACGCGTACCAATCGGCGTACCGTTAAACAGCGCCGGGAGTTGCTCCGCGTGACGCCAGGAGGCGATATCCACCGGACGACCCAGCGTGCGCGCGGCATCCAGCGCCGCGTTCACCTTAACGATCATGCCGTCGGTGATAATGCCCTGATCGATCAGCTGTTCGGCTTTTGCGGCGGTCATTTCCGCTATACGCTGGCCTTTGCCGTCCAGAATACCGCTCACGTCGGAGAGCAGGATCAGGTCTGCGCCCAGCGTGGCCGCCAGCGCGGTTGCCGCCTGGTCCGCATTGACGTTCATCAGCTCGCCCTCTTCGGTCACGCCGATTGAGCTCACCACCGGCAGAAAACCACCTTCCAGCAGGGTGTTAATCAGCTTAGGCGAACCTGGCTGCGCCAGTCCAACATGGCCAAGCGCTTCGTCGAGCTGGGTCACTTTCACGCTATCGCCATCGCCCAGACAGAGACCAACGGACGCGATGTGGTGCTTCTTCGCCCACGCCAGCAGCGTTTTGTTCGCCGTCCCCGCCAGCGCACCAGTAATAATGTCAATCTGGTCGGCAGGCGTGACGCGCAGGCCATTTTTCTTAATCACCGGCAGGTTGAGCCCTTTCATCAGCTCGTCCACCACACAGCCGCCGCCGTGGACAATCACCAGCGGACGTTGATGTGATTCACGATAGTTCACCAGCGCGGTAAACAGGCGCTCCAGCGCTTCTTCGCTGTCCAGCAGTACACCACCGAGTTTGATAATTAATGGGTTCATCATCACACCTTAAATAAGAGCCTGCGTTTCAGGGAAGCCGAAACGAATATTTGCACACTGCATTGCCTGTGCGGCAGCGCCTTTGAGTAAGTTATCTTCTGCGGCGACCACAATCAGGTGCTCGCCCTGCACGGCAAAGCCGATGTCGCAGAACGGCAGGCCGACCACGTTTTTTAGCGCTGGTACGCCTTTGTCATACAGACGCACCAGTGGTTTATCCGCATACGCCTGCGTGAAGACTTCGCTCACCTGTTCTTTGGTCACACCCGGCTTCAGGCGGCAGGTAATGGTTTCGAGGATCCCGCGCGGGAAGCTACCGAGGTGCGGGGTGAAGATCACCTCCGCGCCCAGATGGGTGGTGATTTCAGGGTGATGACGGTGATTAAACACGCCATACGGCTGAAGGCTCACTTCGCAGAAACTGTTGGAGATCGCGGCCTTGCGCCCGGCGCCGCTCACGCCGCTGGTGGCGTTGATCACCGGCCACTGGTCAAGATCCAGCAGACCCGCGTCGATCAGCGGCTTAAGGGAGAGCTGCGCCGCCGTCGGGTAACAGCCAGGCACGGCAATCAGATTCGCTTCTTTCAGTTTATCTGCGCTCCACTCCGCCAGGCCGTACACCGCTTTTTCGAGCAGATCCGGGTGCTGATGGGTGAAGCCGTAATATTTTTCGTAGAACGCGCTGTCGTTAACGCGAAACGCGCCGGAGAGATCGAAGACCACGCAACCGGCTGCCAGAAACTGCGGCGCCAGGTCGTGACTGACCTCGTGTGCGGTGGCTAAAAACACCACGTCAACGCCGTCGGTAAACTCGCTGATGTCAGACATGGCCTGCAAAGGCAAATCAACCACGCCCTTAAGTTGTGGATGCAAATCGGAAATTAACTTTCCGGCATCATTGCTTTGCGCTGACACGGTCAAAGCGGTTATGGTCATATGTGGGTGGCGATTCACGTAGCTTACAAGCTCTGCGCCCGCATAACCGCTAGCGCCTACAATCAGCGTATTCAACATCGGGTTCCTTTATGCTCAACGTTAATGTATTTTTATTCACATTTATTGCATGAATATTGATACTATCACGACCTAAGGTGTGTCAACAATGAAAATGAACTTACCGCCATTTATCGAGATTTACCGCGCCCTGATTGCCACACCGTCCATCAGCGCAACGGAAGAAGCGCTGGATCAGAGCAATGAGTCTTTAATCAATCTGCTGGCGGGTTGGTTTAGCGATCTTGGGTTTAACGTTGAGGTTCAGCCCGTCCCCGGAACACGTCACAAATTTAACCTGCTCGCCAGCACCGGACATGGCGCTGGCGGCCTGCTGCTGGCTGGTCACACTGACACCGTGCCGTTTGACGATGGCCGCTGGACCCGCGATCCGTTCACCCTGACAGAGCACGACAACAAGCTCTACGGTCTCGGCACGGCGGACATGAAAGGCTTCTTTGCTTTTATCCTCGACGCGCTGCGTGACGTGGACGTGACAACGCTGAAAAAGCCGCTCTACATTCTGGCGACCGCCGATGAAGAGACCAGCATGGCGGGCGCACGGTATTTCTCTGAAAACACATCGATTCGCCCGGACTGCGCGATCATCGGTGAACCTACCTCTCTGCAACCGATTCGGGCGCACAAAGGCCATATTTCTACCGCAGTGCGCGTGCTGGGCCAGTCTGGTCACTCCAGCGATCCGGCGCGCGGCGTGAACGCCATTGAGCTGATGCATGACGCGATTGGCCGCATCATGACCCTGCGCGACGATCTGAAAGAGCGCTATCACTACGAGGCGTTCACCGTGCCGTATCCGACGCTGAACCTCGGCAGCCTGCACGGCGGTGATGCGTCCAACCGTATCTGCGCCTGCTGCGAACTGCATATGGATATCCGTCCTCTGCCGGGTATGACGCTGAGCGATCTGGATGGCTTACTGAACGAAGCGCTGGCCCCGGTCAGCGAGCGCTGGCCGGGACGTCTGACGGTCTCCGAACTGCATCCGCCGATTCCAGGCTACGAATGCCCGCCTGACCACCAGCTGGTTCAGGTGGTGGAAAAACTGCTCGGAGAGAAAACCGACGTGGTGAACTACTGCACCGAAGCGCCGTTTATTCAGACCCTGTGCCCGACGCTGGTTCTGGGCCCTGGCTCCATCAACCAGGCCCACCAGCCGGACGAATATCTCGAAACCCGCTTCATCAAGCCCACCCGCGAACTCATTACCCAGGTTGTGCATCACTTCTGCTGGCATTAAAACGGCCCCTCACCCTGCCCTCTCCCCAAAGGCGAGAGGGTGTTCAAGTTCCCTCTCCCCTTTGGGGAGAGGGTTAGGGTGAGGGGAGTAAATCCCGCGATTTTCGTCACATTCCCATAAGCATCTCTTATCTGACGCAATACGAATTAAATTTCGTAAATTGCCCGCATTTATTCATCTGCTGAACCGTTTTCGCAGCAATTGACGACGGGGGTTTTACGTGGCTTTATAAAGGGAGATGACAAAATAATGTCCAGAAAATTTTCGCCTGGGCATAAACAAAAATGATGGGGTGACTGGGTTTTTATGAACGAACAATATTCCGCGTTGCGTAGTAATGTCAGTATGCTCGGCAAAGTGCTTGGAGATACCATCAAAGATGCGTTGGGGGAGAACATCCTCGACCGTGTTGAAACCATCCGCAAGCTGTCCAAATCTTCCCGCGCCGGTAACGAGGCCAATCGTCAGGAGCTGCTCACCACCTTGCAGAACCTCTCTAATGATGAGCTACTGCCCGTTGCCCGCGCCTTCAGCCAGTTTCTGAACCTGGCAAACACCGCTGAGCAATACCACAGCATTTCGCCAAAAGGCGAAGCGGCCAGCAACCCGGAAGTCATTGCCCGCACCCTTCGTAAACTCAAAGATCAGCCCAACCTCAACGAAGCGACCATCAAAAAAGCGGTGGAATCCCTTTCGCTGGAGCTGGTGCTGACCGCACACCCAACCGAAATCACACGTCGTACGCTGATCCACAAAATGGTGGAAGTGAACAACTGTCTGAAACAGTTGGATAACAAAGACATTGCCGACTACGAACGTAACCAGCTTATGCGCCGCCTGCGCCAGCTGATTGCTCAGTCCTGGCACACCGATGAAATTCGTAAGCATCGCCCAAGCCCGGTCGACGAAGCAAAATGGGGCTTTGCGGTGGTGGAAAACAGCCTGTGGGAAGGGGTGCCAAACTACCTGCGCGAGCTTAACGAACAGCTGGAAGAAAATCTGGGCTATCGCCTGCCGGTCGACTTTGTGCCGGTTCGCTTCACTTCCTGGATGGGCGGCGACCGCGACGGCAACCCGAACGTGACGGCGGAAATCACCCGTCACGTCCTGTTGTTGAGCCGCTGGAAAGCAACCGACCTGTTCCTGAAAGATATTCAGGTGCTGATCTCCGAGCTGTCGATGGTAGAAGCGACGCCGGAACTGCGCGCGCTGGCCGGTGAAGAAGGTGCCAGTGAGCCGTACCGTTTCCTGATGAAAAAACTGCGCGGTCAGCTGATGGCCACGCAGGCCTGGCTGGAAGCGCGCCTGAAAGGCCAGCGCCTGCCGAAGCCGGAAGGTCTGCTGAGCCAGAACGAACAGCTCTGGGAACCTCTGTACGCCTGTTATAAATCGCTTCAGGCCTGCGGGATGGGCATCATTGCCAATGGCGAGCTGCTCGACACCCTGCGCCGCGTGAAGTGTTTCGGCGTGCCGCTGGTGCGTATCGACGTCCGTCAGGAAAGCACCCGTCATACCGAAGCGCTGGGCGAGCTGACCCGCTATCTCGGCATTGGCGACTATGAAAGCTGGTCCGAAGCCGACAAACAGGCGTTCCTGATCCGCGAGCTGAACTCCAAGCGCCCGCTGCTGCCGCGCAATTGGGAGCCAAGCAATGACACCCGCGAAGTGCTCAACACCTGTAAAGCGATCGTGGATGCGCCGAAAGGATCGGTGGCCGCCTATGTGATCTCCATGGCGAAGACCCCGTCCGACGTGCTGGGCGTTCACCTTCTGCTGAAAGAAGCGGGCATCGACTACGCACTGCCGGTAGCACCGCTGTTTGAGACTCTCGACGACCTGAACAACGCCAACGACGTGATGACCCAGTTGCTGAACATCGACTGGTATCGCGGCTTTATTCAGGGCAAGCAGATGGTGATGATTGGCTATTCCGACTCCGCGAAAGATGCGGGCGTGATGGCAGCCTCCTGGGCGCAGTATCAGGCGCAGGATGCGCTAATTAAAACCTGCGAAAAAGCCGGTATTGAACTGACCCTGTTCCACGGACGCGGCGGTTCAATTGGTCGTGGCGGTGCGCCTGCACACGCGGCGCTGCTCTCCCAACCACCAGGAAGCCTGAAAGGCGGACTGCGCGTGACCGAGCAGGGCGAGATGATCCGCTTCAAGTACGGCCTGCCGGAAGTGACCATCAGCAGCCTGTCGCTCTATACCAGTGCGATCCTGGAAGCCAACCTGCTGCCGCCGCCGGAGCCAAAAGAATCCTGGTGCCGGATTATGGACGAGCTGTCTGACATCTCCTGCGATCTGTATCGCGGCTACGTGCGTGAAAACAAAGACTTTGTGCCTTACTTCCGCTCAGCCACGCCTGAGCAGGAGCTGGGTAAACTGCCGCTCGGCTCGCGCCCGGCCAAGCGTCGTCCTACTGGCGGCGTTGAATCCCTGCGCGCCATTCCGTGGATCTTTGCCTGGACGCAAAACCGTCTGATGCTGCCAGCCTGGCTGGGTGCCGGTGCGGCGCTGCAAAAAGTGGTGGAAGACGGTAAGCAGAGCGAACTGGAAACCATGTGCCGCGACTGGCCATTCTTCTCTACCCGTCTGGGCATGCTGGAGATGGTCTTCTCGAAAGCCGACCTGTGGCTGGCGGAATACTACGATCAGCGTCTGGTGAAACCCGAGCTGTGGGCGCTGGGTAAAGAGCTACGCGAGCTGCTGGAAGGCGACATCAAAGTGGTGCTGGATATCGCTAATGACTCCCACCTGATGGAAGACCTGCCGTGGATCGCCGAGTCTATCCAACTGCGTAACATCTACACCGACCCGCTGAACGTTTTACAGGCTGAACTGCTGCACCGTTCGCGTCTGGCGGAAGAGGAAGGTAAAGAGCCGGATCCACGCGTCGAACAGGCGTTAATGGTGACGATTGCAGGCGTTGCGGCGGGGATGCGTAACACCGGTTGATCGGTTTTGCCGGGTGGCGCTTACGCTTACCCGGCCTACAATAGGCTTTTCGTAGGCCCGGCAAGCGCCAGCGTCGCCGGGCAATACCCTGGTATCCACACCATGCACCACGATATCCCCCACATCCTGAATGACCTGATCAACGGCACCTTGCCGCTGCGTCAGGTGCATTTCCCCCCTTCGGCTAAACCGCTCCCCCGAACGTCACCTTGCCTCGTGCTTAGCTTTGATACGGCCTGCGAAGCGTTATTTTTTTCATCCGGTAATATTCCGCTTCAACCCGCCTTTTCGCTCAACATCAGCTTCGGCAAGCAACAACTGACTCTTCAGCTCGAGCGCGACAACACGCTTTTGCAACAGCAACAGGTTGCCAGACGCGGGCCGCGAGTGGGCGCATTCCTTTTGCAGACGCTCGCTGAATTGCAAATGCAGCCAGACGATCGGGAAACGGCCAGACTGGTGGTATTAAGTTTGCTCAGCCACTGTCGCGATCTGCTGGGCAGCGATATCCATACCGCCAGCCGCAGCCGTGCATTATTTGAAGCGATTCGTCACTACATCGAAGAACATCACGCCTCTGCACTGACCCGTGAATCGGTGGCGCAGGCGTTTTATATTTCACCGAACTACCTTTCTCATCTTTTTCAAAAAACAGGCAGCGTGGGGTTCAACGAATATCTTACGCAAACACGCCTCGAGCACGCGCGTCAGCTTCTTAAAGGCTACGAGTTTAAAATCAAAGATATCGCTGCAAGCTGCGGATTTACGGACAGTAACTACTTTTGCCGTCTCTTTCGCAAGCACACTGAACGTTCCCCTTCCGAATATCGACGCCAGTATCACAGCCAGCTGATCGCCAAAAAGTAGCATTGTGATCGCTCTCTCACTTCGCCAGGGACATTACATTTATCCAGTATTTGGCAAAATTGACCTGTATTCGCCGCGACTGGGTGCGCCGTATCCTTTATTCAACCTTTCTGACTTAAGGAAAAATAATGGAACTGTACCTGGATACCGCCAACGTGGCAGAAGTTGAACGCCTGGCGCGCATTTTTCCCATTGCGGGCGTGACCACCAACCCAAGCATCGTAGCCGCCAGCGGCGAATCTGTCTGGGAGATGTTGCCGCGCCTGCAGCATGCTATCGGCCCGGAGGGCAGGCTGTTTGCCCAAACCATGAGCCGCGACGCCGAAGGAATGGTGGCGGAAGCAAAACGGCTGAACAATGCCCTGCCGGACATCGTGGTAAAAATTCCCGTCACTGCACAGGGGCTCATCGCGATTAAAGCGCTGAAGAAAGAGGGAATTACCACGCTGGGAACCGCCGTTTACAGCGCCGCTCAGGGGTTACTGGCCGCGCTGGCAGGAGCGAAATATGTCGCACCGTATGTAAACCGCGTCGATGCGCAGGGCGGTGACGGCATTCGCACGGTACAGGAACTGCAATCCCTGCTGGAACAGCATGCGCCAGAGAGCATGGTGCTGGCTGCCAGCTTTAAAACGCCGCGCCAGGCGCTGGATTGCCTGTTGGCAGGATGTGAGGCAATTACGCTTCCCTTAGACGTAGCGCAACAAATGCTCGGCACGCCAGCGGTAGAGTCAGCCATAGAGAAGTTCGAGCAGGACTGGAAAAACGCGTTTGGTAACCTCAACCTCTAAGGGAGATATGTTATGGACCGTATCATTCAATCGCCGGGGAAGTACATCCAGGGCGCTGATGTTCTCACTCGTCTCGGCGACTACCTGAAGCCGCTGGCGGCTCGCTGGCTGGTGGTAGGCGATAAATTTGTGCTGGGTTTTGCCGAAGAAACCCTGCGTCAGAGTTTTAAAAAAGCCGGACTCCATGCCGAAATTGCACCGTTTGGCGGCGAATGTTCGCAAAATGAAATCGATCGCCTGAAAAAACTGGCCGACAGTACCGACTGCCTGGCGGTGCTGGGTATCGGGGGCGGAAAAACGCTGGATACCGCCAAAGCGCTGGCGCACTTTATGGACGTGCCGGTGGCTATTGCCCCGACCATTGCCTCCACCGATGCGCCGTGCAGTGCCCTTTCCGTGATTTATACCGACAGCGGCGAGTTCGATCGCTACCTGATGCTGCCGCACAACCCGAACATGGTGATTGTCGATACCAGGGTGGTGGCGGGCGCACCTGCGCGCCTGCTGGCCGCCGGGATTGGCGATGCCCTGGCAACCTGGTTTGAAGCGCGCGCCTGTTCGCGTAGCGGCGCCACGACCATGGCGGGTGGCAAGTGCACGCAGGCAGCGTTAGCGCTGGCTGAGCTGTGCTACAACACGCTGGTTGAAGAGGGCGAGAAAGCGATGCTGGCGGCGGAACAACACGTGGTGACGCCTGCTCTGGAACGCATTATTGAAGCCAACACCTATCTGAGCGGCGTGGGCTTTGAAAGTGGCGGGCTGGCGGCGGCACACGCCATTCACAATGGCATGACGGCGGTGCCGGATGCGCACCATTTCTACCACGGTGAAAAAGTGGCATTTGGTACGCTGACGCAACTGGTACTGGAGAACGCGCCGGTAGAAGAAATCGAAACCGTTGCGGCGCTGTGCCATAGCGTCGGGCTGCCAATTACGCTGGCGCAGCTGAATATCAAAGAGGATATTCCGGCTAAAATGCGGCTGATCGCGGAGGCGTCCTGTGCCGAAGGGGAAACCATTCACAACATGCCTGGCGGCGTAACGCCGGATCAGGTCTATGCGGCGCTGCTGGTGGCGGACCAGTATGGACAGCGATTCTTGCAGGAGTGGGAGTAATAGAAAAGCCGGGTGGCGCTGCGCTTACCCGGCCTACATGGCACTTTAATTTGTAGGCCGGGTAAGGCGTAGCCGCCACCCGGCACAAGGGTTACTTCACGTCAAACCGATCCAAATCCATCACTCGCGCCCATGCGGCAACGAAGTCGCGGACGAACTTCTCTTGTGCATCGCTGCTGGCGTAAACTTCGGCCAGCGCGCGGAGGACAGCGTTGGAACCGAAGACCAGATCGGCGCGGGTGGCGGTATATTTCACTTCCCCGCTGGCGCGATCGCTACCGGCAAACAGCTCGTTTGAGTCGTCGGTCGCTTTCCACTGGGTGTTCATATCCAGCAGATTGACGAAGAAGTCGTTGCTCAGCACGCCCTCGCGGTTAGTAAACACGCCATTCTTGCTGCCATCGAAGTTTGCACCCAGCACGCGCAAACCGCCGATCAACACCGTCAGTTCCGGCGCGGTCAGGGTCAACTGCTGGGCTTTGTCGATCAGCAGCGACTCCGTGGTGGACACATCCACCTGTGCGCGATAGTTACGGAAACCGTCGGCAATCGGTTCGAGCAGGTTAAACATCTCGATATCCGTCTGATCCTGACGCGCATCCACACGACCTGGAGTGAACGGTACGTTGACGTAAACGCCTGCCGCTTTCGCCGCCTGCTCAACGCCCACGACACCCGCCAGCACAATGATATCGGCCAGTGACGCTTTGTTGGTGGTGCGCTGGATCGCTTCCAGAGCCGGTAATGCCCGCACCGCCGCGGCGTTAACGTCCCAGTCGCGCTGAGGTGCCAGCGCCAGACGCGCGCCGTTAGCGCCGCCACGCTTGTCGCCGCCGCGGAAGGTCGATGCCGACGCCCAGGCCACGGAAACCAGCTCGCTCACGGAGAGACCCGAGGCCGCGATTTCCGCTTTCAGGCTTTCAATATCTTCCTGCGTCGGATGGAACACCGGCTGAGGCAGCGGATCCTGCCAAATCAGATCTTCTTTCGGTACTTCCGGGCCGATGTACCGCGCTTTTGGCCCCATATCGCGGTGGGTCAGCTTGAACCACGCGCGCGCAAAGGCTTCGTTGAAGGCCTGCGGATCGTTCAGGAAACGACGGGAAATTTTCTCGAATTCCGGATCAAAACGCAGCGTCAGGTCGGTGACCAGCATGGTTGGCTTGCGTTTTTTCGACGGGTCGAACGGGTCAGGCATAATTTCCGGCGCATCCACGGCTTCAAACTGAATTGCGCCCGCCGGGCTACGCGTCTGCACCCATTCGTATTTGAACAGGTTCTCGAAGAAATAGTTGCTCCACTGGGTTGGGGTTTGAGACCAGATAACTTCCAGCCCGGAGGTGATGGCGTCAGCGCCAATACCGGTGCCGTGCGTGCTGGCCCAGCCCAGGCCCTGCGCTTCAATAGGCGACGCTTCAGGGTCAGTGCCCACGTGCGTGGCTTCGCCTGCACCGTGCGTTTTACCGAGCGTATGGCCGCCTGCAATAAGCGCAACGGTCTCTTCGTCATTCATGCCCATGTTGCCAAAGGTAGCGCGGATCGCCGCCGCCGCAGACAGCGGTTCACCACTGGCGTTTGGCCCTTCCGGGTTAACGTAAATCAGGCCCATTTCTGTGGCGGCCAGCGGGCGCTTCGCCAGCGCTTCCGGGTCACGGTGAGTCAGCCAGGCTTTTTCATCGCCCCAGTTCACGTCCAGATCCGGTTCCCAGACGTCTTCACGCCCGGCACCGAAACCAAAGGTGCGGAAGCCGGAGTTCTCCAGCGCCACGTTACCCGCGAGGATAAACAGGTCGGCCCAGGAGATTTTTTGTCCGTATTTTTGCTTAATTGGCCACAGCAGACGGCGAGCCTTATCCAGGCTGACGTTGTCAGGCCAGGAGTTCAGCGGCGCAAAACGCTGCTGACCGCGACCGGCACCGCCGCGACCATCAACGGAGCGATAGGTACCCGCACCGTGCCAGGCCATACGGATAAACAGGCCCGCATAGCTGCCCCAGTCGGCAGGCCACCACGGTTGTGAGTCGGTTAACAGTGCTTTGAGATCGCCCTTAAGGGCGGAATAGTCGAGCTTACTGAATTCTTTACGGTAGTCGAAGTCTTCACCCAGAGGGTTTGAACGGCTGGAGTGTTGATTAAGTAAATCGATGCGGAGTTGTTTAGGCCACCACTCTTTGCTGCCGGTACCTGCACCCGCGCTGTGATCGACGCCGCCCTGGTGGAACGGACATTTGCCGGCGGATGCCGCGTTATTGGTCTCGTCTGACATGCTCATCGCTATGCTCCCTTTACAGTGTTACCGTTACGATATACACCACTAGCGATAAGAGATAGTTGAATTAATCCACAGATTCGATAGCTAATACCTTTTAACTTTCTGTTCGAGTAAAAAACCCTCACTTTATGAGGGTTTTTTACTTTATAACGCCGGGCGGACACCCAGCGTATGGCAAATGGCGTAACTCATCTCCGCGCGGTTAAGCGTATAGAAGTGGAAATCCTTCACCCCTTCACGGCTTAAAATCTTCACCATATCCATCGCGATATTGGCCCCCACCAGCTTGCGTGTTTCCGGGTCATCGTCCAAACCTTCGTACATTTTGGACATCCACAGCGGAATGCGCACGTTGGTCATATCCGCGAATTTCTTCGCCTGTTTGAAGTTCGAGACCGGCAGAATGCCAGGGATGATTTCGACATCAATACCCGCCGAGACGCAGCGGTCGCGAAAGCGTAAATAGCTTTCCACATCAAAGAAGAACTGAGTAATGGCGCGATTGGCACCTGCGTCCACCTTACGCTTCAGGTTAAGCAGATCCGCCTGGGCGCTTTTCGCTTCCGGGTGAACTTCCGGGTAAGCGGCAACGGAAATATCAAAGTCAGCAACGTCTTTCAGCAGGGCAACCAGATCGGTGGCGTACATGTCCGGCTTACCGCTCCCCGGCGGCAGGTCGCCGCGCAGGGCAACGATATGACGAATGCCGTTGTTCCAGTAGTCCTGAGCAATCGCGCGCAGTTCATCAGGGGTGGCGTCGATACAGGTGAGGTGCGGTGCCGCTTCCAGACCGGTTCGGTCTTTAATGCCCTTAATGATGCTGTGCGTGCGGTCACGCTCACCGGAGTTGGCGCCGTAGGTCACGGAGACGAACTTCGGCTTCAGGCTGCTCAGGCGATCGATAGAGCTCCACAGGGTTTGCTCCATTTCACTGGTGCGCGGCGGGAAAAATTCAAAAGAGACGTTAATCTGGCCGTTTACTTCGGCCAGGCTCTGATTCAGGGCTTCCCGCTGGTTGGCGTGAAAAAAGCTCATACCTTACCTCTATCTTTCGCGTGTCATTGTTTGTTGTGTTGTGAACTTCTATACGTTTAGACGTCCAGATGTAAAAATGACGGAAAAGCGGGATGACGTCAACAGAAATAATCAACATTAACGGTGAGGTTTGTTCAGGGAAGATGAAGGGCGTTCATGATGGGGGGTGAGAAGGCCCCTCACCCCAGCCCTCTCCCCAAAGGGGCGAGGGGGGAAAGACCGCACCGAGCAGTCCCCTCTCCCCTAAGGGGAGAGGGTTAGGGTGAGGGGTTACAGTAGCTTAGCCAGGCGATTAATGTCGGACTGAATGGCTCCGGCGGTCACATCGCGCCCCGCACCCGGGCCACGGATCACCAGCGGGTTATCGCGGTACCAGCGGCTTTCGATGGCGAAGACGTTATCGCACGGCAGCAGCGCCGCCAGCGGATGTTCAGGACGTACCGCCTCCACGCCCACACGCGCTTTACCGTTCGCCTCGAAGCGCGCCACGTAACGCAGCACCAGGCCCATCTCGTTTGCCGCTTCCAGACGTTGCACCATCTGCTCGTTCAGCTCGTCGCCGTTCTCAAAGAAGTGATCGACAGATCCTTCCTCGCAGCCCGCAGGCACCAGAGACTCAACGCGAACCTGACCCGGCTCAATGTCGTAGCCCGCTTCACGCGCCAGGATCACCAGCTTGCGCATCACGTCTTTACCGGCAAGGTCAACGCGCGGATCCGGCTCGGTTAAGCCCTGCTGCCACGCCTGATCCACCAGGTCGGTGAACGGCACGGTACCGTCAAATTGCAGGAACAGCCAGGAGAGCGTGCCGGAGAAGATCCCGCTCAGCGCCAGAATGCTGTCGCCGCTATCAATCAGATCGCGCACGGTATGGTTAACCGGCAGACCTGCGCCAACGGTGGCGTTATACAGCCAGTGACGACCCGTTTTTTCGAACGCGTCGTGGATCTGGCGATATTTGTCAGTGCTGCTCGCGCCTGCCAGCTTGTTGGCGCTGATGACGTGGAACCCGTGGCTGGCGAAATCCAGATACTGATCGGCCAGTTGCTCGCTGGCGGTAACGTCCAGCACCACCAGATCGTCGTACGGGTGCGCGCGCATCCACAGGAACAGCGACTCTTCGTCCTGCTCAACCGCTTCATCGTTAAAGAAGGCCAGCGCCCGACTGGCGTCCAGCCCTTCGTAGTTCAACAGGCTGCGGCGGCTGTCCACCACGCCTGCCAGAATAAACTCAAATCCGGTACGCGCCGAAAGCGTCACCTGCTCGCGGGCGAACAGCTCCAGCCAGCGGGAACCGATGTTCCCTTTCCCGAACAGTACCAGGCCGATGCGTTTTTCCGCACGGAACAGGGAGGTGTGCAGGCCCTGAATCAGGCTTTCGGTTGGCCCCTTGCGCAGAACGGCAACCAGGCTGATGCCTTCTTCCGACTGCCAGGTGAACTCCACCGGCTGCCCTTTCAGCTGCTGCCAGAAGCGGTGGCAGTGCAGCGGGTTACGGGTGACGCCCGCGCCCACCATTGCCACCAGCGCCAGTCCCTGACGCAGGCGAAGCTCGCCCGGCAGTCCCGCTTCATCCAGAATCTTCAGGGCGCTGTCCACCACTTCAGCGGTATAGCAGAACTGTAACAGCTGGCGATCGTTATGCACGCCAACGGCCAGCGGACGCACCTGGGCACGTTTCAGGATGGTGTCGATATCTTTGTGCGCCAGTTTGAAATCCTGGCCCGCAGGTACCTGGAACTCAATCAGGCAGATGTCATCGTGGCTGGTGACAATGCGCGCGCCCGTACCGGATGCCAGCACGCGCTCGATGCGAGTGGAACCCTGATCCGGCGTGTAGCTACAGCGTAGTTGCAGGTCGATGTCGCTGCCGGAAACCGGCTGTAGCGTGCGCGCGTGCAGCACTGGTGCCGCCAGACGCGCCAGCTCGCTCGCTTCGTCGAGACGCAGCAGCGGCAGCAGGCAGGCATCTTTTACTTTGCGCGGGTCCGCGCTGTAGACACCGGCCACGTCGCTCCAGATGGTGACGCGGGACACGCCCGCCAGGGCGCCAATCTGCGTTGCCGAGTAGTCAGAGCCGTTACGGCCCAGCAGTACGGTTTCACCTGCGTTGCTGCGACTGATAAAGCCGGTCACCACAATACGTTTACCCGGATGTTGCACCAGCAGCTGTTGCAGCAGCGGGTAGGACAACCCTTCGTCCACCTGCGGCTGTGCGGCGCGTTCGGCACGCAGGAAATCACGCGCGTCGAGCCAGGCGGCTTCCACGCCAAGATGTTGCAGCACGGCGGCCATCAGGCGCGCAGACCACACTTCACCATGGCCAACCACTTCCGCATACACCGCATCGGTAACGCCGCTGTCCAGCAGAGCTGCCAGACGCTCAAGGTCGTGAGTAAAGGCGCTTATCAGTCCGTCCGCCACGTCTGCAGGCAGCAAACCGGCAATCAGTTCACTCTGGTAACGACGTAAGGACTGTTGCACCTGATGCGCAGAGAGGCGATCGGTCTGGCTCAGTTTCAGCCAGCTAATCAGCTGGTTGGTGGTGCTGCCCGCCGCAGAGACAACCATCATGTCCCCCGGCTGTGAATACTCGGTCATGATCCCTGCGACACGCAGATAACATTTCACATCAGCAAGACTACTACCACCAAACTTGTGCAGCTGACGACCCTTCGCCCCTGCCTGCGCTATCACACTCATGATTACCCCTTGGCTGCGACCCGGAAGCCATTTTCCAGATCGGCAATTAAATCTTCAGAATCTTCAATACCGGTCGAGATACGCAGCAGCGTCTCGGAAATCCCGGCGGCGGCACGTGCTTCGGGTGCCATACCTGCGTGCGTCATGGTTGCGGCGTGGGAGATCAAGCTTTCTACTCCCCCTAAGGATTCCGCCAGCGTAAACAATGACAACCCGCTCAGGAAGCGACGCAGCGTTTGCTCGTCACCGTCCAGTTCAAAACTTAACATCGCGCCAAATCCTTTCTGTTGGCGCGCGGCAATCTCGTGCCCCTGGTTTTCCGGCAGCGACGGGTGATAAAGCTTCTTCACCAGCGGCTGGGTTTTCAGGAAATCCACGATCGCCTGGGCATTACGCTGCGCCACGTCCATACGCGGTGACAGGGTGCGGATACCACGCAGCAGCAAATAGCTGTCGAACGCGCCCGCGGTGACGCCAATGTTATTGGCCCACCATGCCAGTTCAGTGACAACATCAGGATCTTTGGCAATCACCACACCCGCTACCACGTCAGAATGGCCGTTCAGATATTTCGTGCATGAATGCAACACCAGATCGGCACCCAGTGCCAGTGGGTTCTGAAGGGCCGGACTGAGGAACGTATTATCCACTACACTTATCGCTCCCGCATCCCTTGCGAGCTGACAAATTTTCGCAATTTCGACTACGCGCAACAATGGATTGCTTGGACTTTCCACCAGAACCAGCTTCGGCTGTTCGGCTAACGCCTGTTTCAGCGCCTGTTCGTCGTTTTGATCGACAAACAACACGCGGTAGCAGCCACGTTTCGCCAGGCTATCAAACAGACGATAGCTGCCGCCGTAGCAGTCGTGCGGCGCCACCAGCAAATCGCCAGGTTTCAGGAACACCGTGGTCACCAGATGAATGGCAGACATGCCGGTATTGGTTAATACCGCCCCTGCGCCGCCTTCCAGTTCCGCCAGCGCGCGCTGGGTAACGTCACGCGTAGGATTGCCGCGACGCGAGTAGTCATGCGCGCGAGGTTCATTAAATCCGGTGAAATTATAGGTGCTGGAGAGATGAATTGGCGGGACAACGCAGCCGTACTGCTCGTCATCATTCAATCCGCTACGCACTGCGATGGTGGCCTGTTTACGCGTCATGGTGAGGCTTCCTGGCGAATGAGGTGAAAAGTCAGGCACCAGAGTAAACATTGAAAGTATGGACGTCAATACATCTGGACATCTAAACTTCTTTGCGTATAGATTGAGCAATGCGCAAATAGCCGTTAAAATTATATGCTTTAGGACACGCTACAGCGGCAATATCCGTGCCTCGGTATCGTCTCTACGGTAAACTACGCAAGATTACGGTTCAAAACTGATGGTTACTGGTTTTGCACCTTTAGATTAATGACTGAGAGGATTAAAGGTATCTCATGGCTGAATGGAGCGGCGAATATATCAGCCCATACGCTGAGCACGGTAAGAAGAGTGAGCAAGTCAAGAAAATCACGGTGTCCATTCCTCTGAAGGTGTTGAAGATCCTCACCGATGAACGTACGCGTCGTCAGGTGAACAACCTGCGTCACGCCACCAATAGCGAACTGCTGTGCGAAGCGTTCCTGCATGCGTTTACCGGCCAACCGTTGCCGAACGATGACGATCTGCGCAAAGAGCGCAGTGACGAAATTCCAGAAGAGGCGAAGGTGATCATGCGTGAACTGGGTATCGACCCGGATACGTGGGAATACTGATAAGCGGATACAAAAAAGGCACCTTGCGGTGCCTTTTTTTCGGGAAACTTATTTAGCGCCCGGGATGCTGAAACGCTTGTTGAAGCGGTCAACACGGCCACCGGTTGCAACATCACGCTGCTTACCAGTGTAGAACGGGTGGCATTTGCCGCACACGTCCAGGTTCAGATCGTGACCCACGGTAGAGCGGATCTGGATAGAGTTACCGCAAGAGCAGTTTGCAGTAATCATTTCGTATTTCGGGTGAATATCTTTTTTCATGGGAGAACCTCAGTTAAGGCCGCGTCGCTCTTCCAGCCCTAACGCCAGACACCACGCGATGTTGAATGTAAGTTCTTTGGCGTAAAGTACACCAAAGGCGGCGAATCATACAGAATTTAACCAACGTATGCAAACTGATCCGCACGCCGCTTTCACTAATGTGTATACTAACGCGCCACTTTTCAAGTCAGGAAGATTCGATGCCCGTCGCTCACGTTGCCCTGCCCGTTCCGCTTCCCCGCACCTTTGACTACCTGCTGCCCGACAGCATGAGCGCCAAAGCGGGCTGTCGCGTGACCGTGCCGTTCGGTAAACAGCAGCGCGTGGGGATCGTCGTCTCCGTCAGCGATAAAAGCGAGCTGCCGCTTACCGAGCTGAAATCGATCGTTGAAGTGCTGGATGATGAACCTGTTTACTCTCACAGCACCTGGCGACTGCTGTTGTGGGCGGCAGATTATTATCACCATCCTATTGGCGACGTATTGTTCCACGCCCTGCCGATTATGCTGCGTCAGGGTAAGCGCGCCAGCCATGCGCCAATGTGGTACTGGTTTGCCACCGAGCAGGGTCAGGCGGTCGACATTAACAGCCTGAAGCGCTCGCAAAAACAACAGCAGGCGTTGGCCGCGCTACGCCAGGGGAAAATCTGGCGCCATCAGGTCGACGAGCTCGAGGTGAGCGAAACCGCGTTGCAGGCATTAAGGAAGAAAGGGCTGAGCGAGCTGGCCAGCGAAGCACCTGCCCTTCACGACTGGCGCGACGGCTTTTCCGTCTCGGGCGATCGCCTGCGTCTGAATACCGAGCAGGCCACCGCCGTGGGCGCGATTCACAGCGCCGCCGATCGTTTCTCCGCCTGGCTGCTGGCGGGCGTCACCGGCTCCGGTAAAACCGAAGTGTATCTGAGCGTACTGGAAAATGTGCTCGCGCAGGGCAAACAGGCGCTGGTAATGGTGCCGGAAATCGGCCTGACGCCGCAAACCATCGCCCGTTTCCGTGAACGCTTTAATGCGCCCGTTGAGGTTCTGCACTCCGGCCTGAACGACAGCGAGCGCCTCAGCGCCTGGCTGAAAGCGAAAAACGGCGAAGCGGCGATTGTGATTGGCACCCGTTCCTCACTCTTTACGCCGTTTAAAAATCTCGGCGTTATCGTGATCGATGAAGAGCATGACAGCTCCTATAAACAGCAGGAAGGCTGGCGCTATCACGCCCGCGACTTAGCCGTGTACCGCGCCCACAGCGAGCAAATCCCCATTATTCTGGGGTCCGCCACCCCCGCGCTTGAAACGCTGCACAACGTTCGCCAGCGTAAATACCACATGCTGCGCCTGACGCGCCGCGCGGGAAATGCCCGTCCGGCTATTCAGCATGTGCTGGATCTGAAAGGCCAGCAGGTGCAGGCCGGGTTAGCGCCTGCGCTGATTAGCCGCATGCGCCAACATTTGCAGGCGGGCAACCAGGTGATCCTGTTTCTGAACCGCCGCGGCTTCGCGCCTGCGTTGCTGTGCCACGACTGCGGCTGGATTGCCGAGTGCCCGCGCTGCGATCACTACTACACCTTCCACCAGGCTCAGCGCCATTTACGCTGCCACCACTGCGACAGCCAGCGTCCGGTACCCCGTCAGTGCCCGTCCTGCGGCTCAACGCACATCGTGCCGGTGGGTCTGGGGACGGAGCAGCTCGAACAGGCGCTGGCGCCGTTCTTCCCGGATGTACCCATCTCGCGTATCGACCGGGACACCACCAGCCGCAAAGGGGCGCTGGAGCAGCAGCTGGCGGAAGTGCATCGCGGCGGCGCGCGCATCCTGATTGGCACTCAAATGCTGGCGAAAGGGCATCACTTCCCGGACGTGACGCTGGTCGCCCTGCTGGACGTCGACGGCGCGCTGTTCTCCGCGGATTTTCGCTCCGCCGAGCGTTTCGCACAGCTTTATACCCAGGTTGCTGGTCGCGCCGGTCGAGCGGGTAAGCAGGGCGAAGTAGTGCTGCAAACGCACCATCCTGAGCACCCGCTGCTGCAAACGCTGCTGCACAAAGGCTATGACGCCTTCGCCGACCAGGCGCTGGCCGAACGTCAGACGATGCAGCTTCCTCCGTGGACCAGCCACGTCATCATCCGTGCGGAAGATCATAACAACCAGCAGGCGCCGCTATTCCTGCAACAGCTGAGAAATCTCCTGCAGGCCAGCCCACTGGTGGATAATCAGCTGTGGATTTTAGGCCCGGTACCCGCGCTCGCCCCGAAACGCGGCGGCCGTTTCCGCTGGCAACTCTTACTTCAGCACCCTTCGCGTATCCGTTTACAGCAGATCGTCAGCGGCTCGCTGGCGCTGATTAATACCCTGCCGGAAGCGCGAAAAGTGAAGTGGGTTCTGGACGTCGATCCGATTGAAGGCTGAAGACGGATCGAAAAATTTAATGCGCCTCACACTTTTTATGAAAATTCTGTAACCGATTCCATTAACTATCTGTAAAAATGGTGCGGTCCGCAGTTCGGTGTTCAGGCGAGGAGAAGACGTTGAAGTCCAGGAAAGAGGTTGCCTCGGCGACCATGAAAGACGTTGCCGAGAAAGCACAAGTCTCAACAGCAACCGTGTCCCGCGCATTGATGAACCCTGACAAAGTCTCCCAGGCGACCCGAAACCGGGTTGAAAAGGCGGCGCTTGAGGTCGGTTATTTCCCGCAAGCCATGGGGCGCAACGTTAAACGCAACGAATCCCGCACCATCCTGGTGATCGTGCCGGACATCTGCGATCCCTTCTTCAGCGAAATCATCCGCGGCATTGAGGTCACGGCCGCCGCCCAGGGCTATCTGGTGCTGATTGGTGATTGTGCCCACCAGAACCAGCAGGAAAAAACGTTCATCGACCTGATCATCACCAAGCAGATTGATGGCATGCTGCTGCTTGGCTCACGCCTGCCGTTTGATGCCAGCATTGAAGAACAGCGCAATTTACCGCCAATGGTCATGGCGAACGAATTCGCGCCGGAGCTGGAGCTGCCGACCGTTCATATCGATAACCTCACCGCCGCGTTCAACGCCGTGAACTATCTTCAGGAGCTGGGGCATAAGCGTATCGGTTGTATTGCCGGACCAGAAGAGATGCCGCTGTGTCATTACCGGTTGCAGGGCTACGTTCAGGCGCTTCGCCGTACCGGGGCTATTGTCGATCCGCACTACATTGCGCGCGGTGATTTCACCTTTGAAGCGGGCGGGCAGGCGCTGGAAAAATTGCTTGCCTTGCCAGAACCACCTACCGCGGTCTTCTGCCACAGCGACGTGATGGCGCTGGGGGCGTTATCCTACGCCAAACGTCACGGCCTGCGCGTGCCAAAGGACCTGTCGATAATCGGTTTTGATAATATTTCGCTTTCGGAGTTTTGCGATCCGCCGCTTTCGACTGTTTCGCAGCCGCGGTATGACATTGGCCGGGAAGCGATGCTGCTTTTGCTGGATCAGCTGCACGGTCAAACAGTTAGCAGTGGGTCACGACTACTGGATTGTGAGCTGATTGTGCGCGGCTCTACCCAGGCATTAACTTAAAGTAAATACCTTTCGACACCCTTATCTGGTCAAAGCCCCGTCGCTTAAGTAACATGGCGGGCTGACGAACGAATAAATACAGCGAAACGATAGTGGCACAACGAGATTATGTACGTCGCGGCCAGCCGGCACCTTCGCGACGCAAAAAGAGTAGTTCAAAAAGCAAGCAACGTAGCCTGTCTGCTGTCTCCCCAGCCATGGTCGCCATTGCTGCGGCTGTGCTGGTGGCCTTTATTGGCGGCCTCTACTTCATTACGCATCATAAAAGAGAAGAGTCTGAAGCCCTTCAGGGTAACAAGGTCGTCGGCAACGGCCTTCCTCCGAAGCCTGAAGAGCGCTGGCGCTACATTAAAGAGCTGGAAAGCCGCCAGCCTGGCGTACGTGCGCCTACCGAGCCTTCTGCCGGGGGTGAAGTGAAGAATGCCGATCAGCTGACGGACGAACAGCGCCAGTTGCTCGCTCAGATGCAGGCGGACATGCGCCAGCAGCCTACGCAGCTGAACGAAGTACCGTGGAACGAACAAACCCCGGCGCAGCGTCAACAAACGTTGCAGCGCCAGCGTCAGGCACAGCAGCAAACGCAACAGCAGCAGTGGACGCAGACGCAGCCGGTACAACAGCCGCGTACACAACCGCAGCAGCAGACGCGTACTGTACAAACGCAGCCTGTTCAGCAGCAGCCGAAAGCCCAGCCGCAGAAGCAAACAGCACAGCCGTATCAGGATCTGTTGCAGACGCCTGCACATACCACTGCGCAACAGCCAAAAACGCAGCAGGCTGCGCCGGTCACTAAAGAGACCGAGGCACCGAAGCAGACGGCTGAGAAAAAAGATGAACGCCGCTGGATGGTTCAGTGCGGTTCGTTTAAAGGCGCTGAGCAGGCAGAAACGGTGCGAGCTCAGCTGGCATTTGAAGGATTTGACTCACGCATTACCACCAATAACGGCTGGAATCGCGTGGTGATTGGACCGGTCAAAGGCAAAGAAAACGCAGACGGCACCATTTCCCGTTTGAAAGTGGCTGGCCACACAAACTGCATTCGACTCGCCTCCGGGGGTTGAAACCCCCAAAATCCCCCCCATCTATCATTTAATTCAGCCCTGAGCACAGGCTCAGGGCTTCTGTTTCCCGAATCTGTAACCAGGGGGTCTGCTCGTGACAACAATAGTAAGTGTACGCCGTAACGGCCAGGTGGTAATTGCCGGTGATGGCCAGGCCACGCTGGGTAATACCGTCATGAAAGGCAACGTGAAGAAAGTACGTCGTCTTTATAACGACAAAGTGATCGCCGGTTTCGCAGGCGGCACGGCTGATGCCTTCACGCTGTTTGAACTGTTTGAACGCAAACTGGAAATGCATCAGGGTCATCTGGTGAAAGCCGCCGTTGAGCTGGCAAAAGACTGGCGTACCGACCGCATGCTACGCAAGCTCGAAGCGCTGCTGGCCGTGGCTGACGAAAACGCCTCGCTGATCATCACCGGTAACGGCGATGTGGTTCAGCCTGAAAACGACCTGATTGCCATCGGCTCTGGCGGCCCGTACGCCCAGGCCGCAGCCCGTGCGCTGTTGGAAAATACCGACATGAACGCGCGCGATATCGCGGTGAAAGCGTTGGATATTGCAGGTGATATCTGCATCTATACCAACCACAATCACACCATCGAAGAATTGACCTCCAAAGCGTAAGGATCGCCCATGTCTGAAATGACCCCACGCGAAATTGTCAGCGAACTGAACAAACACATTATCGGCCAGGACAACGCCAAGCGCTCCGTGGCTATCGCACTACGTAACCGCTGGCGTCGCATGCAGCTCGACGAAGAGCTCCGCCACGAAGTGACACCAAAAAATATTCTGATGATCGGCCCGACCGGGGTGGGTAAAACCGAAATCGCTCGTCGTCTGGCCAAACTGGCTAACGCGCCGTTCATCAAAGTTGAAGCCACCAAGTTCACCGAAGTGGGCTATGTGGGTAAAGAAGTGGACTCCATCATCCGCGATCTGACCGATTCAGCGATTAAGATGGTGCGTGTCCAGGCGATTGAGAAAAACCGCTATCGCGCCGAAGAGATGGCCGAAGAGCGTATTCTCGACGTGCTAATCCCACCGGCAAAAAATAACTGGGGACAGGCTGAACAGCAGCCTGAACCTTCTGCTGCGCGTCAGGCATTCCGCAAAAAACTGCGTGAAGGCGAGCTGGACGACAAAGAGATTGAGATCGATCTCGCTGCCGCGCCAATGGGCGTTGAAATCATGGCCCCTCCGGGCATGGAAGAGATGACCAGCCAGTTGCAGTCCATGTTCCAGAACCTGGGCGGGCAGAAACAGAAAGCGCGTAAGCTGAAAATCAAAGACGCGATGAAGCTGCTGATTGAAGAAGAAGCCGCGAAGCTGGTTAACCCGGAAGAGCTGAAACAGGACGCTATCGACGCGGTTGAGCAGCACGGTATCGTGTTTATCGACGAAATCGACAAAATCTGTAAGCGCGGCGGCAACAGCTCCGGCCCGGATGTTTCCCGCGAAGGCGTTCAGCGCGACCTGCTGCCGCTGGTGGAAGGTTGCACCGTCTCTACCAAGCACGGCATGGTGAAAACTGACCACATTCTGTTTATCGCGTCAGGTGCGTTTCAGGTTGCCAGCCCATCCGATCTCATTCCGGAACTGCAGGGTCGTCTGCCAATCCGCGTTGAGCTGCAGGCGCTGACCACTGAAGATTTCGAACGTATCCTGACTGAGCCAAACGCTTCTGTGACCGTACAGTACAAAGCGTTGATGGCGACCGAAGGCGTGAATATCGAGTTCACCGACGATGGGATCAAACGCATCGCTCAGGCCGCATGGCAGGTCAACGAAACCACCGAAAACATCGGTGCGCGTCGTCTGCACACCGTGCTGGAACGCCTGGTGGAAGATATCTCTTACGATGCGAGCGACCTTAACGGTCAAACCATTACCATTGACGCAGAGTATGTGGGCAAACACCTGGATGCGTTAGTGGCAGATGAAGATCTGAGCCGTTTTATTCTATAATCGCGTTCAATGCATTTTCATCACTGTTGATGGGGGCTATGGCCCCCATTTTTATTGGCTAAATAACTATGACTGATATCAGCCGTACGCAGGCGTGGCTCGAAAGTCTGCGTCCAAAAACGCTTCCTCTGGCTTTTGCCGCCATTATCGTCGGTACCGCGCTTGCCTGGTGGCAGGGGCATTTCGATCCCCTGGTGGCTGGTCTGGCACTTGTCACCGCCGGGCTACTGCAAATCCTCTCTAATCTCGCCAATGATTACGGCGATGCGGTAAAAGGCAGCGATAAACCTGATCGTATCGGGCCGCTGCGCGGGATGCAAAAAGGGGTAATTACCCAGGCACAGATGAAGCGGGCGCTGATTATCACCGTGGTGTTGATTTGCCTGTCCGGCCTGGCGCTGGTGACGGTCGCCTCGAAAACCACCAGCGATTTCATTGGCTTCCTGGTGCTGGGCTTGCTCGCCATTATTGCAGCAATTACCTATACCGTCGGGACGCGTCCTTACGGGTATATTGGTCTGGGCGACATCTCCGTACTGGTGTTCTTCGGCTGGCTGAGCGTCATGGGAAGCTGGTACTTGCAGGCGCATACGGTGATCCCCGCCCTGTTCCTGCCCGCGACCGCCTGCGGTCTGCTGGCGACGGCGGTGCTGAATATCAATAACCTGCGCGACATCGACAGCGACCGTGAGAACGGTAAGAACACGCTGGCCGTGCGTCTGGGCCCGGTGAATGCCCGCCGCTATCACGCCTGCCTGCTCATCGGCGCGCTGGTCTGCCTGGCACTGTTCAATCTGATCTCTCTGCACAGCCTGTGGGGCTGGCTGTTTGTGCTCGCCGCACCGCTGCTGGTTAAGCAGGCCCGCTATGTCATGCGTGAACTCAGCCCGGCTGCCATGCCGCCGATGCTGGAGCGCACGGTAAAAGGCGCGTTGCTGACTAACCTGCTGTTCGTCATCGGGATTGTCTTAAGCCAGACGCTGAGTTAGCTGACAAATATCAATTAACAATTGATGATTTTGCCAACAAGGCATTTCGCACGATATACTGAACACATTCGCAGCAACAGAGCGTTAAACCTATGAAATACGATACCTCCGAGCTTTGTGACATCTACCAGGAAGATGTCAACGTCGTTGAACCCCTGTTCTCCAACTTTGGTGGACGGTCGTCGTTTGGCGGACAAATCATCACGGTGAAATGTTTCGAGGACAACGGGTTGCTGTACGATCTGCTCGAAGAGAACGGCCGTGGCCGCGTTCTGGTGGTCGACGGCGGCGGTTCCGTGCGCCGTGCATTGATTGATGCTGAACTGGCGGGAATTGCCGTCCAGAACGAGTGGGAAGGCATTGTGGTGTACGGTTCCGTGCGTCAGGTGGACGATCTCGAAGACATGGATATCGGGATTCAGGCCATCGCGGCCATACCGGTAGGCGCAGCGGGCGACGGCATCGGCGAAAGCGACGTGCGCGTCAATTTCGGCGGCGTGACCTTCTTCTCGGGCGACCACCTTTATGCTGACAATACCGGCATTATCCTTTCCGAGGATGCGCTGGACATTGAGTAGTTAATCGATAAGCGAGATGCATAAAAAAACCGCCAACAGCAATGTGGCGGTTTTTTTGTCCCTCGGGATTCGCGGTCCGTTGGGTGATATTGCAACCTTTAACCGGGCTTGTGTCCACCGACTTATCACCGGTGGTGAACGGTGGAGCGGTAAGCAGCAGGGACCGCATAATGAAACGCTATTTATGTATCGCGTTCATTGTCGCCAGCGTACTCGTGGTAAAGAGCGATGAACCTGTTGGGTTTGTTGCTTTTGCTACGACAGCGCAGGACAAGTAGCGTTAAGGCCGCCTCAGGCGGCCTTTTTTATGGTTTGATATCGGTTAGCGAAAACCATAAAAAAGCCGGGTGGCGGCTTCGCCTTACCCGGCCTAATCAGTTAACCCCACCGGAATTAAACTTCTTCCATACGTCCCAGCAGTGCCTGCAGGCGATCCTGCCAGCCGTTCTGCTGTTCGCGGAGCTGGTTGTTTTCGCGCTCCAGTTCTTCACGGCTGTGCTGAGCATTCTGAACTTCCTGGGACAGGGAGTTGTTTTTCTCTTTCAGCTCTTCAATTTCCATCTGCAGCAGGGTGATGGTGTCGATCGCCTGCTGTACTTTCGATTCCAGTTTCTCAAACACTTCTAAAGACATGATGCTACCTCTCCTGAATTGCAAGGCGACGCTTTAACGTAAACGCGCACGACATATACCGTCGATTGTATGGAGCGCGGCGCTCTGTGTCCAGCGACACACCGCGCAGATCGCGGTTTGCAACACTTTTAGGTCTGGTCCTGGTGCGTTCGCGGTATATACCCCTAAATTGTTAACTCTTTAGTTAATGAAATGATTCAGCTCACATTATACCGTTGATGCAAAAACGCGCTTTATGGCGCGAAAACGCTCATTTTATTGACACAGACCACACATTTTGATTTCGATATTTCTCGTTTGTGCTCGTTAACGATAAATTAACACTATGTCTACAGGGCATCGTGGCTGTCACGGGCGGTCACGCAAACAATAAACATTACTCTTTTGCAGGATTCCGAATATGAGTCAGACATCAACCTTAAAAGGCCAGTGCATTGCCGAGTTCCTGGGTACCGGGTTGTTGATATTCTTCGGAGTAGGCTGTGTCGCTGCACTGAAAGTGGCGGGTGCCAGTTTTGGTCAGTGGGAAATCAGTATTATCTGGGGTCTGGGCGTGGCGATGGCCATCTACCTGACCGCAGGGGTTTCCGGCGCACATCTTAACCCGGCGGTGACCATCGCGTTGTGGCTATTCGCGTGCTTTGACGGACGCAAAGTTGTCCCTTTCATCATTTCACAATTTGCCGGCGCCTTTTGCGCAGCGGCGTTAGTTTACGGGCTTTATTACAATCTTTTCACCGACTTCGAACAGACGCATCATATGGTGCGTGGCAGTGTCGAAAGTCTGGATCTGGCAGGCATTTTCTCAACGTATCCGAATCCGCATATTAATTTTGTGCAGGCGTTCGCAGTTGAAATGGTGATTACCGCTATTCTGATGGGCGTCATTATGGCGCTGGGCGACGACGGAAACGGCATTCCGCGCGGCCCGCTGGCACCACTTTTGATTGGCCTTCTGATTGCGGTAATTGGCGCATCCATGGGTCCGCTGACCGGCTTTGCGATGAATCCGGCGCGTGACCTGGGTCCAAAAACCTTCGCCTTCTTTGCAGGATGGGGCGATGTCGCCTTTACCGGCGGCAAAGACATTCCTTACTTCCTGGTTCCGCTGTTCGGGCCAATCGTAGGGGCGGCGCTGGGCGCATTCGGCTATCGCAAATTAATTGGTCGCCACTTACCGTGCGACACCTGTGTGGAAGAGGAAAAAGAGTCGACTTCCACCACACAACAAAAAGCTTCGCTGTAATCTGACTACGGGACACATACCATGACCGAAAAAAAATATATCGTTGCGCTCGACCAGGGCACTACCAGCTCCCGCGCTGTCGTAATGGATCATGACGCGAACATTGTCAGCGTGTCTCAACGCGAATTTGAGCAAATCTATCCGCGTCCAGGCTGGGTTGAACACGACCCGATGGAGATCTGGGCGTCACAAAGCTCCACGCTGGTGGAAGTGCTGGCGAAAGCCGACATCAGTTCTGACGAGATTGCCGCTATCGGTATCACCAACCAGCGTGAAACCACCATTGTCTGGGAGCGCGAAACCGGTAAGCCCATCTACAACGCCATTGTCTGGCAGTGCCGCCGCACCTCAGAGATCTGCGAAAAACTGAAGCGCGACGGAATGGAAGAGTACGTGCGCAGTACAACCGGTCTGGTCATTGACCCCTATTTCTCCGGCACCAAAGTGAAGTGGATCCTCGATCACGTGGAAGGTTCACGCGAACGTGCACGACGCGGCGAGCTGCTGTTTGGCACCGTCGATACCTGGCTTATCTGGAAGATGACTCAGGGACGCGTTCACGTCACCGACTACACCAACGCCTCGCGCACCATGCTGTTCAACATCAACACCCTGGAGTGGGATGACAAGATGCTGGACGCGCTGGACATTCCGCGTGCGATGCTGCCAGACGTGCGCAAATCTTCAGAAGTTTACGGCCAGACCAACATCGGCGGTAAAGGCGGCACCCGTATTCCTATCGCCGGTATTGCCGGTGACCAGCAGGCGGCGCTGTTCGGCCAGCTGTGCGTCAAGGAAGGGATGGCGAAGAACACTTACGGCACCGGCTGCTTTATGCTCATGAACACCGGCGAGAAAGCGGTGAAATCAGAAAACGGTCTGCTGACCACCATCGCCTGCGGCCCACGCGGTGAAGTGAACTATGCCCTGGAAGGGGCGGTATTCATGGCGGGCGCCTCCATTCAGTGGCTGCGCGACGAGATGAAGCTGATCAGCGATGCGTTTGACTCCGAATACTTCGCGACCAAAGTGAAAGACACCAACGGCGTATACGTGGTGCCAGCGTTTACCGGTCTGGGCGCACCGTACTGGGATCCGTACGCCCGCGGCGCGATTTTCGGCCTGACGCGCGGTGTGAACTCAAACCACATTATTCGTGCGACCCTGGAATCCATCGCCTACCAGACGCGCGACGTGCTGGAAGCGATGCAGGCGGACTCCGGCATTCGTCTGCACGCCCTGCGCGTGGACGGCGGTGCGGTAGCCAACAACTTCCTGATGCAGTTCCAGTCCGACATTCTGGGTACCCGCGTTGAACGTCCTGAGGTGCGAGAAGTAACGGCGCTGGGCGCGGCGTATCTGGCAGGTCTGGCGGTTGGCTTCTGGCAAAACCTTGACGAGCTTCAGGAAAAAGCGGTGATCGAACGCGAATTCCGTCCAGGCATCGAAACCACCGAGCGCAACTACCGCTACAGCGGCTGGAAGAAAGCGGTGAAACGTGCCCTGGCATGGGAAGAGCACGACGAGTAAGACAGACTCACCCCTCACCCTAACCCTCTCCCCAAAGGGGCGAGGGGACTTAAAACACCCTCTCCCCTTTGGGGAGAGGGCCGGGGTGAGGGGCTCAGACCGCACCACCCCTCCCCCTCCCCACTCTGTGATAAACTTCGTGCAATTCCTTTTGATTGTACGAGTACCTCATGAAACGTGAACTTGCTATCGAGTTTTCCCGCGTCACCGAAGCTGCCGCCCTCGCAGGCTACAAGTGGCTGGGCCGTGGCGACAAAAATACCGCAGACGGCGCAGCCGTCCACGCCATGCGCATTGTGCTTAATCAGGTCAATATCGATGGCACTATCGTCATTGGCGAAGGCGAAATCGACGAAGCCCCGATGCTCTACATCGGTGAAAAAGTCGGGACGGGCAAAGGCGATGCGGTGGATATCGCGGTCGACCCGATCGAAGGCACGCGCATGACGGCGATGGGCCAGGCCAACGCGCTGGCGGTGCTGGCGGTGGGCGATAAGGGCTGCTTCCTCAACGCGCCAGATATGTACATGGAAAAGCTGATTGTCGGTCCTGGTGCTAAAGGCGCTATCGACCTTAGCCTGCCGCTGGATGCCAACCTGCGCAATATCGCAGCGGCGCTGGGTAAACCGCTCAACGAACTCACCGTGACCATCCTGGCGAAACCGCGCCACGACGCCACCATCGCTTATCTGCAAGCACTCGGCGTGCGCGTATTTGCCATTCCTGATGGCGACGTTGCCGCCTCTATTCTGACCTGCATGCCGGACAGCGAGGTCGACGTGCTTTACGGCATCGGCGGCGCGCCGGAAGGTGTGGTCTCTGCGGCAGTGATCCGCGCGCTGGACGGCGATATGCAGGCGCGTCTGCTGCCACGCCATGAGGTCAAAGGCGACAGCGACGAGAACCTTCGCATTGGTGAAGACGAACTGGCGCGCTGTGCGGCGATGGGCATCGAGGCCAATAAAGTGCTCGCGCTGAACGAGATGGCTCGCAGCGATAACGTGGTCTTCTCCGCAACCGGCATCACCAAAGGCGATCTGCTGGATGGCATCACCCGCAAGGGAAACATGGCCACCACTGAAACCTTGCTGATCCGCGGCAAATCCCGCACCATTCGCCGCATTCAGTCCATTCATTATCTCGACCGCAAAGACCCGGACGTACAGACGCACATTCTGTAAAACCGTTTGATCGATAGAGCTTTCCGGCCCGAATGGGCTGGAAATGTTTCCCACAAGTACGGAAGATAGAAGAGAGAAACAGCACAGGAGAAGATCATGGCGGACTGGGTAACAGGTAAAGTCACAAAGGTACAGTTCTGGACCGATGCGCTATTTAGCCTCACGCTGCACGCGCCCGTTCATCCGTTTACCGCCGGGCAGTTTGCCAAGCTCGGGCTGGATATCGACGGTGAACGCGTACAGCGCGCCTACTCTTACGTTAACGCGCCTGATAACCCGGATCTCGAGTTCTATCTGGTCACCGTCCCGGACGGTAAGCTCAGCCCGCGCCTCGCCGCGCTGAAACCGGGCGATGAGGTGCAGATTGTCTCCGACGCGGCGGGGTTCTTCGTGCTGGATGAAATCCCCGACTGTGACACGCTCTGGATGCTGGCGACCGGCACGGCCATCGGCCCGTATCTCTCTATCCTGGAGTACGGCAAAGATCTGGAGCGCTTTAAGAATATCGTGCTGGTTCACGCCGCGCGCTACGCCGCAGACCTGAGCTATTTGCCGCAGATGCAGGCGCTGGAACAGCGATATGGCGGGAAGTTAAAAATTCAGACGGTGGTCAGCCGCGAAACCGCAGCTGGCTCGTTAACCGGTCGCGTTCCGGCGTTGATTGAAAGCGGCGCGCTGGAAGAGGCGGTGGGTTTACCGATGAATACCGAAACCAGCCACGTGATGCTGTGCGGTAACCCGCAAATGGTGCGCGATACGCAGCAACTGCTGAAGGATACCCGGCAGATGACGAAACACCTTCGCCGCCGACCGGGCCATATGACCGCCGAACACTACTGGTGATCAGCGGTACTTCACCTCAAGGGTATCTTTTCCGTATTTGTTCTCGCTCTGGGTGCCAATAAACGCACCCAGTTCGACAACCATCATCACAAAGATAACCGTCGGCAGCAGTCTGCCCACCACCCACGGGAGGATGGAGGGCAGCATTGACCAGTTCCCCGCCACCAGCATCCACGCCAGAATAATCAGAAAAGCCCAAGCGCCGGAGCGACCGCGATCGTGCAGACGTTTCACCACCACGGCGGCGGTTGGCCACAGTAAACAGACCAGCGCAAAAGCCGCAGTTTGCGTGCTCAGCCAGGCGTTATAGGCAACAAAAAACAGAAGCAGCATGGCGACAACCCACGCTGCCATCCAGATCCAGAAGTCACGGCGTCCAATACGCCCTTTGAATGAAAACAACCACTGCTGTATGGTCATGTAAGGTTCCTTATTATTGTTTAGCCCGCATTTTACCCTGGAGTTGTGACCTTTTGACAAGCCGACCAGATATCGTTTTAATCATGGGCAATAACGGCCAGGGGCAATGTTGATGAAAAGTTCGGCACACTCTCTTTATTTGTGTTTAGCGATGCTGAGCGCCAGTTTTTCTCTGCACGCCGCGGAACCGGCTTCCCCGGTCACCGCCCCCTACCTTCTGGCGGGCGCCCCCTCTTTCGATCAATCTATCAGCCAGTTCCGCGAAGCCTTCAATAAAGAAAACCCCTCGCTTGCGCTGGGGGAGTTCCGTGCGATTGATGGTGCCCGCGATACGCCAACCCTGACCCGCGCTGCCAGCAAAATTAACGAGAATCTATATGCTTCCACTGCCCTTGAGCGCGGAACGTTAAAAATCAAAAGCATGCAGATCACCTGGCTGCCGATTCAGGGCCCAGAGCAGAAAGCGGCGAAAGCGAAAGCGCTGGAGTATATGAGTGCTATTTTGCGCGCCTTTACTCCCACCTTCACGAAAGCGCAAAGCCAGCAAAAGCTGCAAAAACTGCTTACCGCCGGGAAAAACAAACGCTATTACGCCGATACGGAAGGTGCCGTTCGCTATGTCGTCGCAGATAACGGCGAAAAGGGGCTGACCTTCGCGGTTGAACCGATTAAGCTGGCCCTATCAGACGCACTCGAGGGGGCGAATTAATGACAAAAAGCAAAGCCTTTCGAGGGAAAATCTCTATACTGATTCACAGACCATGCTGCCCTTAAGGGTGGCCATATTCCTTAATTCGCTTATTGAGCGTGGAGAATTGAAATGCGACATCCTTTAGTGATGGGTAACTGGAAACTGAACGGCAGCCGCCACATGGTAAACGAACTGGTTGCTAACCTGCGTAAAGAGCTGGCTGGCGTGACCGGCTGCGCGGTTGCTATCGCTCCGCCGGATATGTACCTGGATCTGGCTAAACGTGCCGCTGACGGCAGCCACATCATTCTGGGCGCGCAGAACGTTGACGTTAACCTGTCTGGCGCGTTTACCGGTGAAACCTCCGCTGAAATGCTGAAAGACATCGGCGCGAAATACATCATCATCGGCCACTCTGAGCGTCGCACCTACCACAAAGAATCTGACGAGTTCATCGCGAAGAAATTCGCTGTGCTGAAAGAGCAGGGTCTGATCCCGGTTCTGTGCATCGGTGAAACCGAAGCAGAAAACGAAGCGGGTAAAACCGAAGAAGTGTGCGCACGTCAGATCGACGCTGTGCTGAAAACCCAGGGCGCGGCAGCGTTCGAAGGCGCGGTTATCGCTTACGAGCCAGTCTGGGCGATCGGTACCGGCAAATCTGCAACTCCAGCGCAGGCACAGGCGGTGCACAAGTTCATCCGTGACCACATTGCAAAAGCAGACGCGAAAGTGGCTGAGCAGGTCATCATCCAGTACGGCGGTTCCGTTAACGCATCAAACGCAGCTGAGCTGTTCACCCAGCCAGACATCGATGGCGCGCTGGTTGGCGGCGCATCCCTGAAAGCAGACGCTTTCGCGGTGATCGTTAAAGCGGCAGAAGCGGCTAAGCAGGCGTAATTGCCTTTGGGGCGGGTGGCGCTTCGCTAACCCGCCCTACAAACCACTACAAACGTCCTAATACGCTAAACCACAAATAATCCAGCGGCAGCAGCACCAGATACGTCGCAATCGCCAGCGCCAGGCAGAGCAGCATCCCCGCCTTCGCAGGCACTTTCCCTAAGCCCATCGCCACCACGATCGGCGACGCCTGATACGGCAGCAGCGGCGTGGAATACCCCAGCACCTGAATCATGATCACCGACAGCAGCGGGAAGCCGGTCGCGTCGGAGAAGCTCTGCGCCAGCGTGGTGTACAGCGCCGGAACGCCGTTGGCGGTCATAATGAAGTTGAGCGCCGTGGTGATCCCCGTCAGCGCCAGGAAGCTGGTAAACGGGCGGTCTGCATCCAGCGGCATGATATGGAGCAACGCATCGCCTACGGCCGCACCGATACCGGTCTGCGTCACCGTAATGGCCAGCCCGAGTATACCCGCGACGTAAATACAGGTGCGCATATTCACCCCCGCCGAGAACTCCTCGCCGGTGATAAATCCGATGCGCGGCAGCATAACGATGACCGAGGCCGCCAGCCCTGTCCACGCTGGGCCCACGCCGTGCCAGCTCTCCGTTACCCACATCGTCAACACCACCGCCAGCAGCCAGGCGAGTCGTTTTTCGTCACGCCCCATCGATTCCGATGGCGCGAGATCCTTCGCCGGTTTTGGGTTGCCGGGAAACAGCCAGCAGATCAGGCCAATCAGAATCAGGCCTTTGAGAATACCCAGCACCGGCGTGTGCAGCAGCAGATACGGGACATAGTTGAGGTGGATACCGTATGAGCCCTCCGCCGCGCCGCTCATCACCAGGTTTGGCACGTTAGCGGGCAAAATAGTGGCCGAGAGCTGGAAAGTGCCAAACCCGACCGCCAGCGCCAGGCCAAACCAGGCCCGCGAGCCATCAGGAATGCCGGCCCGCTTCGCCATCGCGGCGACAATCGGCATCAGCAGCGCAATACGTCCCATGTTCGACGGCATCACGAATGCCAGGGCATAGCTCAGCAGCACAACGCTTGCCACCATCAGCACCCAGGAGTCGGTAAGCTTTGCCGACAGCGCCCGGGCGGCCCTGTCCGCCAGGCCGGTTTTCCGAATCGCCACGCCCAGCACAAAGCCGCTGAACACCAGCCAGAAGGCAGACGAGGCGAAGCCGCCAAAGATCACTTCCGGCGGGGCGATTCTGGCGGTCATCGCCGCCGTAAAGAACAGCAGCGCGGTGATAAATTCCGGCAACAGCGACGTCGCCCACAGCACGATGGTGACGCCGACGATCAGCGAGGGAAGCAGCAGAGGATGCGTTAACCAGAGCGACATACCTGTCTCCTGTAGAATTTTTCAGCAAGTCTACGGCGACAGGCAGGGCGAGTAAACGCTATTTATGGTGGGGTCACTTCAGGATATCGCATTGATGATCCTGCAATTCCTCAGCCGACGCACGGTTAAAGGTAAGCAGGTTACGCTCTGTCGCCAGCAATACAAACGAGCCGTCTGACTGCTGCGCCATCGCCAGCGCGAAGCGTCCCATATGGTCGCGCGCTTCCGGCAGTTCTTCCGCCAGCATCATAAACGGGCTGCGCTGCACCAGTTCGTTCTCCGTCACCCGACGGGCAAGGTACTCATGCCCTTCCAGCCCGCCCGGAAGCGGTAGCCACTGGGTGCTGATTTGCCCCTGCGCCGCGTTCAGCTTCTCGCGCACGTCCGGGCGCAGGCAGGAGATATGGATATGGAAATGGTTTTGCGTACGTCCGGTCGGGGAGTTGATGGTCAGCGAAACAGCGCTGTCAGGCACGTCGGCTCCCCGTTTCATGCTCATAAAATGACGAGACTGCCATGCCAGCCAGAAGAAATTCGGTGTCTGAGGCTCGGTCAGCAGCGGGCTTTCGGTGCCGTTGATACGGTACGTGGGCATCAGCAAGTATTGCAGCGGTCCGTTGCGGTCCTTGAACACCACGTAGCCCGCATCTGGCTTCACCTGCGCACACGGTGCCGGGTTACGGTTATGCAGCTGGTTGGGCACACACTGGTCGAGAACGATATGACGCAACGCATTCGGATTACCCGCTTTCATCCAGTACACGCCGCCTGCGGCAAGGGCGATAACGATCAGAATCAGTAAGATAATTTTTTTCACAACGCGTTCCCTGTTTTCAATAGAGGCAAAAGAGTAACGCAAAATGATGACCAAATAAAAAACCCGGTGGATTTCTCACACCGGGTTACCGTGTCGTTCTTTGTAAAACGCTTAGCGCTTGCTGATCTGGTCGAAGGTGCCGCCGTTAGAGAAGTGCTCTTTTTGCGCTTTGGTCCAGCCGCCAAAAACATCATCGATAGTGAACAGCTTCAGTTTCGGGAAGGCGTTTTCGTATTTCTTCGCGACGGCCTCATCGCGCGGGCGGTAGAAGTTTTTCGCCGCAATTTCCTGCCCTTCCGGTGAGTAGAGGTACTTCAGGTAGGCTTCCGCCACCGCTTTGGTGCCCTTCTTATCAACAACCTTATCGACGACGGAGACGGTCGGCTCAGCCAGGATGGATTCGCTCGGGGTCACGATCTCGAATTTGTCTTTACCCAGCTCGTTGGTCGCCAGCAGGGCTTCGTTTTCCCAGGCAATCAGCACGTCGCCGATGCCGCGCTCGACGAAGGTGTTAGTTGCGCCGCGCGCGCCGGAGTCCAGCACTTCGACATTTTTAAACAGCGCTTTCACGAATTCCTGCGCTTTAGCCTGGTCACCGTTGTTGTGGTGCAGGGCGTAGCCCCAGGCCGCCAGGTAGTTCCAGCGTGCGCCGCCGGAGCTTTTCGGGTTCGGCGTGATGACAGACACGCCCGGCTTAATCAGGTCGTTCCAGTCTTTAATCTGTTTCGGGTTGCCTTTGCGCACCAGGAAGACAATGGTCGAGGTGTATGGCGCAGAGTTGTCCGGCAGGCGCTTGATCCAGTTTTTGTCGATACGGCCACGCTCCGCGATCGCGTCTACGTCATAAGCCAGCGCCAGGGTAACCACATCGGCTTCAATGCCGTTGATCACCGATGTCGCCTGCTTACCTGAACCGCCGTGAGACTGGCGAACCACCACGTTATCGCCGGTTTCCTGTTTCCAGTGCGCCGCAAAAGCTTTGTTGTACTGGTCGTACAGTTCACGCGTCGGATCGTACGACACGTTCAGTAACTGAATGTCCTTTGCCAGAACGCTGGTCGATGCCAGCAATAATGTTAACCCCACGCCCCATTTATTCATCGCCCGGCTCTCTTGTGTAGTGTTTTGATGAATGCAGCGTGCCAGAAAGCTAATCGATGATTAAAGAATAAAAAAAGATTGGCTATAACGTGAAGGAATAAAAAGTGCGTGGGCACAAAAAAGCCGGGTGGCGGCTACGCCTTACCCGGCCTACGATCCGTGCTTTTGTAGGCCCGGTAAGCGCAGCGCCACCGGGCAACAGAGCCGATCAGTACAGTTTTTTCGCGCAGTCCAGCCAGTCACCTTTGAACGGACGCTTCATGTTTTCAATGGCGTCGATGATGTCATGGTGAACCAGTTTCTCGTTCTGAATACCGACGCAGCGGCCGCCGTGGCCCTGTAGCAGCAGCTCGATCGCGTACGCACCCATGCGGGACGCCAGGATACGGTCGTACGGGCCTGGGGAACCGCCACGCTGAATGTGACCCAGAACGGTCGCGCGGGTTTCGCGTTTGGTTTCGGTTTCGATGTACTTCGCCAGCTCGTCAACGTCACAGATGTGCTCGGTGATAGCAACGATGGCGTGTTTCTTACCTTTCGCGATGCCGGCTTTGATCTCTGCGACCAGATCTTCACGGCTGAACTCTACTTCCGGAACTACCACGAACTCACAGCCACCGGCAATGGCCGCTGCCAGGGTCAGGTCACCGCAGTAACGGCCCATCACTTCAACAATGGAAATACGCTGGTGAGAGGAAGAGGTGTCACGCAGGCGGTCAATCGCTTCCACAACGGTACCCAGCGCAGTGAAGTAACCGATGGTGTAGTCAGTGCCTTTGATGTCGTTGTCGATGGTGCCAGGCAGGCCGATGCACGGGAAGCCCATTTCAGTCAGACGTTTTGCACCCATGTACGAGCCGTCGCCGCCGATAACCACCAGCGCATCCAGACCCCGTTTTTTCATGTTTTCGATAGCCACTTCACGGATGTGTTCGTCACGGAATTCCGGGAAGCGCGCGGAACCGAGGAAAGTACCGCCACGGTTGATCATGTCAGACACGCTGTAGCGGTCGAGCTGAACCATGCGGTCTTCATACAGACCCAGGTAACCGTCATAGATACCAAAAACTTCCAGACCTTCCGTCAGCGCTGCACGGACAACCCCACGGATTGCCGCGTTCATGCCCGGCGCATCACCGCCGCTTGTCAACACACCGATTTTCTTAATCATGACTACCTCTGAACTTAGGAATGCAAAATTGAAATCTGCTGCCGGAAGAAACTGTTCAACCGTCGAATACTGCAAATAGTATATCAATCCCTTCCAGCTGAATTGATTCAGGTCAGGCCATATGGTGGTAATTTATCCACAAAATGCTGGTCTGGCTCACTTTTTTACAACGAATTACGAAAGCTCAAAACGCCCTGGGGACGACAGAGCACGGATCCTGGTGAATAATGACGTCTGACCCAGGGAAACGCTGCAAAATCGCCTGCTCCACCTGTTCAGCGACCATATGCGCCTGAACCAGTGGCAGGTTGTCTTCCATTTCCAAATGAATCTGAATAAAGCGGGTCGGCCCTGACTGCCGCGTACGAAGATCGTGAGCACCACTGACGCCAGGCCAGTGGGTCACGATGGCATAAATTTCATCACGTTCTGCATCCGGAAGCGCACGGTCAAGAAGCGACTGTACCGCGTCATACCCCATCCGCAACGCGCTGTATAAAATATAGATCCCTATCCCTAACGCAAACAACGCATCGGCACGATGCCAGCCATACCAGGCCAGACCGAGCGCAATAAGAATTGCCCCATTCATCATAACATCAGACTGATAATGAAGCATATCGGCCCGTACAGCCTGGCTTTGTGTTTTGCGTACAACCCAGCGCTGGAACGTTACAAGAACAAGTGTGCTTATAAGTGCAACTACGGTTACGACCACACCAACGCCCGGATCGTTCATCGGAGAAGGCGAAATAAGATGCTGAATGCCGGTCAAAAACAGGAAAAGCGCGGAGCCAGAAATAAACATACTTTGTGCCAGCGCGGCCAGCGATTCCGCTTTGCCGTGGCCAAACGTATGCTCTTCATCTGCCGGTTGCAGCGAATAGCGCACCACCAGCAGATTGGTCAGCGAGGCGGCAATATCCACCAGTGAATCCACCAGCGCCGCCAGAATACTAACCGACCCGGTGTACCACCACGCGAAAATTTTAATGATCAGCAAACACGACGCCGTCACCGTCGCGGCTATTGCGGCCCGGCTTACCAGCCGTCCATAGGATTGATTCATAAACACTCCTGTCATGCCATGGCGCTAGTATAACGGATGGCGGTGGAGTGAAAGGATGAATAAAGCGTTAACAACACTGAACGATGGGCAAAAAAAACCCCCACATCATGTGGGGGAAGACAGGGATGGTGTCTATGGCAAGGAAAACAGGGTTTACTGGTTACTACGGGTACTGCTATTGCTACTGAAAAGCGTCATATCTGAGCTTCGCTGCATCCGTGCAACCTCACGCAACTGGTTCATACGTTGCTGATGTTTGGTATTCAAAACCGCTTGCTGCTCGGGCGTTAGCAGGTGGAACATCTGGTTGCGAACCTTCGCCATTTCTACCTGGCGGGCAACCTGTTCCTGCGCCATTTTTTCTGCCTGAGCGCGTACAGCGCTTTCGTCAAAATTTTCTGCGGTGACAAGGCGATGCATTGTCTCCATTTCGCTAACATTAACAGGGGGCTGGTCGTGTCGTGCCCTCTGCATCAGATCTCGCATCTGTTGACGCTGATGTTCGGTTAAACTTATGCCGTCAAACATATGGCTTTGGCTGCTGTGCTGCGTTGCGCCCTCTGCTGAGGAACCGTTATCGCTGTTGATAGCTACAGCAGCCTGGCTAAACGCACAGAAGGCCAGCGTTGAGGCCATGACGGCAGCGGTAACTTTGCGCATCACTTGCTCCCAAAATCTTTCGTGTCGCGATTCAACGAGAGACAGTCTACGATTCAGGCTGCAAACATGCGTCAGGGGGTGTAAAACAACGTAAAGTCATGGATTAGATAGCCTTGATGTCGTAATTTCTGCCTCGGAGGTATTTAAACAATGAATAAAATCCTGTTAGTTGATGATGACCGAGAGCTCACATCTCTTTTAAAGGAGTTGCTCGACATGGAAGGTTTCAACGTCCTGGTTGCCCATGATGGGGAACAGGCGCTGAGTCTCCTTGACGACAGCATCGATTTACTTTTGCTCGACGTCATGATGCCGAAGAAAAACGGTATTGATACGTTGAAAGAGCTTCGCCAGACACACCAGACCCCCGTCATTATGCTGACCGCGCGCGGCAGCGAGCTTGACCGCGTACTCGGCCTTGAGCTGGGTGCGGATGACTATTTACCTAAGCCGTTCAACGACCGTGAACTGGTGGCCCGTATTCGCGCGATCCTGCGCCGCTCTCACTGGAGCGAGCAGCAGCAGAATACCGACAACAGCTCACCTACGCTGGAAGTGGACTCCCTGAGCCTGAACCCGGGCCGCCAGGAAGCGAGCTTCGACGGTGAAACGCTGGAGCTAACCGGCACCGAGTTCACCCTGCTGTATCTGCTGGCGCAGCATCTCGGCCAGGTGGTGTCGCGTGAACACTTGAGCCAGGAAGTGCTGGGCAAACGCCTTACCCCGTTTGACCGCGCCATCGATATGCATATCTCGAACCTGCGCCGTAAACTGCCGGAGCGTAAAGACGGTCACCCCTGGTTTAAAACCCTGCGTGGTCGCGGTTATCTGATGGTTTCCGCTTCATGATAGGCAGCTTAACCGCCCGCATCTTCGCCATCTTCTGGCTGACGCTGGCACTGGTTTTAATGCTCGTTTTGATGTTGCCAAAACTCGACTCACGCCAGATGACGGAGCTGCTCGACAGCGAGCAACGTCAGGGCGTGATGATCGAGCAGCACGTGGAAGCGGAGCTGGCAAACGATCCGCCGAACGATTTAATGTGGTGGCGCAGGCTGTTTCGCGCTATCGACAAGTGGGCGCCCCCCGGACAACGTCTTTTACTGGTCACCAGTGAAGGCCGCGTGATTGGGGCCGATCGCAATGAAATGCAGATTATCCGCAACTTTATTGGCCAGGCGGATAACGCCGATCACCCGCAGAAAAAGAAATATGGTCGGGTAGAAATGGTGGGCCCTTTCTCGGTGCGGGATGGGGAAGATAACTACCAGCTCTACCTGATTCGCCCCGCGAGCAGTTCCCAGTCCGACTTCATCAACCTGCTGTTTGACCGTCCGCTGTTGCTGTTGATTGTCACCATGCTGGTTAGTTCCCCGCTGCTGTTATGGCTGGCGTGGAGCCTGGCGAAACCGGCGCGTAAGCTGAAAAACGCGGCGGACGAAGTGGCGCAGGGCAACCTGAGGCAGCATCCGGAGCTGGAATCCGGGCCGCAGGAGTTCCTGGCCGCCGGAATCAGTTTTAACCAGATGGTGAGCGCGCTTGATCGAATGATGACGGCCCAGCAACGTCTGCTGTCGGATATCTCCCACGAGCTGCGAACGCCGCTCACGCGTTTACAGCTGGGTACCGCCCTGCTGCGCCGTCGCAGCGGTGAGAGCAAAGAGCTGGAGCGTATTGAGACGGAAGCGCATCGCCTGGACAGCATGATCAACGATCTGCTGGTGATGTCGCGCAATCAGCAGAAAAACGCGCTGGTGAGCGAAACGGTGAAAGCCAATCACCTCTGGCATGAGGTGCTGGATAACGCGGCCTTCGAAGCGGAACAGATGGGCAAATCCTTCACCGTCAATTTCCCGCCGGGCCCGTGGCCGCTGTACGGTAACCCCAACACGTTGGAAAGCGCGCTGGAGAATATCGTGCGTAACGCCCTGCGCTACTCGCACACGAAGATTGAAGTGGCGTTTTCGGTGGATAAAGACGGGATCACTATCATCGTGGACGACGACGGTCCAGGCGTCAGCCCGGAAGATCGCGAGCAGATTTTCCGTCCGTTCTACCGTACCGACGAGGCGCGCGACCGTGAATCTGGCGGTACGGGGCTGGGTCTGGCGATTGTTGAAACCGCCATGCAGCAGCACCGTGGCTGGGTGAAAGCCGATGACAGCCCGCTGGGCGGGCTGCGGCTAACGCTGTGGCTGCCGCTGTATAAGCGTTCGTAATCCCCTCACCCTAACCCTCTCCCCATAGGGGAGAGGGGACGGCTCGGTGCGGTCTTTTCACCCTCGCCCCTTTGGGGAGAGGGCCGGGGTGAGGGGCAATTATTTCCCCCATAATCTCCGCGAACTGCTCTCGATCTTGCCGCTTATCCGCCGCTTCTGCATCGTTCTGGTCCAGCTGGTGGATAATCCTGCCGCTGACAGCAGGCGGTGAAACTGTTCATCGTCGAAGGGCATATGCCAGGCAATGGCACAGGCCTCGTATACCGACACCTCACTCAGGCGCGAAGCCAGCTCAAGCGGCGCATCCGCCGAAATCTGTCCCGCCTGCACAACGCGATACAGCCAGCCGGTTTTACCCGCGTTTTGCAGCTGGGCCGACATATCCTGAATGCCAAAATGGTAGTTAAGCTTGAAGCACGGCGAGCGCGGCTGGGTGACCTGAATCAGAGCATCGCCCCAGCGATAAATATCGCCAATAAAGACGTTCTTCTCCGTCAGCCCTTCCGTTGAGAGATTTTCGCCAAACGCGGGGGCGACGAAAAGGTCCGCCTGTTCAGGAAATTCGGTTTTCCAGTGCTGATAGTGCTCGCGCGGATAGTGGCACAGCGCGCGATCGGGCCCGCCGTGGATTTTCTTTTCGGCCTGCTGGTCGCCCGCCAGACCAAGCTCGGTAAGCGTCAGCTCACCGTCGACCTGCACTTTGGCGATAGCGCTCGGGCGACTGCCTTCGTACTCCCTTACCTTGCCTGTAAACACATTCACCGGGTAATGCATCTCCACTCCTTCAGATACAAAAAAAGCGAGTCATCAGACTCGCTTCTCACAGGCGTCAATGCAACCTTATTTTTTAGCGGCGAAACGCGCTGCTGCTTCGTCCCAGTTCACTACATCCCAGAAGGCTTTGATGTAGTCAGGGCGACGGTTCTGGAACTTCAGGTAGTATGCGTGTTCCCACACGTCCAGACCCAGAATTGGGAAGCCGGATGCGCCAGAGATAGCTTCACCCATCAGCGGGGAGTCCTGATTTGCGGTTGAAACGACCGCCAGTTTGTCACCTTTCAGGACCAGCCACGCCCAGCCAGAGCCGAAACGGGTTGCAGCGGCTTTTTCGAATTCCGCTTTGAAGTTGTCAACGGAACCGAAGTCACGCTCGATAGCCGCTTTCAGGTCGCCCTGAAGGGTGGTGCCGGTTTTCAGGCCTTTCCAGAACAGGCTGTGGTTAGCGTGACCGCCCGCGTTGTTGCGCAGCACGGTTTTCTTGTCTGCTGGCAGCTGGTCCAGTTTGGTGATCAGCTCTTCAACAGGCAGATTAGCGAACTCTGGCAGGCTTTCCAGCGCAGCATTCGCGTTATTCACGTAGGTCTGGTGATGTTTAGTGTGATGGATTTCCATCGTCTGCTTGTCGAAATGCGGTTCCAGTGCGTCGTAGGCATACGGCAGGGATGGCAGTGTATAACTCATAATCCTCTCCATTATTGTCGGGCGGCACAGCTGTTAATGCCGCGTAAGCAGTTGGTTCATTATAGTTAATTAAATGATATTGAAAATGATTATCAATGCCGTAGTTTTTATAAGGTTATTCGGTTTTTGAGAAATGAAGGAATTGTGAGTCTGCTCACGCGGTTAACGTGCTGATTGCCATTCAAAACAAAAGTGCGGCAACCTTCTGAAGGTTCCCAAACCGCCTAATTTTTACACTCATCAAGTCGGCGGGAAGCCTCCGGCTATAAAAACGATGAGGATGTAAAAATGAATCATGCGATTACGATGGGTATTTTCTGGCATTTGATAGGCGCGGCCAGTGCAGCCTGTTTCTATGCCCCGTTTAAAAAGGTGAAAGGCTGGTCATGGGAAACCATGTGGTCCGTTGGCGGTACCGTGTCCTGGCTGATTTTGCCGTGGACAATCAGCGCCATGCTGCTGCCCGATTTCTGGGGCTACTTCTCCTCCTTCAACGCCTCCACCCTGCTGCCGGTATTCCTGTTCGGCGCGATGTGGGGTATCGGTAATATCAACTACGGCCTCACCATGCGCTACCTCGGAATGTCGATGGGGATTGGCATCGCGATCGGCATTACGCTGATTGTTGGCACCCTGATGACGCCAATCCTCAACGGCAACTTCGATGTGCTGATCAACACCCAGGGTGGGCGAATGACGCTGCTGGGCGTGCTGGTAGCGGTGATCGGCGTGGGAATTGTCACCCGCGCGGGCCAGTTGAAAGAACGCAAGATGGGCATCAAAGCCGAAGAGTTCAACCTGAAGAAAGGGCTGCTACTGGCGGTGATGTGCGGCGTCTTCTCGGCGGGCATGTCGTTCGCGATGAACGCCGCCAAACCGATGCACGACGCCGCTGCGGCGCTGGGCGTCGACCCGCTGTACGTTGCCCTGCCAAGCTACGTGGTGATCATGGGCGGCGGCGCACTGGTAAACCTCGGCTTTTGCTTCATTCGTCTGGCAAAAGTGAAGAATCTGTCGGTAAAAGCCGACTTCTCGCTGGCAAAACCGCTGATCGTCACCAACGTCCTGCTTTCCGCCCTCGGCGGTCTGATGTGGTATCTGCAATTCTTCTTTTACGCCTGGGGTCACGCCAGTATTCCGGCGCAGTATGACTACATGAGCTGGATGCTGCACATGAGCTTCTACGTGCTGTGCGGCGGGCTGGTTGGGCTGGTGCTGAAAGAGTGGAACAACGCCGGGCGTCGTCCGGTTGGCGTGCTGAGCCTGGGCTGCGTGGTGATTATTATTGCGGCCAATATCGTCGGCCTCGGCATGGCGAACTGATTACGCTGCCTTTCGACTGCGATGACGCCACTGAACCGGCGTCATCCCCACCTCACGGTTAAACACCACCGAAAAGTAGTTACTGTCCTCAAAGCCGCAGCGCATCGCCACTTCACTCACCATCAGCTCCGTATGCTGTAACAGATACTGAGCGTGGCAGATGCGCAGCTGGCGCAGATAGTGGTTTACCGTCATCCCCGTCTGGGTGCGGAACTGCTGGCGCAGCGCGCGCTCGCTGCACTGCTCCTGCTCGCAGAATTTTTCCAGCACGAAACTCTTGTTAAGACTGCCCGCAAGCCGGGTGATGAGCTTATCCAGCAGCGCTTCCTGCGTGGTGGCAGAGGGATTATCCGTAGCGTAACGATGGCGCTTCAGGGTCATCACCAGCTGGGCAAAAAGCAGCTCCGACATCTGGTTTGCCACCGGATCGCTCTTCTGGCTCTCCTGCTCCAGCTGGGAAATCGTCTGGCGCACCTGAGCCATGCCGTTGCTGCTTAAGCGCCAGTGCGGTTCGCCTCTGGCATCATGTAAACCGGGGATATTGCCCGACCAGTCGACATTCAGTTTAAGCCTGTCAGGGCAGTAGATGACGTTCTGCAACACCAGATCGTTAACCGAGGCGTAAGAGTGTTTATCTTCGGCGCGGATGTAGAACAGGTCTCCGCGCGTGATGCGGTAGGGACGGTCGTTGAGGACGTGCAGGCCGTTGCCCCGCCACACCAGCACCAGCTCGCAGAACTCGTGGGTATGCTCGGCAAAGACGTTTTGCGGATAGCGGTCCGCCACCGCGACGGCCTGACTCGCGGAGGCAAAAAAATCATCTTTACGAAGAATTAACTGAGCAGCCACACCACAACCTCGACGGCGAATAACCGGATATTATTAGCCTTTCTGCGGTAAAAAAACGGTGACTGCCCTCGCGTTACTGAAGCAACGCGTCTTTCCCCTGACGGATATCGCGCGGCGACCAGCTAAATTCCCGACGAAACAGCGTTGAAAAGTGGTTACTGTCGCCGAAACCGCAGCGATAGGCGATATCGGTGACGCTTTCATCCGTGTGCCTTAAAAGGTGACGCGCTTTGATCAGGCGCAGACGGTTGAGGTAGCGCTGCGGCGTCAGCCCGGTATGCTGCTTGAGCTGACGATGCAGCGTGCGCAGCGAGAGCGAAAAGTCATCCGCCAGCGTTTCCCAGCAGACATCTTCGGCAAAATGATCTTCCAGCCAGGCCATCAGCTGATTCAGGCGCGCGTCGTTATTTTCCAGCCCTTCCACCAGGCTACTGCGCCGCAGCAGCACCAGCAGCTGCATAAACAGCATCTCGCGGGTAGCAATGGCATGCGTCTCCTGTCCATCCTCGCTCTGCTCCATCTGGCTTACCAGCTGACGCACCTGCTGCAACGTGGACTGATTCACCCGCCAGTGCGACGGATAATGGCCGTCCTTCTCCTGCGGCAGCAGCTGATTCAGCCCGGAGAGAAACTGAAACGCATCCGGAGAACGATAGAGCACATTGGTCAGGCACAGGTTATCGGTATGTTCATACAGGTGCCTGTCGTGATCGCGCACGAAGCACACCGTACCGCCGCTGATGGTATACGGCTGACCGTTAAACACGTGGATGCCCGTTCCGTGCTCAACAATCACAATTTCATGAAAATCATGATGATGTTCCGGGAACGCAGCCTGAGGCAGCCGTGGCTCAATCGCAACCGGCGAAGCCCCCGAAGGAAAAAAATCGACGCTGTGCAGTACGGTCATAACGGCCTCTACCAATGAGAAAAGTTCTCAAAATAGTAATTAAGGCCTTCCCCGCTCACCTTAAATTTTTGACAGCAAACCGCGCAAAAGCTGCCGGTTTTTCAAGAAACAGGCGGAAAGATCGGGAAATGCGGTCAGCGTCACACTGCCTGCAAACCCCGCGATTACTGGAAACTGTGAACTCCCTCACGTTCATCTTTGCTTTCTTGCCAGCGCGAGATTTGGGCTGTCAGTGGCGAGAAGGTGGCTATTTCTTCCCTTTCTTACACTCCTCGCTAATGACTTAAGAAAGGACCCGACCATGACTTTTCGCCATTGTGTGGCTGTCGATTTAGGCGCATCCAGCGGCCGTGTAATGCTCGCCACCTGGGACTGCGACCTGCACACCCTTACGCTTCGCGAAATGCACCGTTTCGCCAATTGTCTGCAAAAACAGGACGGTTTTGTTACCTGGGATATCGACGCCCTGGAAGCAGAGATCCGCACCGGACTTCACAACGTCTGCGAAGACGGTATTCGCATCGACAGTATCGGCATTGATACCTGGGGTGTGGATTACGTGCTGCTGGACAGTCACGGCGAACGCGTCGGCCTGCCGGTCTCCTACCGCGACAGCCGCACCGATGGGCTGATGGCGCACGCCATCGCGCAGCTTGGCAAGGAGAACATCTATGGTCGCAGTGGCATCCAGTTCCTGCCGTTTAACACGCTGTATCAGCTACGTGCGCTGGTTGAGCAACAGCCTGAGCTGGTCGAAAAGGTGGCGCATGCGCTGCTGATCCCGGACTACTTAAGCTACCGTCTGACCGGCAATATGAACTGGGAATACACCAACGCCACCACCACGCAGCTGGTCAACATCAACACCGATAACTGGGATGAACATCTGCTGGCCTGGACGGGCGCCTCGCCGTCCTGGTTCGGCGCGCCAACCCATCCGGGCAATGTAATCGGCCACTGGCTTTGCCCGCAGGGGAATGAAATCCCTGTTGTCGCCGTCGCCAGTCACGACACCGCGAGCGCGGTCATTGCCTCGCCGCTCGCCGACAAAGATGCGGCCTATCTCTCTTCCGGCACCTGGTCGCTGATGGGCTTCGAGAGCAAAACCCCGTACACCAGCGATGCCGCGATGGCGGCGAACATCACCAACGAAGGCGGTGCCGAAGGCCGCTACCGGGTGCTGAAGAACATCATGGGGCTGTGGCTGCTCCAGCGGGTGCTGAAAGAGCAGGCCATCACCGACCTGCCCGCGCTTATCGCGGAAACCGAAACGCTGAAGGCCTGTACCTTCCTGATCAACCCGAACGACGATCGCTTTATCAACCCGGTGCACATGAGCGCCGAAATCCAGGCCGCCTGTTTTGAAGCGGGGCAGCCGGTACCTTCCCGCTCCGCCGAGCTGGCACGCTGCATTTTTGACAGCCTCGCCCTGCTGTATGCCGACATCCTGAGCGAGCTGGCTGACCTTCGCGGCAAACCGTTCACACAACTGCATATCGTGGGCGGCGGCTGCCAGAACCAGCTGCTGAACCAGCTCTGCGCGGATGCCTGCGGCATTACCGTGGTGGCAGGTCCGATTGAAGCCTCCACGCTCGGCAATATCGGCATTCAGCTGATGACCCTGGACGAACTTTCAAACGTCGACGATTTCCGTTCGGTGGTGACGGCGAATAACAGCCTGACCACCTTCACCCCCCATCCCTGCCATGAAATTGCCCGCTACCGGGCGCAGTTTCAGCAAAAACGACTGACTAAGGAGCTTTGCGCATGACCACTCAACTTGAACAAGCCTGGGACCTGGCTAAACAGCGTTTCGCCGCCGTCGGCGTGGATGTCGAAGAGGCGCTGCGCCAGCTCGACCGTCTGCCCGTCTCCATGCACTGCTGGCAGGGTGATGACGTCGCCGGTTTCGAGAACCCGGGCGGTTCCCTGACGGGGGGTATTCAGGCCACGGGTAACTACCCGGGCAAAGCGCGCAACGCCACCGAACTGCGTGCGGATCTGGAGCTGGCGCTGAGCCTGATCCCCGGGCCAAAGCGCCTGAACCTGCACGCCATTTATCTCGAATCCGACGAGCCGGTCGCGCGTAACGAAATCAAACCGGAACACTTTAAGAACTGGGTGGAGTGGGCGAAGGCCAACCGGCTGGGTCTGGATTTTAACCCGTCCTGCTTCTCGCACCCGCTGAGCGCGGACGGCTTTACCCTTGCGCACGCCAACGACGAAATCCGCCAGTTCTGGATCGACCATGTCAAAGCCAGCCGCCGGGTCTCGGCGTATTTCGGCGAGCAGCTTGGCACGCCATCGGTAATGAATATCTGGATCCCGGACGGCATGAAGGACATCACCGTAGACCGACTGGCCCCGCGTCAGCGTCTGCTGGCCGCGCTGGATGAAGCTATCAGCGAAAAACTGGACCCGGCGCACCACATCGACGCCGTCGAGAGCAAGCTGTTCGGCATTGGCGCAGAGAGCTACACCGTGGGCTCAAACGAGTTCTACATGGGTTACGCCACCAGCCGCCAGACCGCGCTGTGCCTGGATGCCGGCCACTTCCACCCAACCGAGGTGATCTCCGACAAAATCTCCGCCGCCATGCTCTACGTGCCGCGCCTGCTGCTGCACGTCAGCCGCCCGGTCCGCTGGGACAGCGACCACGTGGTGCTGCTGGATGACGAAACCCAGGCCATTGCCAGCGAAATCATCCGCCACGACCTCTTTGACCGCGTACACATTGGCCTCGACTTCTTCGACGCCTCCATCAACCGCATCGCGGCGTGGGTTATCGGCACCCGCAACATGAAGAAAGCCCTGCTGCGCGCGCTGCTGGAGCCTGTCGCCGCCCTGAAACAGCTGGAAGAAAACGGCGACTACACCGCGCGCCTGGCGCTGCTGGAAGAGCAGAAATCCCTGCCGTGGCAGGCGGTATGGGAGATGTACTGCCAGCGTCACGATGCGCCTGCGGGCAGCCAGTGGCTGGACAACGTGCGGGCATATGAGGAAGACGTGTTGAGTCAGCGCGGGTAACTGCCCCCTCACCCCTGTCCTCTCCCCAAAGGGGAGAGGGAGCAAACCATCCCCTCTCCCCTTTGGGGAGAGGGTTAGGGTGAGGGGTTCAACCTCACCGCGATAACTGGAAATGAAAACTATGCAGACCATCACCACCTCCTGGTTCGTCCAGGGCATGATCAAAGCCACCTCTGACGCCTGGCTCAAAGGCTGGGATGAGCGCAACGGCGGCAACCTGACGCTACGCCTGGACGACGCGGATATCGAGCCATTTGCCGCCGATTTCCACCAGAAGCCGCGCTATATCGCCCTGAGCCAGCCGATGCCGCTGCTCGCCAACACGCCGTTTATCGTCACCGGTTCCGGGAAGTTCTTCCGCAACGTCCAGCTCGACCCGCAGGCCAACCTTGGCGTGGTGAAAGTGGACAGCGACGGTGCGGGCTACCACATTCTCTGGGGTCTGACGGACGACGCGGTACCGACATCCGAACTCCCGGCGCACTTCCTCTCCCACTGCGAACGCATCAAGGCGACCAATGGCAAGGACCGCGTAATCATGCACTGCCACGCCACCAACCTGATCGCCCTGACCTACGTGCTGGAAAATAATTCTGATTTCTTCACCCGCAAACTGTGGGAAGGCAGTACCGAGTGTCTGGTGGTGTTCCCGGACGGCGTCGGCATTCTGCCGTGGATGGTGCCGGGCACCGACGAAATCGGTCAGGCAACCGCAACGGACATGCAGAAGCACTCACTGGTGCTGTGGCCGTTCCACGGCGTCTTCGGCAGCGGCCCGACGCTGGATGAAACCTTCGGCCTGATCGACACCGCCGAGAAATCCGCGGAAGTGCTGGTGAAGGTCTATTCCATGGGCGGCATGAAGCAGACCATCACCCGGGAAGAGCTGATCGCCCTGGGCAAACGCTTTGGCGTCACCCCCATGCAGTCGGCGTTAGATCTGTACCAATAACAACATCGCGCCCCGCTCATTGAGACGGGGCGAAAACCACCTGCAATCCCTACAACTAACTCAAGTCAGTGGAGTAAAAGCAATGAAAATAAAAGCAAGCTTGATCCTCACCGTTGCCGCTCTGGCGTTGTCCGGTTCCGCTTTAGCAGAAGTGAAAATCGCCCTGGTGGCGAAGTCCTTAGGAAATGGATTCTTCGAGGCAGCGAACGTCGGCGCGCAGGAGGCGGCCAAAGAGTTAGGCGATGTAAAAGTGATTTATACCGGCCCGACTACCACCACGGCGGAAGCGCAGATCGAGGTGCTGAACGGGTTGATCGCCCAGGGCGTGGATGCGATCGCGATTTCCGCGAACGATCCGGACGCCGTCGTGCCGGTGCTGAAAAAAGCGATGCAGCGCGGCATTAAGGTTGTGTCGTGGGACTCCGGGGTGGCGAAAGCCGGACGCCAGATCCACCTCAACCCGTCCAATAATGCCCTGATTGGCGAAACCAACGTGAAGCTCGCCGCCGACGCGCTGAAAGCGCTGAATGTCGAGAAAGGCGACGTGGCGGTGCTGAGCGCCACGCCAACCTCCACCAACCAGAATACATGGATTGCGGAGATGAAAAAGGTGCTGCCGAAGTACCCGTCCGTCAATCTGGTGACCGTGGCCTACGGAGACGATCTCTCTGACAAAAGCTACCGCGAAGCGGTCGGCTTGCTGAAAACCTACCCCGAACTGAAAGTGATTGTTTCGCCATCGTCCGTGGGCATCGTGGCCGCTGCGCAGGCGGTGAAGGACCAGGGCAAGATTGGCAAAGTGTACGTCACCGGTTTAGGCCTGCCGTCCGAGATGGCGGGCGCGGTGAAGTCCGGTGCGAGCAAGAGCTTTGCCATCTGGAACCCGATCGACCTCGGCTATGCGGCAACCTACCTGGCGGATGACCTGGTGAAAGGCACGGCCACGAAAGGTGAGGCCAGCATGGGCAGACTGGGCAAAGTGAAGCTGGATGCTGACGGCAACGGCGCGATGGCCGAGCCGTTCGTCTACGATGCCAGCAATATTGATAAGTTCTCGAAAATCTTTTGATGCAATTTGTAGGCCGGGTAAGCGGCAGCGCCATCCGGCAAAAGGCGGGTGGCGCTGCCGCTTACCCGCCCTACAAATTCCTCTGTCCAGGAGAACTATCATGACCCCATTGCTACAGCTTTCTGGCATCACCAAGGTGTTCCCCGGCGTGCGTGCTCTTGAGAACGTGCAGCTTGCGCTGTGGCCCGGCAAAGTGACCGCCCTGATAGGCGAAAACGGCGCGGGCAAGTCGACGCTGGTCAAAGTGATGACCGGCATTTACCAGCCCGACGAGGGCGAAATTCTCTATAAAGCGATCCCCGTTCATCTCCCGACGCCGGAGTCGGCGCATAAAATGGGCATCACCGCCATTCACCAGGAAACCGTGCTGTTTGATGAACTCTCGGTCACCGAGAATATCTTTGTCGGTCAGTACCTTCACAAAGGCTTCCTGAAAAAGCTCGACTGGCCGGAAATGCACAGCCGGGCGCAGGCGATCCTCACGCGGCTGGAAGTGCAAATCGACCCGCGCGCGACGCTGAAAACCCTGAGCATCGCCCAGCGTCATATGGTGGCGATTGCCCGCGCGCTGTCGTTTGAGGCGCAGGTGGTGATCCTCGATGAACCCACGGCGGCGCTGTCGCAGCATGAAATCCTCGAGTTTTACCAGATTGTGGAGCGCTTAAAGCAGGAGGGCAAAGCCATCCTGTTTATCTCCCACAAGTTCGACGAGATTTTTGAGCTGGCGGACCATTACACCATTTTGCGCGACGGCGCGTTCGTCGGCGCAGGTGCAATAAATGAGATCACCGAGGAGCGCATGGTGTCGATGATGGTCGGGCGCGCCATTACCCAAACTTTCCCTAAAATCGACTGCGAAAAAGGCGAGACGGTGCTGGAGGTGAAAAACCTCTGCCATCCGACCGAGTTTGCGCATATCTCGTTCTCCCTGCGTAAAGGGGAAATCCTCGGCTTTTACGGGCTGGTGGGGGCCGGGCGTACCGAGCTGATGCAGGCGCTTTCCGGCGTCACGCGGCCATCGTCCGGGGAAATTATCCTCAACGGACAGCCCCGGCGCTTCCGCCAGCCTGCGGATGCGATCAAAGCCGGTATCGTCTGCGTGCCGGAAGAAAGACAGAAACAGGGGGCGATTATCGCCCTGCCGATTGCCCAGAACATCAGCCTGCCTCAGCTCAGCAAGCTCAATCCGAACGGTGTGCTGCATGACGACCGTGAATGGAAGCTGGCGGACGAGTACGCCAAACGCCTGCAAGTGAAAGCCTTCAGCTGGAAGCAGGCGGTGGAGACCCTCTCTGGCGGCAACCAGCAAAAGGTCGTGATCGGCAAATGGCTGGCGACGCACCCTGACGTGATTATCCTCGATGAGCCGACAAAAGGCATCGATATCGGCTCAAAAGCAGCCGTGCATCAGTTTATGTCCGAGCTGGTCAGTCAGGGGCTGGCGGTAATTATGGTCTCGTCCGAACTGCCGGAAGTGATGGGCATGGCGGATCGCATTATCGTCATGCACGAGGGGCTGATGGTGGCCGAGTACCAGGCGGGAGACGCGACGGCGGAAACCATCGTCAGCGCCGCCAGCGGTGCAAAACAGGAGGCGGCATAATGCTTAGCTCACTCTTAAAACACCGCGAAGCCCTGCTGGGCGCGGTGATTATCCTGATGATCGTCGCCATTGGCAGCCGCGTGCCATCGTTTATCGCGCCGGGCAACCTGGTGGAGATGTTTAACGACACCGCCATTCTGATCGTCCTCGCGCTCGGGCAGATGATGGTGCTGCTCACGAAAGGCATCGACCTGTCGATGGCGGCCAATCTGGCCCTGACCGGGATGATTGTCGCCCTGATTAATTTCCATTACCCGGACGTGCCCGTCTGGGCGCTGCTGATCCTTGCCAGCGTGCTTGGGCTGCTGATGGGCGCGATAAACGGCCTGCTGGTGTGGAAGCTGGGCATTCCGGCGATTGTGGTAACGCTCGGCACTATGAGCATCTACCGCGGAATGATCTTTTTGCTCTCCGGCGGCGGCTGGGTGAACTCAAACCAGATGGGTACAGATTTCCTCGGCCTGCCACGTGCGTCAGTGCTGGGCTTGCCGGTGCTGAGCTGGTGCGCCATCGCCGCGCTGCTGCTGGTGGGCTACTTCCTGCGCTACAGCCGCACCGGACGAGCGCTCTACACCGCAGGCGGTAATGCCACGGCAGCGTACTACACCGGGATCAACGCCGGAAAAATGCAGTTCATTAGCTTCTGCCTTTCCGGTCTGCTGGCCGGGTTCTGCGGCTACCTGTGGATATCGCGCTTTGCCGTTGCGTATGTTGACGTCGCTAACGGTTTTGAATTGCAGGTGGTGGCAGCCTGTGTGATTGCGGGGATCAGCACCATGGGCGGCACCGGGCGCGTGCTCGGCTGTCTGTTTGGCGCACTGTTCCTCGGGGTGATTAACAACGCCCTGCCGGTGATCGGCGTCTCCCCGTTCTGGCAGATGGCGATTTCCGGCACGGTAATTGTGATAGCAGTGCTGCTGAACGAGCGCGGCAATAAACGTAAAGGCCGATTGATACTGCGCGATGCGGCGCTGGCACGTCAGAAACTGGCGGTGAAATCATGAGCAAAATGATGACATCTGAAGCAATCAAACCCACTTCTGCGCCGGGCATCTTCCAGCGTCTGCTGTGCTGGGAGGGGTTCCTGCTGGCGGTGACGCTGGCGGTGTTTGTGGTGAACGCGCTCGCCTCACCCTACTTCCTCAATATCTGGAACCTCTCCGACGCGACGTTCAACTTCACCGAAAAAGCGATCATCGTGTTGCCGATGGCGATGCTGATTATCGCCAGGGAAATTGACCTGTCGGTAGCCTCCACCATCGCGCTCAGCTCCACGGTGATGGGCTTTTGCGCGGCGGCGGGCGTCGATACGCCGCTGCTGGTCTGCGTCGGATTAGGCGTCGGGCTACTGTGCGGGCTGTTCAACGGCATTCTGGTGACGCGCTTTAACCTGTCGTCCATCGTCATCACCATCGGCACCATGAGCCTGTACCGCGGGATCACCTACATCCTGCTCGGGGACCAGGCGCTGAACAGCTATCCGGAGAGCTTCGCCTGGTTCGGCCAGGGCTACGTCTGGGGCGCGCTGTCGTTTGAATTCGCGCTGTTTATCGTGCTGGCCGCTCTGTTTGCCTTTGTGCTGCACCGCACCAACTTTGGCCGCCGCACCTACGCCATCGGCAACAACCCGACCGGCGCGTGGTACTCCGGCATCAACGTGAAGCGCCACAGCCTGATCCTCTTCGCGCTGGTGGGGCTGATGTCCGGCCTGGCGTCGGTGCTGCTTACCTCGCGTCTGGGCAGCACCCGCCCGACCATCGCGATGGGCTGGGAGCTGGCGGTGGTGACGATGGCGGTGCTCGGCGGCGTCAATATTCTCGGTGGGTCCGGCAGCATGGTGGGCGTGATTATCGCCGCCTTCCTGATGGGGCTGGTGACCTTCGGCCTGAGCCTGCTCAACGTGCCCGGCATTGTGATGTCGGTGATTATCGGCGCGATGCTGATCGTGGTGATTTCGCTGCCGATTATTACCCGCCGGATGATGCTGCGAAGACGGAATTAAATTGCCCCTCACCCCTGCCCGCTCCCCTGAGGGGAGAGGGTGAAAAGCCGCACCAAGCAGTCCCCTCTCCCCTCCGGGGAGAGGGTTAGGGTGAGGGGAACGGATTACCTCAAAAGCATATTAAGGAGAATTATCATGAGCTTTATGTTGGCACTCCCCAAAATCAGCCTGCACGGCGCGGGCGCAATCGGCGATATGGTCAACCTGGTGGCGAGCAAGCAGTGGGGAAAGGCACTGGTTGTCACCGACGGTCAGTTGGTAAAACTCGGCCTGCTCGACAGCCTGTTTAACGCGCTGGACGCCCATCAGATGTCGTATCACCTGTTCGATGAGGTCTTCCCAAACCCAACGGAAGCGCTGGTGCAAAAAGGCTATGCGGCATATCAGGATGCAGAGTGTGATTACCTGATTGCCTTTGGCGGCGGCAGCCCGATTGATACCGCCAAGGCAATCAAAATCCTCACTGCCAACCCCGGTCCGTCAACCGATTATTCCGGCGTCGGCAAGGTGAAAAACGCGGGCGTGCCGCTGGTGGCGATCAACACCACCGCAGGCACGGCAGCGGAGATGACCAGCAACGCGGTGATCATCGACGCCGCGCGTCAGGTTAAAGAGGTGATTATCGACCCGCACATCATCCCGGATATCGCCGTGGACGATGCCAGCGTGATGCTCGATATTCCGGCCTCCGTGACCGCCGCAACCGGCATGGACGCGCTAACCCACGCCATTGAAGCTTACGTCTCCGTGGGCGCACACCCGCTGACCGATGCCAACGCGCTGGAAGCCATTCGTCTGATCAACCTCTGGCTGCCGAAAGCGGTCGACGACGGTCACAACCTGGAAGCGCGCGAGCAGATGGCTTTTGGGCAGTATCTGGCGGGCATGGCGTTTAACAGCGCCGGGCTGGGGCTGGTGCATGCTCTGGCGCACCAGCCGGGCGCGACGCACAACCTGCCGCACGGCGTCTGCAACGCCATCCTGCTGCCGATCATCGAAAACTTTAACCGCCCGAACGCGGTCGCCCGATTCGCCCGTGTGGCGCAGGCGATGGGCGTTGACACGCGCGGCATGAGCGACGAAGCGGCCAGCATGTCCGCCATTCAAGCGATTCGCGATCTAAGTGCCCGCGTCGGCATTCCGTCCGGATTTAGCCAGCTCGGCGTCACCAAAGCCGATATTGAAGGCTGGCTGGATAAAGCGCTCGCTGACCCGTGCGCGCCGTGCAACCCACGTACCGCCAGCCGCGATGAGGTCCGCGAGCTGTACCTGGAGGCATTATGATCCGCAAAGCGTTTGTGATGCAGGTAAACCCGGATGCGCACGAGGAGTATGCGCGCCGCCACAACCCGATCTGGCCTGAGCTGGAAGCGGTACTGAAAGCCCACGGCGCGCACCACTACGCCATTTACCTCGACAAAGCCCGCAACCTGCTGTTTGCGACAGTGGAGATTGAATCGGAGGAGCGCTGGAACGCGGTGGCAAATACCGACGTCTGCCAGCGCTGGTGGAAACATATGGCTGACGTTATGCCGTCTAACCCGGACAACAGCCCGGTGAGTGCGGAGCTGAACGAGGTGTTTTACCTGGACTGATGTGTTAACGCTGCTGCCCCTGCGGTAGCAGCTATCTCCCGCCTGCCACTCAGCGTAAACGCCGACACAACCGTAATCGCCAGCACGAAGCAGCCCAGCATCAGGTACGTCTCCTGGAAGCCGACCCGGTCATACATATTTCCGGCAAAGGCGGAGAGGAAGATCGCCGCCGACTGTTTGGCAAACTGGAAGCCAATCAGGTAGATGGTGGCCGACAGGCGCGTATCAAACACCCCGGTGATGTACTTGAATGCCCCCACCAGCAGGAACGGGACTTCCAGCGCGTGCAGCATCTTCAGGGCAATCACCTCCACGGCAGTGGTGGCAAACGACGAGCCGATAATGCGCGTCGCCATGATTACCCCGGCAATCAACAGCGTGTTTTTCGCGCCGATGCGGTTAATGATCCACGGCGAGCAGAACATGATGATCGCGTTACAGATTTCCCCGGCCGTGGTGGCGAAACCAAAGGCGCGGGTCCCCTCCTGCGGTGTGGCGAAAAAGGTTTTAAAGAAGGTGGCAAACTGCTGGTCGAAGACGTCATACACGCAGGCCACGCCAATCACGTACAGGATGAACATCCACATTCTGCGCTGGCGGAACAGGGTGAAGACGGTTTTAGCGGTGATCTGCGGCTGATTGGCGCCCAGGGCATTCATCACCTGCGCCGTCTGGTTGGGCTTCGGTTTCGCAACCACCAGCAGCAGCATCAACAAAAGCGCTGCCGCCGATCCCATCCAGAAAACATACGACGGATCGATGCCGAACAGGATGCCGCCCGTTGAGGCGCACAGCCCCCAGCCGAGACAGCCGAACATGCGCGCCTTGCCGTACTCAAAAAAGCTGTTGCGGCTCACGCGTTCAATGTAGGCCTCAATCGCCCCCGAACCCGCTGAGAAGACAAAGCCGATATACAACCCACCGCTCAGCGCCCCCAGCCAGATATTGGTTTTCAGCAGCGGGGCGAAGACGTACAGGAAGAACGGCGCGAACAGGAACAGCAGCACCGAAATGATCCACAGCAGGTGTTTTTTCAGCCCCAGCTTGTCCGAAATGACCCCCAGCACCGGCTGGAAGGCAATGGCCGACAGCGAGATGCAGGAGAAAACAATCCCCGTATGGGTTTTGTTCAGGCCGATGATGTCCGACAGCCAGATCGGCAGGAACGGAAAACAGGTGGCCATGATGAAGAAGTAGAGAAAGAAGAACAGCCCGAAGATCCAGAAGTTAGGGTTGTCTTTGTGGGTACAGGTTGTTGTGTTCATTATTTTTATCCTCAACGGAGGGCCGGTTGCCCGGCCCGTCACCCTTACACGCGTTCCACACCAATCAGAATGGCGGTTTCCGGATCCAGAATTGGCAGCGCAATACCCGCCTGCATCAGCCATTCACCGCTTACCGTTTGCGGCGCGTCCATCCACGCCGGCAGCTTGCGCATGGTGTGCCCGCCCTCGCCCGTAATCTGAATGTTCGGATGATCGAGCAGCGTGATGCGGTACTGCGCGCTGGCGTCTAACCCCGGCATGCGCAGCGGCATCATCAGGGTGTAATCCGGCATCGCGAGCTGGCTGACCAAAAACAGCCCCTGCGTCTTGTCTTCGCTCAAAATACCCTGCGCCAAAGTGGTGGCGTCCGGCATATCCACGCGCCACTGGGTGCCGTGATGAATGACCTCGCGCCACCGCTTATACAGCGCGGCGTAATGTCGATAGCCTTCACGCTCCTGCGCGTCGACGGTGAGCGGATCCAGCTCCAGCCCCATGTGACCAAACAGCGCCGTCAGCCCGCGGAACTGAATGCTGTGCTGGCGGAAGGTAGCGTGACATTTATGATGACCGATATGCGCCCCCATCACCTCCGGCGGGAAGAAGTAGCTCATGCCGCGCTGGATAGTGTTGCGCTCCAGCGCGTCGTTATTGTCGGACGCCCAGAAGCGGTGGCAGCGGGTCAGCACTTCATAATCGATTCGCCCGCCGCCGGAGGAACAGGATTCAAACTCAATGTGCGGGAAACGCTCGCCCAGCACGTCCAGCAGGCGATAAAACTGGCGCGTCTGGGCATCGGCGGCGGCTTTGCCCTTGTTCCCTGGCTGCACCAGCTCGCGGTTCATGTCCCATTTCACGTAGTCGACCGCGTGTTCGCCCAGCAGCCAGCTCATGCGCTCGACCAGATAATCAAAGGCCTGCGGAATATTAAGATTGAGCACCAGCTGATGTCGCCCGGTCGGCTGGGCGTAGCCCGGCAGCGCCAGCACCCAGTCAGGGTGCGCGCGGTACAGATCGGAATCCGGGTTAATCATCTCCGGCTCAACCCAGATACCAAACTCCATGCCGAGCTGTTTAACGTGATCGATTACCGGCTTAAGGCCGTTCGGGTATTTTTTCTCGTCCAGATACCAGTCGCCCAGCGCGGCGTGGTCGTCGTTGCGGCCTTTGAACCAGCCGTCGTCAATGATAAAGCGCTCCACGCCCAGCGCTGCGGCCTCGTCGGCCATGCGCATGATGTAGTCCGGATCGTGGTCGAAGTAGATCCCCTCCCAGGTGTTGAGATGCACCGGGCGCGGTTTATCTTCCGGGAAGCGGATAACGTTATCGCGGAGGTAGCGGTGGAACCGCTGGCTCATGCCATTCAGCCCGTGCGGGGAGTGGCTGGCATACAGGCGCGGCGTCCAGAGCGTTTCCCCCTCTTTAATCGCCATTTCACCCGGCAGGTAGAGCGCTTCGGCCTGCATATAGCGGCGGCCGTCGGTTTTCGCTTCCGCGCGCAGGCGGTGGTTGCCGCTCCAGCCCAGATGCACGCCCCAGACGTCGCCCTGCATTTCGCTGAACGATGGCGTACCGGCGATCAGCGCCGGGAAATGTTCGTGGGAGGTTTTACCCCGGCGGTTTTCAATCACAAAGCTGTCATGTTCAAGCATCACGCGGTGCGGCTGAAACTCCCTGATCCAGCGTCCGTGGAAGGCCATCACCTCCTGCGCGCGCTCGGCAATCGGGAGCGTCACGGCAAAGCGATCCACCTGCCACGCCTGCGTTTTCAGGTTGGTTAACCCATGGCGCACCACCAGTACGCCGCTGGCATCCAGCGTTAATTCACTGGTCAGGCGCAGGCCCGCCTGTTTATCTTCCGCCGTTACCGTCAGGGTTTGCCCCTGCTGTTGTACGCCTGTGGTGGTGAAGACAGGCGAACCGTCCAGCCCCTGGCGATGCCCCTCGATGCCGGACGAACCAAACAGGCCGTGCCCCAGCTCTGCCATCAGCGTGACGGGCGAGTCGACGTCCAGCCTGCCGTTAGCAACCGGCCGCGCCAGCGTAGCGACATCCTGCGGCGAAAAGTGGTGAAGGTGCGGTCCCCAGTAGAGAATTTCGGAGAACGGATGGGTTTTTAGCACCACGTCAACCGTATTGCTTTCAAGTCGAAAAATGGCATCTTGCATCGGACATCTCCTGTCATCGGGATGTCCTGAGTGTTGATCCGAAACGTTTCGGATATAAACCACAACGTTTCGGATCTGTGATCGAGTTTTGAATTTTTGGTGTAATCAGGCCGTCTGGCCTGGGGAAAATTCCGGCTGCCAGAGCACCTGAAGCGTATCAATGTCGTCGCCGTTAATCAGCTGGCGCACCATATCGGCAATCTGTTTCCCGACACCCTGACGGGTAGACTGGATCACCGCCGCGACGTCGATATCGACAATGCTGTCCTGCGGTAAACCGTCATAGACCACCAGCGAGACGGCATTTTCACCGGTTAAGCGCCCCATCTGCGCCAGAGCCATCGCTGCGCCGTCGCCATGAGTGTTGCAGTCGGTAATGATGGCCGTGGGCGGCTGCGGCAGGGAGAGAAGTTCTTGCGTGGTGGCATACCCCACGCGGCGCGAAGGGGGCATGGCGCGCAGCCATTCGCTGGAAAGACCGGCTTCCCGCAGCGCGTCCAGGAAGCCCTGGCGACGCTGGGTGATGAATGCCTGGTTGTTGCTTTCGCCCAGCAGCGCAATGCGCTGATGGCCTTTCTCGATCAGCCAGCGGGTGGCCTGATACGTACCGGCATAGTTGTCGAAATCGAACCACGCGTACGGCTGCGGCAGCTGGCTGCGGCCGAGCGCCAGGAACGGGAACCCGGCGGCCTGAAGCTGCTCAAGACGCGGATCGTGATCCAGCGTATGCGCGACAATCAGCGCATCCACGCGTCGGCTCTGCATCATGCGCATATAGCTGTGTTTGTCCGCCAGATCGTCGTCAGCGATGAGCAGCAGGTCAATCTCATGTCGCGCCAGTTCGTGGCTAATTTCGCCGACCATGTCCATAAAAACGCTGTTATTGAGCGGAACAGGATGCACCGGAAACACCAACCCGACGGCGTCGATTTTGCCCATCTTCAGGCGACGGGCAAAGGTATTTGGTCGGTAGCCACGGCGCTGGGCCTCCGCTTCCACGCGGGCGCGCGTCTCAGCAGAAACGTCGTCATATCCGTTGAGGGCGCGGCTGACGGTGGTAACAGACAGCCCCAGTTCTTTGGCAATGGCTTTAAGCGACATGATTTTCCGTATCTTCTTTAGTTTTGTTCCGCCACCAGCAGCGCGTGCGTATCTGGCTCCAGCGCCTTAAAGATATGCGGCTGGTCAGCGGGATAGCAAATGTAATCTCCCGGGCCGAGCTCTTCCGCCGCGTCGATCAGGCCGACCATCGCCCGCCCCTGGGTCACGATAATATGCTCAACCGACCCTGGCGGATGCGGCTGGGAAATACGGTCTGCCCCCGGCTGAGTCAGCAGCAGGTAGATATCACGACGCGCCCCCGGCGGACACGCCGCGAGCAAAATCGCCTCGTAGTTCGCCTGCCCGGCGACAACTTTTGTGCCCTCGCCGCGGCGGATCACCTGCGTGACGGGCTGCTGTGGCTCCAGTAATCGGGCAAACGGAATATCCAGCGCCACGCAAAGCGACCAGAGCGTTTCCAGGCTAGGGTTGCCGTTGCCAGACTCCAGTTGTGAAAGCGTGGATTTGGCGATCCCGGCACGGCGGGCGATCTCCGCCAGCGAAAGTCCGGTTCGCAGGCGTTCTCGCACCAGGCTTCTGGCGATTACGCTGATTGGCTGCGTCATAATAACGGCCTCATTCTCTCTATAACGAACGAATCGTTCGTCTTGTAAAACGTTTTTGATGCGTTCATTATAATGGAAATACGTTCGATATGGCTAAAATGGTATGAAGAATCACCTCTCTTGCCTGAAAGGCGACACGATAAAAGCGATCGTCCTGGTCTGCCTCGCGGTGGGCGTGGTCGGCATGTCCTACGGCTCGCTGGCGATGGCCTACGGCTTCCCGCTGTGGGTGCCGTTTGTTCTCTCCCTCACGGTGCTGGCAGGCGCATCCGAGTTTATGTTCATCGGCATCGTGGCGAGCGGCGGCAATCCGCTGGCGGCGGCCGCAGCCGGTTTACTGGTAAACGCGCGCCATGTGCCGTTCGGCGTGACGGTGCGTGACCTGGTGGGCAAGCGCGGCCTGAGCTTTCTGGGCTGTCATATCATGAACGATGAAAGCGTGGTGTTTGGCCTGTCGCAAAAAACCGCCGAGCAGCGTAAAGCGGCCTACTGGCTGTGCGGGTTAGGCGTGGCAATCATCTGGCCACTGGGCGCGGTGCTGGGGGCGATGGTCGGCAAGCTACTGCCAGACCCGGAAACCATCGGGCTGGACGCGGTGTTCCCGGCGATCCTGCTGGCGTTAGTGGTGCCGGCATTTAAAAACCGCACCACGCTGATCCGCGCCTGTAGCGGCGCGTTGTTGTCGCTGGCAGCCGTGCCGTTCGCACCGGTGGGCCTGCCGGTGCTGCTCTCTTTGCTCGGCCTTGCCGCGAGGAAAAAATAATGGAAAACATGACGGTCTTTATTCTCGGCATCGCCATTCTTTCTGCCGGAACCTATCTGATGCGTCTCGGCGGGGCAAAACTCGGCAGCCGGCTGGCGCTTTCTGAACGTTCGCAGGCGCTGCTTTCAGATGCGGCTACCGTTTTGTTGTTCTCCGTCGCGCTGGCGACAACGTTTTATGAAGGGGACCATTTTGCCGGGATGGCGCGCGTGCTGGGGGTGGGGTTCGCGGTGTTTTTGGCCTGGCGCAAAATGCCGTTAATTGTGGTGATCGTCGCGGCGGCGGTGGTGACGGCGCTGCTGCGTCTGGCGGGCATAAACTAAAAAAGCGCCCCATGGGCGCTCTTTCGACGGTACTGCGAAATTATTTGTTCAGTTCAGCGGTCATGTGTACGCGGTTACCGGTGAATGCCTGAGTAATTTTGTAGGATGACGCGCCCGCTTCCTGAGCCTGTGCGGCGATTTTAGCTTCTGCACCGTCCAGCGTAGAGGCGGATGCGGTCACAGTCTGCGCAGCGAAAGAACCGAAAGATGTAGCCAGAGCGATTACTGCGACAAAAGTTTTGATGCTTTTCATGAGATAAACCCTTTCGTTAAGTTGTTTAGATAAGGCACCGTGCCTTGATGAGATAAATACTAGACCTCATCATGAACAACTAAAAGCGGAAGGATTTGCTATACTCATTCAAAATTACTGATTAACAATTAATCGCTGCGGATGGGTGTAAATTGTCGCCCTGCCTGGCTTGCAGAACCCCACCAGCGTCAGGTTGCAGCGCTCCGCCACTTCAACCGCCAGCGTGGTTGCCGCTGACACCGCAAACAAAATTTCCACGCCGCACATGGCGGATTTTTGCACCATCTCGTAGCTGGCGCGGCTGGAAACGAGCGCGGCCCCTTGCTGCCAGACGTTGTTTTCCCGAGCGCGACGGCCCAGCAGCTTATCCAGCGCGACGTGGCGGCCAACATCTTCATGCCCGCCTGCAATGCTCCCCGACGGCAATACCCACGCCGCCGCATGCGTACAACCGCTGAGCTGGCCGATGGGCTGAACGTCATTCAGGTGCACAAGCGCCCGATCAAGATGCGCCAGATTGAACGTCTGGGTGAACGGCAGCGGGATAATGGGTTTGCCGATATCGTTAAGCTGTTCAACACCGCACACGCCGCAGCCGGTACGTCCGGCCAGCGCCCGGCGGCGCTCTTTCAGCCCCATAAAGCGGCGGCTGGAGAGTTCGATTTGCACTTCGAGACCGTTACAGGCCGGTACGATGTCCATGCCGTAGATCTCCTGCGGATGCGCAATGATGCCTTCCGAGAGGGAGAAACCGATGGCGAACAGCTCGAGATCTTTCGGCGAGGCCATCATCACCACATGCGAAATCCCGTTGTAAACCAGGGCAACGGGGACCTCTTCCGCCAGAAAATCCGGCGTGGCATGTGAAATGTGAGGCGGTCTGTGTACCGACAGTTCCACGATGCCCGCAGGCAGTGGCGACGCGTGGGTAGCACGGTTTTGTTTAAACACGACGGTATTCCTGAACAACCACGGAAGTGAGCCTGCTATTGCACCACAAACAGCGGACCTTACGCATAGTATGGATCAACTTTTCAGCATCCATTCTCCTACTCAATTCGGAGGGGTGCAACCGGTCATCTGCTACACACCCTTAACATCCGCAGAGAGAAATGTGATTGATATCACACTTTATAATCAATGCCGTGATAATACGTTCACTTTGTTTTAACGCCGTTGGAACAGGCGTACCGACATTGTGGTATTCTGGGCTTATCCCTCGGAGAAATGAGGGATTAACGCAAATTTTTCTCCTTTGCGGTTAATTCTCAACCGCAAAGTAAAACTACATAGCAATGTCGTAATGAACCAAGGAGTGACCCATGCAGGTCAGCAGAAGGCAGTTCTTTAAGATCTGCGCTGGCGGTATGGCAGGCACCACGGCGGCGGCACTGGGCTTTGCGCCCGGCGTAGCGCTGGCGGAAACTCGGCAGTATAAACTGCTGCGCACCCGCGAAACCCGTAACACCTGTACGTACTGCTCCGTCGGCTGTGGGCTGTTAATGTATAGCCTCGGCGACGGTGCGAAAAACGCCAAAGCATCTATTTTCCACATCGAAGGCGATCCGGATCATCCGGTCAACCGTGGTGCGCTGTGTCCGAAAGGGGCCGGTCTGGTAGATTTTATCCACTCCGAAAGCCGCCTGAAGTTTCCTGAGTACCGCGCTCCCGGCTCTGACAAATGGCAGCAAATCACCTGGGAAGAGGCGTTCGATCGCATCGCTAAGCTGATGAAAGAAGACCGCGATGCCAACTTTATTGCGAAGAATGCCGAAGGCACCACCGTTAACCGCTGGCTCTCCACCGGCATGCTGTGTGCTTCAGCGTCCAGTAACGAAACCGGCTATTTAACCCAGAAATTTACGCGCGCACTCGGTATGCTCGCGGTCGACAACCAGGCGCGTGTCTGACACGGACCAACGGTAGCAAGTCTTGCTCCAACATTTGGTCGCGGTGCGATGACCAACCACTGGGTCGACATCAAGAACGCCAACCTTATTGTGGTGATGGGCGGTAACGCCGCTGAAGCGCACCCTGTCGGGTTCCGCTGGGCGATGGAAGCCAAAATCCACAACGGCGCGAAGCTGATTGTGATCGATCCCCGCTTTACGCGTACAGCGTCAGTGGCGGATTTCTACACCCCTATTCGTTCAGGTACTGACATCACTTTCCTGTCAGGCGTATTGCTGTACCTGATGACCAACGAAAAATATAACCGCGAGTACACCGAAGCCTATACCAACGCCAGCCTGATCGTGCGTGAGGATTACCACTTCGAAGATGGCCTGTTCAGCGGTTATGACGCCGAAAAACGCAGGTACGACAAAACCAGCTGGAACTACGAGCTGGACGAAAACGGCTTTGCGAAGCGCGACACCACCCTGCAACACCCGCGCTGCGTGTGGAACCTGCTGAAAGAGCACGTGTCCCGCTATACGCCAGAGGTTGTCGAAAACATCTGTGGGACGCCGAAGGCGGACTTCCTGAAGGTGTGCGAGTTGATTGCGGAAACCAGCGCGAAAGATAAAACCGCGTCGTTCCTGTATGCACTCGGCTGGACGCAGCACTCCATCGGCGCGCAGAACATCCGCACCATGGCGATGGTTCAGTTGCTGCTCGGCAACATGGGGATGGCAGGCGGCGGCGTTAACGCCCTGCGCGGTCACTCCAACATCCAGGGTCTGACCGACCTTGGCCTGCTGTCTCAGAGCCTGACGGGTTACATGAACCTGCCGAGCGAGAAACAGACTGACCTGCAAACCTATCTGACGGCCAGCACGCCAAAACCGCTGCTCGAAGGCCAGGTAAACTACTGGGGCAACTATCCGAAGTTCTTCGTCTCGCTGATGAAAGCCTTCTACGGCGACAAGGCGACGGCGGAAAACAGCTGGGGCTTTGACTGGCTGCCGAAGTGGGACAAAGGGTACGACGTCCTCCAGTACTTCGAAATGATGCACCAGGGCCAGGTCAACGGCTATATCTGCCAGGGCTTTAACCCGGTGGCGTCGTTCCCGAACAAGAACAAGGTTGTCGAGTCTCTGTCGAAACTGAAGTACCTGGTGACAATTGACCCGCTCAATACCGAAACCTCAACGTTCTGGCAGAACCACGGTGAGTCGAACGATGTCGACCCGTCGAAGATTCAGACCGAAGTGTTCCGTCTGCCGTCCACCTGCTTCGCGGAAGAGAACGGCTCTATTGTCAACTCTGGCCGCTGGTTGCAGTGGCACTGGAAAGGTGCGGACGCCCCGGGCATCGCCCTGAACGACGGCGAGATCCTGGCCGGTATCTTCTTACGCCTGCGTAAAATGTACGCGGCTGAAGGCGGCGCAACGCCTGAGCCGGTGCTGAACATGACCTGGAACTATTCGACGCCGGAAAACCCTGCGCCGGAAGAAGTAGCCATGGAGAGCAACGGTAAGGCGCTGGCGGACGTTATCGACCCGGCGACCGGCACCGTGCTGGCGAAGAAAGGCGATCAGCTCAGCACCTTCGCACACCTGCGTGACGACGGTACGACGTCAAGCGGCTGCTGGATCTTTGCCGGTAGCTGGACGCCGAAAGGCAACCAGATGGCCAACCGCGATAACGCCGACCCGTCGGGCCTCGGTAATACGCTGGGCTGGGCATGGGCATGGCCGCTTAACCGCCGCATCCTCTATAACCGTGCCTCTGCTGACCCGCAGGGCAACCCGTGGGATCCGAAGCGTCAGCTACTCAAGTGGGACGGCGCGAAATGGGGCGGCGTGGATATTCCGGACTACAGCACTGCAGCACCAGGCAGCGATGTCGGGCCGTTTATCATGCAGCCTGAAGGGATGGGGCGCCTGTTTGCTATCGATAAAATGGCGGAAGGTCCGTTCCCGGAACACTATGAGCCGTTTGAGACGCCGCTGGGTACTAACCCGCTGCACCCGAACGTGGTCTCTAACCCGGCAGCCCGTATCTTCAAGGGCGATTTTGAAGCGCTGGGTAAAAAGGACAAGTTCCCGTATGTCGGCACCACTTACCGTCTGACTGAGCACTTCCACTACTGGACCAAGCACGCGCTGCTGAATGCCATCGCGCAGCCGGAACAGTTTGTGGAGATCGGCGAGAAGCTGGCGAACAAACTCGGCATCGCCCATGGCGATACCGTGAAGGTCTCCTCTAACCGCGGCTACATCAAAGCCAAGGCGGTGGTGACCAAGCGTATTCGCACGCTGAACGTTCATGGTCAGCAGGTGGATACCATCGGCATCCCAATTCACTGGGGTTATGAGGGCGTGGCGAAGAAAGGGTTCATTGCGAATACCCTGACGCCGTTCGTCGGTGATGCGAACACGCAGACGCCGGAGTTTAAGGCCTTCCTCGTGAACGTGGAAAAGGTGTAACGGAGACGACTTATGGCTTATCAATCTCAAGACATTATCCGTCGTTCCGCGACTAACGGTTTCACGCCCGCGCCTCAGGCGCGGGACCACCAGCAGGAAGTGGCGAAGCTTATCGACGTGACCACCTGTATCGGCTGTAAAGCCTGTCAGGTGGCTTGTTCAGAGTGGAACGACATCCGTGACGAAGTGGGTCACAACGTCGGGGTGTACGACAACCCGGCGGACCTGACCGCCAAGTCCTGGACGGTAATGCGTTTCTCGGAAGTGGAACAGAACGACAAACTGGAATGGCTTATCCGCAAAGACGGCTGTATGCACTGTGCGGATCCGGGCTGCCTGAAGGCGTGTCCGTCAGAAGGGGCTATCATTCAGTATGCCAACGGCATCGTCGACTTCCAGTCTGAGCAGTGTATTGGCTGCGGCTACTGCATCGCGGGCTGTCCGTTCGACGTGCCGCGCATGAACCCGGAAGACAACCGCGTCTACAAATGTACGCTGTGCGTTGACCGCGTAAATGTCGGTCAGGAGCCAGCCTGCGTGAAGACCTGCCCAACCGGCGCTATCCACTTTGGCTCTAAAGAGGATATGAAAACGCTGGCGGCAGAGCGCGTGGGCGAGCTGAAAACCCGTGGTTACGATAACGCGGGCCTGTACGATCCGGCCGGGGTTGGCGGTACGCACGTGATGTACGTGCTGCACCACGCCGACAAGCCGAATCTGTACCATGGCCTGCCGGAGAACCCGGAAATCAGCGCCACCGTGAAGTTCTGGAAAGGTATCTGGAAACCGCTGGCCGCGGTCGGTTTTGCGGCCACCTTTGCAGCGAGCATCTTCCACTACGTCGGCGTTGGTCCGAACCGCGCGGAAGAGGAAGACGATAACCTGCATGAAGAGAAAGACGAGGTGCGCAAATGAGAAAACGTGACACCATCGTGCGCTACACCGCGCCGGAACGCATCAACCACTGGGTCACCGCCTTCTGCTTCATGCTGGCGGCGATAAGCGGGCTGGGGTTCTTCTTCCCCTCCTTCAACTGGCTGATGCAGATACTGGGCACGCCGCAGCTGGCGCGCATCCTGCACCCGTTCGTGGGTGTGGTGATGTTTGCCTCGTTTATCATCATGTTTTTCCGCTACTGGCACCATAACCTAATCAATCGGGATGATATCTTTTGGGCGAAGAATATTCGTAAGATCGTCGTCAACGAGGAAGTGGGTGATACCGGGCGTTATAACTTCGGCCAGAAATGCGTATTCTGGGCGGCGATTATCTTCCTGGTCCTGTTGCTGGTGAGCGGCGTGATCATCTGGCGTCCGTACTTTGCGCCTGCTTTCTCAATCCCGGTGATCCGATTTGCGCTGATGCTGCATTCATTTGCCGCAGTGGCGTTAATTGTGGTTATCATGGTGCATATCTACGCCGCCCTTTGGGTGAAAGGCACCATTACCGCGATGGTGGAAGGATGGGTAACCAGTACGTGGGCGAAGAAACATCACCCGCGCTGGTACCGTGAAGTCCGCCAGAAACAGGAAAAGTCATCTGAATGAGTATTCGCATAATCCCGCAAGATGAGCTGGGGTCGAGCGAGAAACGCACGGCGGATTATATTCCGCCGTTGTTGTTCCCCAGACTCAAGAACCTCTACAACCGCCGCGCAGAGCGTCTGCGCGAGCTGGCAGAGAACAACCCGCTGGGCGATTTTCTGCGTTTTGCCGCGCTGGTCGCCCATGCGCAGGAAGTGGTGCTATACGACCACCCGCTGCAAATGGATCTGACCGCACGCATCAAAGAAGCCAACGCGCAGGGCAAGCCGCCGCTGGACATTCACGTTCTGCCGCGCGACAAGCACTGGCATAAGCTGCTGCATTCGCTGATTGCCGAGCTGAAGCCCGAAATGAGCGGCACGGCGCTGGCGGTCATTGAGAACCTGGAAAAAGCCTCAGAGCAAGAGCTGGAAGAGATGGCGAGCGCGCTGTTTGCCTCCGACTTCTCGCTGGTGAGCAGCGATAAAGCGCCGTTCATCTGGGCTGCGCTGTCGCTCTACTGGGCGCAAATGGCGAGCCTGATCCCGGGTAAAGCCCGCGCTGAATATGGCGAAGCGCGCCAGTTTTGCCCGGTGTGCGGCTCAATGCCGGTCTCCAGCATGGTACAGATTGGTACGACGCAGGGGCTGCGCTACTTGCACTGCAACCTGTGTGAAACCGAGTGGCACGTGGTGCGCATCAAGTGCAGCAACTGCGAACAGACCCGCGATCTGAACTATTGGTCGCTGGAAAACGAAGACGCGGCGGTGAAAGCCGAAAGCTGCGGCGACTGCGGGACCTACCTGAAGATTCTGTATCAGGAAAAAGACCCGAAAGTCGAAGCGGTAGCCGACGATCTCGCCTCGCTGATCCTGGACGCGAAGATGGAGCAGGAGGGCTTTGCCCGTAGCTCGATCAACCCGTTCCTGTTCCCGGGGGAAGGGGAGTAATCTCCTGTGAGAATGCCGGGCGGCGCACGCTTGCCCGGCCTACAGGTGGTAAGGTGAAACGACCCCAGCAATACCCGAAAAGTCTTTCGTATTGCGCGAAATTAACGGACAGCTTCTGCTCTGAGCAGTAGCCAGAATAATGGCGTCAGGAAGCTTCATCCCGTGCTGTTCGCGAAGTAATACGCTTCTTTCAGCAATTTCCCTTGTTATATCAATAATTTCAAAGGCCCCCATCACGGCTGCCGTTTTTGCTTCTTGACCGTGCCTGCGAGCGCCCACCATTACTTCCATCCATGTGATGAGGCTAATGGCACGATGCGAAGCTGTGCGATCGATCGCATCCGCAGCCTCAACGTGGTTATTAAAAAGATCGATGAGGATATTGGTGTCAAACACAGCCATGTGCTCCATCATTACCACTCCTCACGCAGCTTGCGTTCGTACTCAAGCCCATCTTCCTGCTGATTTCCCCACAGGCCAAGCGCTTCGCGGATAACCGATGAATTCTGCTGGTCGAGATACAGTTCTATGGCTTCCCGCAGCAGTTCGGCGCGCGGCCGGTTGCGCAACTGCTTCAGGTTATCCAGTCGTTGAATCACGTCATCAGACAAATCGATCAGTATTCTGCCCATAGTAAGGTCCGCCAAAAGACTCATATATCACCTTAGTATATCATCCACGGTTAATTTTCAGGCAATATATCCATAATTAAGACATGGTTAAAGAACATTGTTAATGCAGTCACCGATTTTGCGAGCCGCTTTCCAGGACATTTATATCTTCAAATTCCTCTGTTTTCATCTTTCGTAAACCAGGCTATAAAGCTGTATATAAATACAGCATGAGGACGTAACCATGGCGCTGGAAAAGGGAATTGATAAGCTTGTACAAGATTTTATTGCAGCAGGGCGGCCTTCCTCGCGAAAGCAGAATATAGATGAACGGAGAGCCGGGTATGTTGCCAGCACAGCTCTGGCCGGGGAGACAGAAACTCGTGTCCAGGTTGAAACGCTTGTTCTTGAGGAGATGACCTTTCGGCTATTTTCGCCTGTCAATGCCCCTGAAACGTTACCTTGTGCCCTCTACTATCATGGCGGTTGTTTTGTCAGCGGTGGGTTTGAAACCCATGATAATCAGCTTCGCCAACTGGCGTTTTACGGTAACTGTCGGGTCATTGCGGTTCAGTACAGACTCGCACCCGAGCATACCTTCCCCGCTGCGCATGACGATGCAGAGAGAGCGGCAGATCTTGTCTGGCAAAATGCAGAACAATTAGGTGTGGATAAAAACCGGATTACACTTTGTGGAGACAGTGCGGGAGGGCATCTTGCGCTGGTAACGTCATTGCGGCTTAAGGCCAAAGGTCTCTGGGATCCCGCACAGCTCATTCTTATCTACCCCATGCTCGACGCTACGGCCAGTTTTGAAAGCTATACCCTCAATGGCATGGACTACGTAATTACTCGCGATACCCTTTTGAGCGGCTATGAAATGTATCTGGATAAAGCTGACCGTCAGCATCCTGAAGTCAGCCCACTGTGGCGCAACGACTTTAGCGGTCTGCCGAAGGTCCACATTGTTACCGCTGAGTATGATCCGTTACGCGACGAAGGCGAGGCGCTTTATCAGCGCCTCACGGAGCAAGGCGTGAAGTGTACCGCTCAACGATGGCGGGGTGTAATTCACGGCTTCTTCCAGTTGGGTGGAATTAGCCAGTCAGCGCGAGACGTTATGCGAGATATTGCCTGGCGCATTAACCATGCCGGGCGAGAGTGAGAAGGAGACTACTCCTCCTCGTTCCCGCCCTCTTCATACGCGCCATACGGCTTCGCAGGCAGAACGATATAGGTGCCTTCAAACACCGCGCCCGGCGTTTCATCGCCGAACAGCTCAACCTGCATTTGTACGCGTGCTTTACGCCCACGCGCCAGACGGTCGAGATCGCCGCCCAGTGCGCCCAGGTCAGCTACCGCGCTCGGCTTGCCGCTGATCGGCGCGCTGTAGCGGATATGGGCATCGGCCAGAATAATGGTGCCGCCGAGATGACGTTCGCGCAGCATCAGCCAGATCAGTCCCCAGCCGGTGAGCGTGGCGAGTGAAAACAGGCTACCGGCAAACAGGGTATGGTGTGGGTTCTGGTTGCCGGTTTCCGGCATGGTGGTAATAAATTTTTGCCCGGTATATTGCTGAATACGCACGCCCATTTTTTCACTGAGCGGAATGTGCTGATACCACGCCTGCTGGAGCTGCCCGCACCAGTCGGCACGATGGAGAATATCGTCCAGGGTGGCGATGGGTTTGATCATCAAAAAGTGACGAATCGGCGTAGTTTGCGGGGCGGTAATTTCCCCCTGATTCACGAAACCAAGCTTGGCAAAGAACTCAACGGCATCTTCACGGGCGCTACAGGTGACGCGCTTGACCCCTTCCTGACGGGCGACGGATTCCAGCGTCATGGCCATCAGCGTTCCGAGGCCTTTGTCCTGCACGGAGGGGTGAACGGCCATAAAGCGGATTGAAGCTTCGTTGTCGGCATTGATATACAGACGCCCCACGGCAACGAGGTTGCCCTCTTCATCAACCACCATCTGGTGGTGCGCCATCGCGTCCCAGGCGTCGCGTTCAGACCCTTTAGGTTGATGCAGTGGCTTGCGCAGCATTTCCCAGCGGAAATGGTAATAAACCTCTAACTCTTCTTCCGTTTGCGGTACTCGAAGGTGATACATAGCTGTACTCTCTCTTGTTACCCGCGGCCAGGCCGCCAGTTGGCTCATACCTGGAGCCAGAATGTGACGGGGCCATCGTTCACCAGCGAAACCTGCATATCCGCAGCGAATCGTCCGGTTTGTGTATTCATGTCCTGTTGGCGACAGCGCTCAACAAAGTACTCGTAAAGGGCTTCTGCGCGATCCGGTGCCGCGCCCTTCGAAAAACTCGGCCGCATGCCGCGTTCGGTATCCGCAGCCAGCGTAAACTGGGACACCACCAGCACGCTGCCGCCCGCCTGCTGAACGTTCAGGTTCATCTTGCCTTCCGCATCGCTGAAAATGCGGTAGCCCAGCACGCGCTCACACAAGCGGTTGGCTTTTTGTTCGTCGTCATCCTTTTCGACACCCAGGAGCACCAAAAGTCCTGGGCCGATTTCACCCGTCACCTCATCCGCCACGGTGACGCTGGCACGGGTTACGCGCTGAATCAATGCAATCATGGTTGGTCTGCTTCTTGTTGTTTTTCAGCTTCTGCTGCTTTTTTAAGTTCGCGGTAGACCCCGAGAGTGACAGTTATTTCGGCGCCAAGCAAGACGATGCACCACGTCCAGTAGACCCAGACAAACAAAATGGGGATCACCGCCAGTACGCCGTAAATCAGCTGATAAGAGGGGAACATGGTGATATAAAGCGCGAATCCTTTCTTGCCCAACTCAAAGAGCAACGCCGCGACCAGCGCACCCACCACGGCATCCCGGTTGGGTACGCGCGTAGTTGGCACCACGCTATAAAGCAGCCAGAACGAAAGCCACGATAAAATCAGCGGGAAGATGCGCAGCACGTTATCGATCACGCTGTTTAAATCGCTCGCCCAGCGCAGCGAAAGAAGGTAGGAGCTGATCGCCAGGCTAGCCCCCGCCAGCAAGGGGCCGAGGGTTAAAATCATCCAGTAGACGGCAAAGGAATAGACCTTTGGGCGGACTTTTTTGCTCCGCCAGATAGTGTTGAGCGCACTGTCGATGGAGTACATCAGCAGCAGCGCGGTAACAATAAGCCCACACGCCCCCACCGCCGTCATCTTGCTGGAGTTAGCGACAAACTGTTCAATGTAGTTCTGGATCACATCGCCGGTGGCAGGAATAAAGTTTGCGAAAACAAAATGGCGAAGCTGCATGCTCACATCGGCAAACATCGGAAACGCCGAAAAAAGCGCAAAAATCACCGCCACCAGCGGAACCAGCGAGAGCAAGGACACGTAAGCGAGATTGCCCGCCAGCGTGGTCATGTTGTCCTCATCAATGCGATGCCAGAGGAGTTTCAGCCACGCCCTCAGCGGGCGCGTGTGGTGATTGGCTTTTTGATGAACGGTTTTTAGCATAACTGCTTCGCAAAGTAGTTCGGTATCGTCTCTTTTCCGGTCACCAGAATGGAGGTGATACCTAACTGATTAGCCCCTTCTATATTATCGGCGTTGTCGTCAAAAAAGACCGCATCCGCTGCCGTGAATCCTTCTTCCTGCAATACCGCCTGATAGATGCGCGCCTCAGGTTTACGCATCCCCATCTCCTGGGAGAGATACACTTTATCTGCCGCCGCGTGAATTTCCGGGTATTCATCCGGCCAGAAGGTGGTATGCAGGCGGTTGGTATTAGACAGCACGACAACGCGATGCCCCTGCTCGCGCAGCTTGTGCATGATGTCGATCACTTCGGCGCGGATCGCGACAAATATGGCCTGCCAGCCGTGGGAAAATTGCTCGTAGCTTAACGAGAGACCCATTTCCTGACAGAAACGCTCTGCGAACGCTTCGTCGCTGAGCTCACCGCGCTCGTGCAAATGGAAAGTCTCACCCATCGCGAAATTCTGCTTTAACGTCGCCAGCGGAACACGGCTAAAATCGCTCCATGCGCCCAGCACCCGGTTAAAATCGATATCGACGATTACATTTCCTAAGTCAAAGATATAAAGCATGTTTATCTCCTTTCGCCGTGGAAAAGTAACTGTAGCGGGAAAGAGAAAGTTTAGCTATGCGCCAGATTCAGCTTAGAGAAAGGAAAGGCCCGAATCGCAATATCGGGCCATAAGACGATCAGCCAGCCTGCTGCTCTTCTCCGGAATTCACTTCGACAACCTCAACCTTGCTGGATTTTAGGTGACTTTGCAGCGCCGGGCCGGGCAGCTCATCGGTGAACAGCGCCGTCGCCTGCGCCACGTTGCCAATTTCAACCGCCGCGGAGGCGTGGTATTTCGTATGATCGGCCGCCAGTAAAATGTGACGGGAGTGGGCAATCATGGTTTTCACCACGCTGGCTTCGTTAACGTCAAATTCCATCATCGCGCCGTCGTGCTCTATCGCCCCCACGCTGGTCACGAGGTAGTCCGCCCGGAAGCCAGACACAAACGCCGTTGCCGCAGGCCCGATAATGCCGCCGTTATGCGGGCGCAGCGTACCGCCAGGTACCATCACCTCAAAACGCGGGTTCTTATAAAGAATGTGCGCCACCCGCAGGCTGTTGGTGATGATGCGCAGATGATTATGATTAAGCAGTGCCCGGGCAACGTGCTCCACGGTCGTCCCGATAGTGATAAAGATGGTCGAGCCATCCGGGATATAGTCCGCAATCGCTTCGGCAATCGCCCGTTTCTCTTCGGTCAGCGAGACTTCACGCTGTTCGAACGCCGTATTGACCACGCTGGATGCCCTGCCCGCACCGCCGTGATGACGGGTGATCAGCCCCTGCTCGCTAAGCTTGCGGATATCCCGGCGCACGGTTTGCGTCGACACATCCAGCAGCTGCGCCAGTTCATCAATGTTCATATAGCCGCGATCGGCAATCAGCGTCAGCAGCTGATCGTGACGCGGGTTGCCGGTCAGTTCGGTAAGGCTCATGGGCTGTCCTCTGAAAACCATCACGCCCCGCATTTTATACAAAAAGTGACAAAAAAGAGCGGGTTTGATCACAGTCGGGTATACCCGCGCGCCCGCCGGGCTTTGTGCATTTCAGTGCTGCGACGGCGCTGGCAAAACGCACGGCGTCTGCGGCGGGCAATTTCTGCCCCAGGCTGACCGCCAGCGCACCGTGGAACACGTCGCCCGCGCCGGTGGTATCAATGACCTTCACTTCAAATCCAGGCTGATGACATAGCGCGCCGTTTTCCAGCCAGAAACAGCCGTCTCGCCCCTGCGTGACATACACATGTCCATTTGTGAGCATTTGTGCTTTTTTTAATGCGTCTTCTGTTTCATCCAACTGCGTTAAACGCCGCAGTCCCGGCGCAGAGAAGGCCGCGTGATCGCTTAAGGCGATCAGCTCCGCGATATCCTGCGGGGTAACATCCGCATCCAGCAACGTCGGAACGCCCTGCTGACGGGCCAGTGTAAATGCCTGTTTTGCCCCGTCATGCCAGCGCACGTCGGCTAAGACAATATCCCACTGAGAGAAGTCGATTTCATGCAGCCAGCCTGCCTCGGCGGGCAGATCGGGGCTGGGGTAGTTGGCAATCACTCTTTCCCCACCTGCGTCCACCAGCACCGCCGATTGCGACGATCGGGCTCCCTTAACTACGCGCGTATAGCGGGTGTTCACCCCCAGGGATTCCAGCTCCGCAAGCAACCGTCTGCCGGTATCGTCGTCCCCCACCCGACCAATAAAATCCACTTCCGCGCCCAGTTTCGCGGCTGCCACTGCCGCCGTTGCCGCCGGGCCGCCGCCCACTTCCGTGTAGTCTTTTGCGACATATTTCCCACCTTCTTTTGGTAAATCATCGAGATACCAGATGCGATCCAGCACGGTAATGCCGACACAAACGATGCGAGTCATGGTGATTCCTTCTGCGATTTCTGATGCCTTCATTTTAATTTCACCAAATGTTTAAAAAGTGACCCGTGTCAATTTTTTGACTATAAATTACAAATACGATCAAAAACAGACACCACAAACGCGCAAAAATTGACACGATGTGACAGGAGAGAGGCATGTCAGCAATCGCATTTATCGGCTTAGGACAGATGGGCGCGCCCATGGCGAAGAATCTGTTGAAACAGGGCCACCAGCTTAACGTTTTTGATGTGAACCCGCAGGCGGTTCAGGCGCTGGTAGAGAGCGGCGCCCGGGCGGCGGCAACGCCCGCACAGGCAGCAACGGATGCCGAATTCGTGATCACTATGCTGCCAAACGGCGACCTGGTGCGCAGCGTGCTGTTCGGCGAGCACGGCGTGTGCGAAGGGTTGTCCCGCGACGCGCTGGTCATTGATATGTCCACCATTCACCCGCTGCAAACCGACGCGCTGATCCGCGACATGGCAGAGCAAGGCTTCAGCCTGATGGACGTGCCCGTCGGGCGCACCTCTGATCATGCCATCGCCGGTACGCTACTCCTGCTGGCAGGCGGCACGGCAGAGCAGGTTGAGTGCGCCACCCCCGTCTTAATGGCGATGGGTAATGAACTGATTAACGCCGGCGGGCCGGGAATGGGCATCCGCGTGAAGCTCATCAATAACTACATGAGCATCGCCCTGAACGCCCTTTCCGCCGAGGCCGCCGTACTGTGCGAAGCGCTTGGCCTCTCCTTTGACGTGGCGCTCAAGGTGATGAGCGGCACACCTGCGGGCAAAGGCCACTTCACCACGTCATGGCCGAACAAGGTGCTGAAAGGGGATCTTTCACCCGCCTTCATGATCGACCTTGCGCATAAGGATCTGGGGATCGCCCTCGACGTGGCCAACCAGCTGCATGTCCCAATGCCGCTGGGCGCGGCTTCACGAGAAGTTTACAACCAGGCACGCGCCGCCGGGCGCGGGCGCGAAGACTGGACAGCCATTCTTGAACAGGTTCGCGCATCTGCCGGGCTGAAAAAATCACACTGATACGAAAGGACTGAGGAATGACGATGTACACCCTGAAAGATATCACCCGACCTTCCGGCGGTTTTGCGATGCTGGCCGTGGATCAGCGCGAAGCGATGCGCCTGATGTTTGCGGCGGCAGGCGCGCCGGTACCGGTAACCGACCAGCACCTGACGGATTTTAAAGTCAACGCGGCAAAAATTCTGTCGCCGTACGCCTCTGCCATTCTCGTCGACCAGCAGTTCTGCTATCGCCAGATTGTCGAGCAGCGGGCCGTGGCCAAAAGCTGCGCGATGATTGTGGCAGCCGACGAGTTTATTCCGGGGAACGGTATTCCGGTCGACAGCGTGGTGATCGACAAGAGCATTGACGCGCAGGCGGTCAAACGCGACGGCGGCAAGGCGCTGAAGCTGCTGGTGCTGTGGCGCAGCGATGAAGATCCGCAGCAGCGCCTGGAGATGGTGAAAGCGTTCAATACGCTGTGCCACGATAACGGTCTGTTGAGCATTATCGAGCCGGTTGTGCGTCCACCGCGCCGCGGCGCCGCGTTTGACCGCGAGCAGGCGATTATCGATGCGGCCAAAGAGCTGGGCGACAGCGGTGCCGACCTCTACAAAGTGGAAATGCCGCTGTTTGGTAAGGGCACGCAGCACGAGCTATTGACGGCCTCGCAGAAGCTGAACGAGAACATCGCCATGCCGTGGGTGATCCTCTCCTCCGGCGTGGACGATAAGTTATTCCCGCGCGCGGTGAGCGTGGCGATGCAGGCGGGGGCATCGGGCTTTTTAGCCGGTCGCGCCGTCTGGTCCTCTGTGATTGGCCTGCCGGACACCGAGTTGATGCTGCGTGATATTTCCGTACCAAAACTTCAGCGTCTGGGTGAGATCGTCGACGAAATGATGGCTCGCCGTTAAGAAAGGATCCGAACATGAAATGGTTTAATACCCTGAGCCATAACCGCTGGCTCGAACAAGAGACCGACCGCATTCTCGATTTCGGTAAAAACGCCGCCGTACCGACCGGCTTTGGCTGGCTGGGCAATAACGGGCAGGTGCGTAGCGATATGGGCACCCATCTGTGGATCACCGCCCGCATGCTGCACGTTTACGCGGTGGCGGCGAACATGGGACGTCCTGGTGCGTACGCCCTGGTTGAGCACGGCATTAATGCCCTGAACGGTCCGCTGCGCGACAAGCAGCACGGCGGCTGGTACGCCTGCGTAAACGATGAAGGCGTGATTGATGCGACCAAGCAGGGCTATCAGCATTTCTTCGTCCTGCTGGGCGCGGCGAGCGCCGTCACCACCGGCCATCCGCAGGCACGCAAGTTGCTGGACGACGCCATCGAGGTGATTGAGCGCTACTTCTGGAGCGAACAGGAGCAGATGTGCCTGGAGTCCTGGGATGAAGCCTTCAGCAAAACGGAAGATTACCGCGGCGGTAACGCCAACATGCACGCCGTGGAAGCTTTCCTCATCGTCTATGACGTGACCCTCGACCGCAAATGGCTCGACCGCGCCCTGCGCATCGCCTCGGTGATTATTCACGACGTGGCGCGCAAAGGGGAGTACCGCGTTAACGAGCATTTCGACACCAACTGGAACCCGATCCGCGACTACAACATCGATAACCCCGCCCACCGCTTCCGCGCCTACGGCGGCACGCCGGGGCACTGGATTGAGTGGGGTCGCCTGATGCTGCACCTGCGCGCTGCCCTGGAAGCCCGCTTTGAAACCCCGCCGGAATGGCTGCTGGAAGATGCGAAAGGACTGTTCCACGCCACTACCCGCGACGCCTGGGCACCCGACGGGGCCGATGGCTTTGTCTACTCCGTGGGCTGGGACGGCAAGCCAATCGTCCGCGAACGCGTGCGCTGGCCAATCGTCGAAGCGATGGGTACGGCTTACGCGCTCTACACCGTCACTGGCGAGGCGCAGTACGAAGCCTGGTATCAGAAATGGTGGGATTACTGCATCAAGTACCTGATGGATTACGAAAACGGTTCATGGTGGCAGGAGCTGGACACCAATAACGAAGTGACCACCAAAGTCTGGGACGGCAAGCAGGATATTTACCACCTGCTGCACTGCCTGGTGATCCCCCGCCTGCCGCTGGCGCCGGGCTTAGCCCCTGCCGTCGCCGCCGGATTACTGGATAGCCTGGCCAAATAATAAAGACGGAGTTTTTATGCGTACCCTACACAATATTGACCTGAAAAATAACGAAAGTGGTTTCACCCTGCGCTGGCAGGACCGTCTGATTTTATCCCACTCTGCGAATGCCCCCTGCCTGTGGATCGGTGCAGGCGAAGCGGATATCGAGATGTTTCGCGGCAATTTCAGCATCAAAGACAAGCTTAACGAAAAGATTGCCCTGACGAACGCGACCGTCACGCAGCAAAGCGCGGGCTGGGCAATCCGCTTTACCCGCGGCGACGCGGTGAGCGCGACGCTGCTGGTGGGCGTGGATGGTGAGGGCCGTCTGGAGCTGAAGCTGAAAAATGACGCCGCCAGCCATAACCGCATCTGGCTGCGGCTGGCGGCTCAGCCTGACGATCATATCTACGGCTGCGGCGAGCAGTTCTCGTATTTCGATCTGCGCGGCAAGCCGTTCCCGCTGTGGACCAGCGAGCAGGGCGTGGGCCGCAACAAGCAGACCTACGTCACCTGGCAGGCCGACTGCAAAGAGAACGCGGGCGGCGATTACTACTGGACCTTCTTCCCACAGCCTACCTTCGTGAGCACCCAGAAGTACTACTGCCACGTGGATAACAGCTGTTATATGAACTTCGACTTCAGCGCGCCGGACTTCCACGAGCTGGCGTTCTGGGAAGATAACGCCACGCTGCGCTTCGAATGCGCAGAAACCTACGTCGATCTGCTGGAAAAACTGACCGGCCTGCTGGGGCGTCAGCCTGAACTGCCGGACTGGGTTTACGACGGCGTGACGCTGGGTATTCAGGGTGGCACCGAGGTGTGTCAGCAGAAGCTCGACGCCATGCGCGAGGGCGGCGTGAAGGTGAACGGCATCTGGGCGCAGGACTGGTCCGGCATCCGCATGACCTCCTTCGGCAAACGCGTGATGTGGAACTGGAAGTGGAACAGCGCGCTCTATCCGCAGCTTGATGAGCGGATTGCGCAGTGGAAACAGGAGGGCGTGCAGTTCCTCTCCTATATCAACCCGTACGTCGCCAGCGATAAAGATCTCTGCGAAGAAGCGGCGAAACGCGGCTATCTGACCAAAAACGCCAACGGCGAGGATTACCACGTTGAGTTCGGCGAATTCTACGCGGGCGTTATCGACCTGACCAACCCGGCAGCCTACGGCTGGTACAAAGAGGTCATCAAAAAGAACCTGATCGAACTGGGCTGCGTCGGCTGGATGGCCGATTTCGGGGAATATCTGCCGACCGATACCTACCTGCACAACGGCGTTAGCGCGGAGATCATGCATAACGCCTGGCCTGCCCTGTGGGCGAAATGTAACTACGAAGCACTGGAGGAGACCGGCAAGCTCGGGGAGATCCTGTTCTTCATGCGCGCGGGCTACACCGGCAGCCAGAAGCACTCGGTGATGATGTGGGCGGGGGATCAGAACGTCGACTGGAGCCTGGACGACGGTCTGGCGTCCGTCGTACCGGCGGCGCTGTCTCTGGCGATGACCGGGCACGGGCTGCACCACAGCGACATTGGCGGCTATACGACGCTGTTCGAGATGAAGCGCAGCAAAGAGCTGCTGCTGCGCTGGTGCGATTTCAGCGCCTTTACGCCGATGATGCGTACCCACGAGGGCAATCGCCCTGGCGACAACTGGCAGTTCGACGGCGACGCCGAAACCATCGCGCACTTCGCGCGCATGACCACCGTATTCACCACTCTGAAGCCGTACATCAAAGCTGCGGTTGCGCAGAACGCGAAAAGCGGCCTGCCGGTGATGCGTCCGCTGTTCCTGCACTACGAGGACGACGCGCGCGCCTACACGCTGAAATACCAGTACCTGTTTGGCCGCGATCTGCTGGTGGCCCCGGTTCATGAAGAGGGACGCCGCGACTGGTCGCTCTATCTGCCGCAGGACAGCTGGGTCAATGCGTGGACGGGGGAAACCTGCCAGGGCGGTGACGTGACCGTTGATGCCCCGCTCGGCAAACCGCCGGTCTTCTATCGCCAGCAAAGCGAATGGGCAGATCTGTTTAGCACCTTACGTCATATCTGATAAGGCTCGCCCGCGGGGAAACCTGCGGGCAGACGGAGAACAATAATGAGTCAACATACTTCTGACCCGGCAACCCTGCGCCTGCCGTTTAAAGAAAAACTCGCCTACGGGATGGGCGATCTCGGCTCTAACATCCTGTTGGATATCGGCACGCTGTATCTGCTGAAGTTCTACACCGACGTGCTGGGACTGCCCGGTACCTACGGGGGGATTATCTTCCTGATTGCGAAGTTTTTTACCGCCTTCACCGATATGGGCACCGGGATCATGCTCGACTCCCGGCGCAAGATTGGCCCGAAAGGGAAATTCCGCCCGTTCGTGCTGTATGCAGCCTTCCCTGTGACGCTGCTGGCGATTGCCAACTTCGTCGGCACACCGTTTGAGATGACCGGCAAAACGGTGATGGCAACGGTGCTGTTCATGCTGTACGGCCTGTTCTTCAGCATGATGAACTGCTCTTACGGCGCGATGGTGCCCGCCATTACCAAAAACCCGGACGAGCGAGCCTCGCTGGCGGCCTGGCGTCAGGGCGGCGCCACGCTCGGCCTGCTGCTCTGTACGGTGGGCTTTGTCCCGGTGATGAACCTCATTGAGGGCAATGACCAGCTTGGCTACATCTTTGCCGCCACCCTCTTCTCGCTGTTCGGGTTGTTCTTTATGTGGTGGTGCTATAAGGGCGTAACCGAGCGTTACGTTGAGACGCAACCTGCTAACCCGGTGCAGAAACCGGGGCTGTTGCAGTCGTTTCGCGCCATCGCCGGGAACCGTCCGCTGTTTATCCTGTGCATCGCTAACCTGTGCACGCTGGGTGCCTTTAACGTCAAACTCGCCATTCAGGTCTACTACACGCAGTACGTGCTGAACGACCCGATCCTGCTGTCGTACATGGGCTTCTTCAGCATGGGCTGTATTTTTATCGGCGTCTTTATGATGCCTGGCGCGGTGCGGCGCTTTGGTAAGAAAAAGGTCTATATCAGCGGGCTGGCAATTTGGGTGGCAGGCGATCTGCTTAACTACTTCTTCGGCGGCGGCTCGGTGAGCTTTGTGGCGTTCTCCTGTCTGGCGTTCTTCGGTTCCGCGTTCGTGAACAGCCTGAACTGGGCGCTGGTCTCCGATACCGTGGAGTACGGCGAGTGGCGCACCGGCGTACGCTCCGAGGGGACGGTCTATACCGGCTTTACCTTCTTCCGCAAGGTATCGCAGGCGCTGGCGGGCTTCTTCCCGGGGATCATGCTTACGCAGATTGGCTATGTGCCCAACGTGGTGCAATCCGCCGGCACGGTTGAAGGGCTGCGGCAGCTGATATTTATCTACCCGAGCCTGCTGGCGGTCATCACCATCGTGGCGATGGGCTGCTTCTACAACCTCAACGAGAAGATGTATGTGCGCATCGTAGAAGAAATTGAGCTGCGCAAACGTACGGCATAAATGACGTGATTGAGCGCCCTGCGGGGCGCTTTGAGGATCGACCATGACACACAATACTGATCCGTTAACCCTGAAATTGAGCCTGCGAGAGAAGTGCGCCTACGGGATGGGCGATTTTGGCTCGAACCTGATGCTGTGTATTGGCACGCTGTATCTGCTGAAGTTTTACACGGACGAGCTGGGCATGCCCGCGTTCTACGGCGGCATCATTTTTCTGGTCGCCAAGTTCTTTACCGCGTTTACCGACATGCTGACCGGGGTGCTGCTGGACTCCCGGCGTAATATCGGCGCGCGGGGGAAATTCCGGCCATTCATTCTCTACGCCTCCGTCCCGGTGGCGCTGGTGGCCACGGCGCAGTTTATGGCCAACGACTTTAGCCTGACGGTGAAAACGGCCCTCGCCACCGTGCTCTTCATGATGTTTGGCCTCTGCTACAGCATGATGAACTGCGCCTACGGTGCAATGGTTCCGGCCATCACCAAAAACCCGAACGAGCGCGCGCAGCTTGCGGCGTGGCGTCAGGGCGGCGCAACGGTAGGACTGTTGCTCTGCACCGTCGGCTTTATGCCGATTCAGGCGCTGTTCGTCAGCCAGCCCTCACTCGGCTATCTGGTGGCCGCGCTGGTGTTCGTCACCGGGGGGCTGTTCTGCATGTGGTGGTGCTACAGCGGGGTGAAAGAGCGCTACGTCGAGCTTACGCCCGATCACCATAAGCCCGGCATTCTGAAATCATTCTGCGCAATTTTCCGCAATCCGCCGCTGCTGGTGCTGTGCATCGCCAACCTCTGTACCCTCGCCGCGTTTAACATCAAGCTGGCGATTCAGGTCTATTACACCCAGTATGTGCTGAACGATCTGCATCTCCTGTCGTGGATGGGCTTTTTCAGCATGGGCTGCATTCTGATTGGCGTGTTTCTGGTGCCCGGTGCGGTAAAGCGCTTTGGCAAGAAACCGGTCTATCTGGGCGGGCTGGCGCTGTGGGCGGTGGGCGACGTGCTGAATTTCTTCTGGGGGACCAGCTCCCTGCTGTTTGTGCTCTTTTCCTGCATGGCCTTCTTCGGCACGGCGTTTGTGAACAGCCTGAACTGGGCGCTGGTGCCGGATACGGTTGATTACGGCGAGTGGAAAACCGGGATTCGCGCCGAAGGGTCGGTGTATACCGGCTATACCTTCTCGCGCAAAATCTCCGCGGCGCTCGCCGGTTTTCTGCCCGGCATCATGCTGACCCAGATTGGCTACGTTCCCCATGCCGTGCAGAGCGCGGGCACGCTGCTGGGTTTGCGTCAGCTGATTTTCCTCTGGCCGTGCGGCCTGGCGATCGTTGCTGCCGTGACCATGGGGCTGTTTTATAAACTCAACGAAGCGCGCTTCGCCTTTATTATCGAGGAGATTGGAAAACGGAAAAAACAGACAGCAAATACCCCTGAGATAACCACCAACAATAAAGCGTCAGCAGTCACTTTATAACTATAAATCCGGCCAATATGTCCTTCCTGTTAATCAGGAGGGAGGCCTTTCTGTACCTGATACATGGACAAATTATGAATAGAATCATCACCGTACTGATCGTGTCGTCTGTGTCCTGCCCGGTTTTTGCCGGGGCCTATGTCGAAACGCGCGAAGCGTACAATACGGCCTCTGAGCTGCACGAGGTGATCCTGCGTGCGGGCTATAACTTCGATATGGGCGCGGGGCTGATGTTCACCAACGCTTATAACGTGGGGAAATGGGACGAACTGAAGCACAGCTATAACGAAATCGAGGGTTGGTATCCGCTCTTCAAACCGACCGACAAACTCACCTTCCAGCCCGGCGGCTTGATCAATGACAGCAGCGCAGGATCGGGTGGAGCACTCTATTTAGATACTAACTATAAATTTACGGACTGGTTCAATCTGACGTTCCGCTATCGCTATAACCATAACAATTACGATACGCCGGACTATAACGGGCAGATGGATAAAAACGACACGCACGAATTCGCCAACTACTGGAATTTCAAAGTGACGGATGCGTTTTTCTACACCTTTGAGCCGCACTTTTTCCAGCGGGTGAATGATTACCACAGCAAAAATGGCAAAGATCATCACTGGGAAATTACCAACAAGTTCAGCTATAAGATCGACAGAAACTGGCTGCCGTATCTTGAGCTACAGTGGCTGGACCGATGGAATGATTACAACCGCGAGCAGTACCGGATTCGGTTAGGGTTACGTTATTCCTTCTAATAAAAAAGCCGCTGATAGCTCAGCGGCTTTTCGTTGCCGGGTGGCGCGCTTTACCCGGCCTACGGCATAACCGAATTACTCTTCTTTCGCACCGCGCATAGCACGTTTACGATCGTTCTCGGTCAGGTGACGTTTACGGATACGAATTGACTGAGGCGTCACTTCTACCAGTTCGTCATCATCGATGAATTCCAGAGCCTGCTCCAGCGTCATCTTGATCGGTGGAACCAGAACCGTTGCTTCGTCAGTACCGGACGCACGCATGTTGGTCAGTTTCTTACCGGTCAGGCAGTTTACCGTCAGGTCGTTAGAACGGCTGTGAATACCGATGATCTGGCCTTCGTAAACTTCAGCACCGTGACCCAGGAACAGCTTACCGCGATCCTGCAGACCGAACAGCGCAAACGCAACCGCTTTACCCTGACCGTTGGAGATCAGTACGCCGTTGTTACGCTGGCCCACTTCGCCCGGACGGATGTCGTCATAGTGGCTGAAGGTGGAGTACAGCAGGCCGGTACCGGAGGTCATGGTCATGAACTCAGAACGGAAGCCGATCAGGCCACGGCTTGGGATCACGTAGTCGAGACGTACGCGGCCTTTGCCATCTGGATTCATGTTTTTCAGGTCGCCTTTACGCTCACCCAGTGCCTGCATGACAGAACCCTGGTGCTGCTCTTCAACGTCCAGCGTTACGTTTTCGAACGGCTCTTGTTTACGGCCATCGATTTCGCGGAAGATAACTTTCGGACGGGATACCGCCATCTCGAAACCTTCACGACGCATGTTCTCAATCAGAACAGACAGGTGCAGCTCACCACGACCGGAAACGCGGAATGCATCAGCGTCTTCGGTTTCTTCAACGCGCAGCGCAACGTTATGCACCAGCTCTTTGTTCAGGCGGTCAAGGATCTGACGAGAGGTAACGAACTTACCTTCTTTACCACAGAACGGAGAGGTGTTGACGTTGAAGAACATGGATACGGTTGGTTCATCAACGGACAGGGCTGGCAGCGCTTCGACGTTCTGCGGATCGCAGATGGTGTCGGAGATGTTCAGTTCACCCAGACCGGTAATAGCGATGATGTCGCCCGCTTCAGCGATGTCGCTCTCGATACGCTCAAGACCCAGGTGAGTCAGAACTTTACCGACTTTACCGTTACGGGTTTTGCCTTCGCTATCGATGATAGTGACCTGCTGGTTAGGCTTCACTTTACCGCGCTTGATACGACCAATGCCGATTACGCCAACATAGTTGTTGTAGTCGAGCTGGGAGATCTGCATTTGCAGGGTGCCTTCCAGGTCAACGTTTGGCGCAGGAACGCGGTCAACAATCGTCTGGTACAGCGGAGTCATGTCTTCCGCCATGTCTTCGTGATCCAGACCGGCGATACCGTTCAGCGCAGACGCATAAACGATAGGGAAGTCCAGCTGTTCGTCGGTCGCGTCGAGGTTAACGAACAGGTCGAAGACCTGGTCAACAACCCAGTCAGGACGCGCGCCAGGACGGTCAACCTTGTTGATCACAACGATAGGTTTCAGGCCGTGGGCAAATGCTTTTTTGGTCACGAAGCGCGTTTGCGGCATAGGGCCATCAAATGCGTCAACCACCAGCAGCACGGAATCCACCATGGACATCACGCGCTCAACTTCACCACCGAAGTCGGCGTGCCCTGGGGTATCAACGATGTTGATACGGTAGTCATTCCATTTGATAGCGGTGTTTTTGGCGAGGATGGTAATCCCACGCTCTTTCTCCAAATCGTTGGAGTCCATCACACGCTCTTGAGTTTCGGCACGAGCATCAAACGTACCGGACTGCTGTAGCAGCTTGTCAACCAGGGTAGTTTTACCATGGTCGACGTGCGCGATGATGGCGATATTACGCAATTTTTCGATCACAACTTTGCCTCAGGCATTTAGAAATAGCGCGTTATTGTACACGGATTAATCGCACTACAAAACAGGATCACAAACATCCCCCGCAAACAAGTATTGCAGAGATGCTTTGTGATCGCTTTCACGGAGCGGTAAAAGGGCACTTTAACGTAAATTGCACCAATATGGTGCTCAATGTTCACACTGAAGCACTATAATGGTGCAACGAATCCAATGTGGTGCAGCCCTTCTGCACTATGGTGCGCATGATAACGCCTTTTTGGGGTGTTTTAAAAGTTGGCACAGATTTCGCTTTACAGAAATACAGTAAAAATATGGCAGCCCAGCCGATTTGAAGACCTCGTTACCACGACGACAATGACCAATCTGGAGAGTTAAGTATGTCCGCTGAACACGTTTTGACGATGCTGAACGAACATGAAGTGAAGTTTGTTGATCTGCGCTTCACCGATACCAAAGGTAAAGAACAGCACGTCACGATCCCTGCTCATCAGGTGAACGCCGAATTCTTTGAAGAAGGCAAAATGTTTGACGGCTCCTCCATTGGCGGCTGGAAAGGCATTAACGAATCCGACATGGTTCTGATGCCAGATGCAACCACTGCGCTCATTGACCCGTTCTACGAAGAACCTACGCTGATCATCCGCTGCGATATCCTGGAACCTGGCACGCTGCAAGGCTATGACCGTGACCCACGCTCCATCGCAAAACGCGCTGAAGAGTACCTGCGTTCTACCGGTATTGCAGACACCGTTCTGTTCGGGCCAGAGCCAGAGTTCTTCCTGTTCGACGACATCCGTTTTGGTGCTTCCATTTCTGGCTCCCACGTCGCTATCGATGACATCGAAGGCGCATGGAACTCTTCCACCAAGTACGAAGGTGGTAACAAAGGTCACCGTCCGGGCGTGAAAGGCGGTTACTTCCCGGTTCCTCCGGTCGATTCTTCTCAGGACATCCGTTCTACCATGTGTCTGATCATGGAAGAGATGGGCCTGGTTGTTGAAGCGCACCACCACGAAGTGGCAACGGCTGGCCAGAACGAGATCGCTACCCGCTTCAACACCATGACCAAAAAAGCGGACGAGATTCAGATCTACAAATACGTTGTGCACAACGTTGCGCACCGTTTCGGTAAAACCGCGACCTTCATGCCAAAACCCATGTTCGGCGACAACGGTTCCGGTATGCACTGCCACATGTCCCTGTCCAGGAACGGCACTAACCTGTTCTCTGGCGACAAGTACGCGGGTCTGTCCGAGCAGGCGCTGCACTACATCGGTGGTGTTATCAAACACGCTAAAGCGATCAACGCCCTGGCGAACCCAACCACTAACTCCTACAAGCGTCTGGTCCCTGGCTACGAAGCACCAGTAATGCTGGCGTACTCTGCCCGTAACCGTTCTGCTTCTATCCGTATCCCGGTGGTTGCGTCTCCGAAAGCGCGTCGTATCGAAGTGCGCTTCCCGGACCCGGCGGCTAACCCATACCTGTGCTTCGCAGCACTGCTGATGGCCGGTCTGGACGGTATCAAGAACAAGATCCACCCGGGCGAAGCCATGGACAAAAACCTGTACGACCTGCCGCCAGAAGAAGCGAAAGAGATCCCACAGGTTGCCGGCTCTCTGGAAGAAGCCCTCCAGGCGCTGGACGCAGACCGCGAGTTCCTGACCGCTGGCGGCGTGTTCACCGATGAAGCTATCGACGCTTACATCGCGCTGCGTACCGAAGAAAACGACCGCGTTCGCATGACGCCGCACCCGGTTGAGTTCGAACTGTACTACAGCGTTTAATTGATTTGTTTTACCCGGCGCATACGCGTCGGGAGTCGTTGCCGTGGAAACTTTAGCCCATCTTCGGATGGGCTTTTTTCTCCACCAACAACCTGATCTCACGCGCTTTTTACCTCTAAAACGCTATACTGCACTAAAATAGTGCAACGACTCCAGGAGACTGCTGAATGGCAACTGGCACGCTGCCCGATGCTGGGCAGATCCTCAATTCTTTAATTAACAGTATTTTGCTGGTCGACGACGAGCTGGCGGTGCATTACGCCAACCCGGCGGCGCAGCAGCTGCTCGCCCAAAGCGCCCGTAAACTATTTGGCACGCCGCTGCCAGAACTGCTGAGCTATTTCTCGCTGAATATTGGCCTGATGCAGGAGAGTTTGCAGGCGGGTCAGGGCTTCACCGATAACGAAGTGACGCTGGTGATTGACGGACGCTCGCATATTTTGTCCCTCACCGCACAGCGTCTGCCAGATGGCATGATTCTGCTGGAAATGGCGCCGATGGATAACCAGCGTCGTCTCAGCCAGGAGCAGCTTCAGCATGCGCAGCAGATTGCGGCGCGCGACCTGGTGCGCGGGCTGGCCCATGAGATCAAAAACCCGCTGGGCGGCTTACGCGGCGCGGCACAGCTTCTGACCAAAGCGCTGCCTGACCCTGCCCTGGCGGAGTATACCAACGTCATTATTGAGCAGGCGGACCGTCTGCGTAATCTGGTCGATCGCCTGCTCGGGCCGCAGCAGCCAGGGATGCACGTTTCAGAAAGCATTCACAAGGTCGCGGAGCGGGTGGTGAAACTCGTCTCGATGGAGCTGCCGGATAACGTCACGCTGGTGCGTGACTATGACCCAAGCCTGCCGGAGCTGGCGCACGATCCGGACCAGATTGAACAGGTGCTGTTGAACATTGTGCGTAACGCGTTGCAGGCGCTGGGCCCGGAGGGTGGCGAAATTATTCTGCGTACCCGCACCGCGTTCCAGCTGACGCTGCACGGCGTACGTTATCGTCTGGCAGCACGTATTGATGTGGAAGATAACGGACCGGGGATCCCGCCGCATCTCCAGGACACCCTGTTCTACCCGATGGTCAGCGGTCGCGAAGGCGGCACCGGGCTGGGGTTATCCATAGCCCGAAATTTGATTGACCAACACTCCGGCAAAATTGAATTTACCAGTTGGCCGGGACATACCGAGTTTTCGGTTTTCCTGCCGATTAAAAAATAAAGGTGACGTTTATGCAACGAGGGATAGTCTGGGTAGTCGATGACGATAGCTCCATCCGTTGGGTGCTTGAACGCGCGCTCACAGGAGCGGGATTAAGCTGCACGACGTTTGAGAGTGGCAGCGAGGTGCTCGACGCACTCACCACCAAAACGCCGGACGTTCTGCTCTCGGATATTCGCATGCCGGGTATGGACGGACTGGCGCTCTTAAAGCAGATCAAACAGCGCCACCCTATGCTTCCGGTCATCATAATGACCGCCCACTCCGACCTGGATGCTGCCGTCAGCGCGTACCAGCAGGGCGCGTTTGATTACCTGCCAAAACCGTTTGATATCGACGAAGCCGTTGCGCTGGTTGAGCGCGCTATCAGCCACTATCAGGAGCAACAGCAGCCCCGCAATGCCCCCGACTTTGGACCAACGACGGACATCATCGGTGAAGCGCCAGCCATGCAGGACGTGTTTCGCATCATCGGGCGTCTGTCGCGTTCGTCTATCAGCGTCTTGATTAACGGTGAATCAGGGACCGGTAAAGAGTTGGTCGCACACGCCCTGCATCGCCACAGCCCGCGGGCGAAAGCCCCCTTTATCGCCCTGAACATGGCAGCGATCCCTAAGGATTTAATTGAATCTGAGCTGTTCGGCCACGAAAAAGGGGCGTTTACCGGAGCCAATACCATTCGTCAGGGACGCTTTGAACAGGCTGACGGCGGCACGCTTTTCCTGGATGAAATCGGCGATATGCCGCTGGATGTACAGACCCGACTGTTGCGCGTGCTGGCAGATGGACAGTTTTACCGCGTGGGCGGGTATGCGCCGGTGAAGGTGGACGTACGCATTATCGCCGCGACGCACCAGAACCTGGAGCTGCGCGTACAAGAGGGGAAATTCCGTGAGGATTTATTCCATCGTCTGAACGTGATCCGCGTCCACCTGCCGCCGCTGCGCGAGCGTCGGGAAGATATCCCGCGTCTGGCGCGCCATTTCCTGCAGGTGGCGGCCCGCGAGCTGGGCGTGGAAGCCAAGCAGCTTCATCCGGAAACGGATGCCGCCCTCACCCGTCTGGCGTGGCCGGGCAACGTGCGTCAACTGGAAAACACCTGTCGCTGGCTGACGGTGATGGCCGCCGGCCAGGAAGTGCTGATTCAGGATTTACCGGCAGAACTGTTTGAAGCCACCGTGCCCGAGAGCACCGCAGGACATACGTTGCCGGACAGCTGGGCGACGCTGCTGGCGCAGTGGGCAGATCGCGCGCTGCGTTCCGGTCATCAAAACTTGCTTTCTGAAGCACAGCCTGAAATGGAGCGCACGCTGTTGACCACCGCGCTTCGTCATACCCAGGGCCACAAACAGGAAGCGGCTCGCCTGTTGGGATGGGGTCGAAACACCCTCACGCGCAAGCTGAAAGAGCTGGGAATGGAGTGATCTTACTCCGCTGTGTAAAGGTTACTAATTGAGCGCAAAGTGCCGTTATTTTGCGCTTTACTGTTCCGATGAGTTTTGTATGATCGTGCCCGGAAACTGGGGGGAGCATCATGCTGGAATCATTAGTGACCTTACTTTCGAGCGGTGCAGCAGAAAGCCACACGCCACAAACTGCCGTTGCGGCGGTATTGTGTGCGGCACTGGTTGGGCTGTTTAGCTAACGAGCTGTCAATGAAAAGCCGGGTGGCGGCTTCGCCTTACCCGGCCTACATAAATGCGAGTTGTAGGCCGGGTAAGCGAAGCGCCTCCCGGCATTGCAACTTAAATCACGCGCGAGAACTGCTGTAAACGTGCTTTCTGGCGCAGATAGGCATCGAAGCACATGCAGATATTACGAATCAACAGACGCCCCTTCGGCGTGACGACCACCGCGCTCTCCGACACATCCACCAGCCCGTCTTTCGCCAGCGGCGCCAGAAGCTTCAGGTCTTCGGCAAAGTAATCGCTGAATTGCAGATCCCATTGCGACTCCACCTCGCGGAATTCGAGACGGAAGTTGCAGATAAGCGCCTTAATCACATCACGACGGATGCAGTCGTCGCGCGTTAACGCAATGCCGCGCCACAGCGCGTTGCCCGTTTCATCAACTTGCTGGTAATACAGCTTCAGCTCTTTTTGGTTCTGGGCGTAGCAGTCGCCAATCATGCTGATAGCGGAGACACCCATTCCGAGCAGATCGGTATCTCCCTGGGTGGTGTATCCCTGGAAGTTACGGTGGAGAACACCTTCACGCTGAGCAATCGCCAGTTCGTCGTCAGGGCGGGCAAAGTGATCCATCCCGATAAACTGATAGCCGGTTTCGGTCAGCGAGGCGATGGTCTCCTGCAAAATGTCCAGCTTCTGCTGGGCGGAAGGCAGATCCGCATCTTTGATTTTGCGCTGCGCGGCGAACAGCGTCGGCAGGTGCGCATAGTTAAAGACGCTCAGACGGTCCGGGTTGAGCTCAGCCACGCGTTTAAGCGTGTAGGCGAAGCTCTCCGGCGTCTGCTTCGGCAGGCCGTAAATCAGGTCTATATTCGTTGAGGTAAAGCCGATTTCACGCGCATGGTTGAGTAAGGCAAAGATAAACGCTTCATCCTGCTCGCGGTTGACCAGGCGCTGTACTTCTTTGTTGAAGTCTTGTACACCCATACTCAGGCGGTTGAAGCCTTCGGCGCGTAAATGATCCAGCACATCCAGCTCGATTTCACGCGGATCGACCTCGATCGAAATTTCAGCGTCGTGGTTAAAACTGAAATTGCCGCGCAGTAGCGCCATCAGGCGGCTGATCTGCGCTTTATTCAGATAGGTTGGCGTACCGCCGCCCCAGTGAAGCTGGCTGACGTGACGGCCTTTAAACAGCGGTGCGCGGTGCAGAATTTCCTGTTCAAGCGCATCGAGGTATTGATCGGCTTTGTGCTGCTGGCGGGTAACGATCTTATTGCAGCCGCAGAAGTAGCAGAGCTTGTGGCAGAACGGAATATGGACGTAGAGCGACAGCGGGCGCTCGGGATAGCGCGCCACAGCTTGCTGAAAATCCGCCTCGCCGAAAGCGTCAGAAAACTCCAGCGCGGTGGGGTATGAGGTATAACGCGGCCCGGAATAGTTATATTTCTGGATCAGGGCCAAATCCCAGTCGATAGATGGTACAGACATGCTCACTCCTTCCGTTGGTGTCGCGTTCGTATACGGCGGCCCGTTCTGGTCCCGTTGCGGGCCATCATTCGGGTGCGCAGCCACTTCTGTCGCCGCGACAACCGCCGTAGTTTAACGAATAACCACACCAGATAACATATAACCGGAAGGGTTATAAGCAGGACGAGTGTACCTGCCGGGTGCAAATGTTAGTTTCCACCTTTCAGCAGACGCATCATATCTTCCTGCTTTTCGTCTTCCTCTTCGTCTTCTTCATCATCGTAGGACAGACCCAGCTTCTGCATCAGTTCATCAATGCGATCCAGTTTGGCATCTACCCAGGACTGCTCTTCAGCGGTCAGGGTTTCACCCTCTTCAAGACGTTCCAGCAGCGCATCCAGGCGCTCATCGTTCTCCAGCATATCCAGCTCAGCCTGCGGTGAAAGCATAGGTTTCTCGCTCTTTGGTTTGTGCTGCTTAGTGACCGGCGTGTCTGTCACGCCCAGTGGAATGGGAGTTTTACTGCCGATACGAGGATCTTTCTGCTGTTTGCCTTTTGCAGAAGCGCCTGCGGCACCGCCACCGTTAGCACGGCTACCCGCAGTATGGCCACGATGCTTTTTATCGCGTTTGCGATCGCGCGCTTCCTGATTCAGTTCTTCGCGCGTTTTGCGGCGTGCTTTTGCAGGGCGTTTCGCGCCCGCAGCGGAGGTCGGTTTTTTCATGATGTTTTATCTTTAAGTCGTTTTCTTCAGTATAGAATTGCGGCGAAATCTAGCAGAAAGCAAGCAAAGAAAAAAGGCGACAGAGCAATCTGTCGCCTTTTTTCCTGACTCACAACCCTTAACGGGTCAGACATTCCCTGTTTGCCTTCAACAAACCCTGTTTATCCCTTGGCTACTACCGTCCGTGATACGGTTCCGTTTCCTGTTAAAAACGCCTCCAGGCGCCGGTCGTCCTGACAATCCTGAGTCTTCGCCTCCTGGCGCTCCTGACCCTTATCCTTAAGTCGTTTTCCTGCTGGCATCCTCGCCTTGACGCACACTTTACCTTGTTCTCTTAAACTAACAAGCAACGAAAAGGTACTAAACCGGATTTTCAGATAATTACTCATTAATAACTCTTTGAATTTTAATATTTTGAGTTTTTTAGCGCCTGCGATTTCTCTTAAATTTCTCATACGCTTAAGGGCAGATCTCTTACATTCCGTAGGGCTTTCACTTACACGTCAATGACGAAGGGAAAAGCCTTTTGCCCGCATTCAGGTATAATCCCCCGCAGATTACGATTTTTGGAGACGACCACGTGACTACCTGGAACTACCAACAGACGCATTTTGTCACCAGTGCGCCCGATATTCGCCACCTGCCCTCAGACACAGGGATTGAAGTGGCATTTGCTGGCCGCTCCAATGCGGGAAAATCCAGCGCCCTGAATACGCTGACCAATCAGAAAAACCTGGCGCGTACCTCAAAAACACCTGGCCGTACTCAGCTGATTAACCTGTTTGAAGTGGCTGAAGGCAAACGCCTGGTCGATTTACCGGGCTACGGTTACGCGCAGGTACCGGAAGAGATGAAGATCAAATGGCAGCGTGCGCTGGGTGAATACCTGGAAAAACGCATGTGTCTGAAAGGTCTGGTGGTGCTGATGGATATTCGACACCCGCTAAAAGATCTCGACCAGCAGATGATTGACTGGGCGGTGGCAAGCGATATTGCGGTGCTGGTGCTGCTGACAAAAGCGGATAAGCTGGCGAGCGGCGCGCGCAAGGCGCAGGTGAACAAGGTGCGTGAAGCGGTGCTGGCATTCAACGGTGATGTACAGGTTGAACCGTTCTCCTCGCTGAAAAAGCAGGGTGTGGACAAACTGCGACAGAAGCTAGACAGCTGGTTTAACGATCTGGAACCGGCGACAGAAGCGGAAGCAGAGTAACAACAGGCGCGGCGATGACCGCGTTTTTTTCGCCCGAAACTTTCCTTTCCGCAATAAAAAACGCCCCAGTCATTACTGACTGGGGCGGCTAAAATATTCAGCCAAATCCGATTACGTGAAGTAAAAGGTCTGAAAGATAGAACATCTTACCTCTGTACCCTACGTCGTTAACTCTACTCTTTTTTTGTCTCTTGAAAAAGCACTTTTTGTAGTTTTTTTTCATTCTTTACATAGGGAATTCTAATGATCGTCACAAAACGCGCGTACTTATGTTGCTTACTTACATAAAACGCGCGTTATTACGATAACGCTTAGTGAGCCTGATCCCAGTTTTCGCCGCTACCCACTTCCACCAGCAACGGAACGTCCAGCTTCATGCTGTTTTCCATCAGTTCATGGATCTTCTGAGAGACCTTTTCCAGGTCGTCTTTATGGACTTCAAATACCAGTTCATCGTGTACCTGCATGATCATTTTCACGCGCGGTTTCTCTTTTTCCAGCCAGGCATCAACGGCGATCATCGCGCGTTTGATGATGTCTGCCGCAGTGCCCTGCATCGGGGCATTGATAGCAGCACGTTCAGCGCCAGCACGGCGCGCGGCGTTGCTGGATTTGATGTCCGGAAGGTAAAGACGACGGCCATCCAGCGTTTCAACGTAGCCTTTCTCTTTCGCCTGCGCGCGGGTACGCTCCATATATTCCAGCACGCCCGGATAGCGCTCAAAGTAGAGATCCATATACTTCTGCGACTCTTTACGCGGAATGTTGAGCTGGCGTGATAGGCCAAATGCGCTCATGCCGTAAATAAGGCCAAAGTTAATCGCTTTTGCGCTACGACGCTGTTCGTTTGTCACGCTGTCCAGCGGCAGGCCAAACACTTCGGCAGCTGTCGCCCGGTGGATATCCTTCCCTTCGGCAAATGCCGTCAGCAGGCCTTTGTCACGCGACAGGTGCGCCATAATACGCAGTTCGATTTGCGAGTAGTCTGCTGAGACAATCAGATAATCCTCTGGGGCAATGAAAGCCTGGCGTATACGGCGGCCCTCTTCATTACGCACCGGAATGTTCTGAAGGTTAGGATCGGTTGACGAAAGTCGCCCGGTCGCCGCTACAGCCTGGTGATAGGAAGTGTGTACGCGGCCCGTTTTCGGGTTAATCATCAACGGCAGTTTGTCGGTATAGGTCGATTTCAGCTTCGCCAGACCACGGTACTGCAGGATAACTTTTGGCAGCGGATAGTCCAGCGCCAGCTCTTCCAGCACCTCTTCAGAGGTTGAAGGCGCGCCGCCCGGCGTTTTCTTCAGCGGTTTGATACCCTGCTTTTCAAACAGGATGGTTTGCAGCTGTTTCGGTGACGACAGGTTAAATGCCTCTCCAGCAAGTTCATGCGCTTTCTGTTCAAGCTCGGTCAGGCGCTGCGCCAGCTCGCCAGAGTGATTATGCAGCACCGTTGGGTCGATTTTGACGCCGTTACGCTCAATGCGGGACAGCACAGGCACCAGCGGCATCTCAATGTTCTGGAAAACATTCAGCGGCCCTTCGTGCTTCTGCAATTTCGGCCACATTTTGAGATGCAGCTGTAGCGTGACGTCAGCGTCTTCCGCGGCGTAGCGGCCTGCTTCTTCCAGCGCGATCTGGTTAAAGGTCAGCTGATTTTTGCCCTTACCGGCAATTTCTTCAAAGGTGATGGTTTTGTGTTTCAGCCAACGATCGGATAAGGAATCCATATCATGGCGGCCCGCCACGCTGTCCAGAATGTAAGATTCCAGCATGGTGTCAAAAGCGATACCACGTAGCTCAATGCCGTAGTTTTGCAGAATACCGCGGTCGTACTTCAGGTTTTGCCCGACCTTCAGCGCTTTCTCGTCTTCCAGAATCGGCTTCAGCAGTTCTAAGGCGCGCTCGCGCGAGATCTGCTCCGGCGCATCCAGATAGTCATGCGCTACCGGAACATAGGCTGCCATACCCGGCTCCGTCGCGAATGACAGACCTACCATATTGGCAGATATGTTATCGAGACTGTCCGTTTCGGTATCGAACGCAAATACCGGTGCTTTTTTCAGCTTTTCAATCCAGGCGACGAGCTGCGACTCTTCAAGGATGGTTTCATAGTTATCGAATGAGAGCGCTGCCGCTTCTTCTTCTGCCTGCTCTTCGGCATCGACAACGATAGTTTCTTTCGGCTTCGCCGCAGATTTTGCCCCTTTCGCCTGAAGCCATTTCCCGGCTTCGACATCCGTGGTCCAGCGTTTAAATTCGTATTTTCTGAACAGGCCAAGCAGTTCTTCTGCGGCGGGTTCCTGCACTTCAAGCTGGTCGCAGGTAAGCTCCAGCTCGACGTCGGTTTTGATGGTGGCTAACTGATAAGAGAGGTAAGCCACCTCTTTGTTATCGGCGAGCTTTCCGGCCATGGTTTTTGCACCACGGAAGGTAAGTCCGGCAATTTTGTCGGACTCTGCGTACAGCGTATCCAACCCACCTAACCCTTGCAGCAGCGCCTGAGCTGTTTTTTCGCCCACACCCGGCACGCCAGGGATGTTATCCGAGGAATCCCCCATCAGGGCGAGGAAATCAATAATGAGTTCTGGCGGCACGCCATATTTGGCAACCACTTCTTCCGGGCCAAGAATGGTGTTGGTCATGGTATTAATCAGCGTGATCCCAGGTGTTACCAGCTGCGCCATGTCTTTATCACCGGTACTGATCAGCACCGGACGGCCAGCCTTTTCAGCTTCGCGCGCCAGGGTGCCAATAACGTCGTCAGCCTCAACGCCCGAGACAGCCAGCAAAGGCAGCCCCATCGCTTTGACCATAGCGTGCAGCGGTTCAATCTGCGCACGCAGATCGTCAGGCATGGGAGGACGGTGAGATTTGTAATGCTCAAATAATTCATCGCGGAAGGTTTTCCCCTTCGCATCAAACACCACGGCCGCATGGGTTGGGTGGTATTGCAGAATCAGGCTGCGCAGCATATTCAGCACGCCGTACATTGCGCCGGTAGGTTCCCCTGCGCTGTTGGTCAGAGGAGGAAACGCATGATACGCCCGATAAAGGTAAGAAGAGCCATCGACGAGTATAAGTGGGTTTTCTGGGATCTGAACCATAATGTCCGTGCCTTTAATTAATTTATGGGTAAAGGATGCCACAGAAGGATGAAAACATCAGGTTTTAGCGCTTTATACAGAAAAAGATTTTGCGATCGTGAAGATCGCTCGCAAAAACAAACTGTGGATAAGTTTGTGCATATTTTTAATACAGGTGAATAACAGTTCTATAAAACTGATACTGAAAACTTATTTATCAAATAAAATCAATTAGTTGAAATTAGATCACTTAAGATCCCACCCCGCTGATGGTTATTTAGTCTATGTGGATATAAGACGTAAGCACCCTGTCTATATAGAAAATTTCGCTGCATGGCAGGAAAAGCCGCAGCCTCTTCGTGCGAAAGCGCCCTGGTCTGGGCCAATATCTGATAAGATCGGCGCCCAGCACCGGATAGCCGGCTGCTTAATTACAGCTAACTATCTGAAAAAATTCATTATGTCGAAAATACTCGCTGCGATAACCTTATTGCTAAGCGTCATTTTAACTATTCTGGTTACCATCGCCTGTTCTGTGCCAATCATCGTTGCCGGAATAATTAAGCTCCTGCTGCCCGTCCCTCCGGTATGGCGTGCAGTGTCTGCTTTTTGTAATTTTATGATGTACTGCTGGTGTGAAGGGCTGGCGATCCTGTTGTATCTGAACCCCTGGTTAAAGTGGGACGTTCAGGGCCTCGAGAAGCTGAATAAAAAGAACTGGTATCTGCTGATCTGCAATCATCACAGCTGGGCCGACATCGTTGTATTGTGCGTGCTGTTTCGCAAACATATTCCGATGAACAAATACTTTCTGAAACAGCAACTGGCATGGGTGCCTTTCATTGGTCTGGCCTGCTGGGCGCTGGATATGCCGTTTATGAAACGCTATTCACGCAGCTATCTGATTCGTCATCCGGAACGCCGCGGTATGGACGTGGAAACTACGCGCCGTTCTTGCGAGAAGTTTCGCGCGCATCCCACCACCATAGTTAATTTCGTCGAAGGTTCGCGCTTTACCGAAGAGAAGCGCCAGCAGACTCGCTCTCCGTATCAGCACCTGTTGCCGCCAAAGGCAGCGGGTATCGCAATGGCCCTCAACGTGCTGGGTGAGCAGTTTGATAAATTGTTGAACGTAACGCTCTGCTATCCGGAAAACGACAGGACGCCGTTCTACGATATGCTCAGCGGCAAGCTGACGCGTATCGTAGTCCGCGTTGATCTGTTGCCCATCGATACGGAACTGCACGGTGATTACGTTAACGATAAAAACTTCAAACGTCGTTTCCAGCTTTGGCTCAATACACTCTGGAAAGAGAAAGACGAACAGATAGCGGAGTTAAAATCTTCATACAAAAACGCCGGTCAATGACCGGCGTTTTCTTTATGTTTGTTACTTCATCTCAACCAGGTGTTTCACGGTATCAGCGTACTGTTGTACGAAGATATCCATACTGGTGGTGTCCATACCACGCATATTTACCTGGTATTTACCGTTAACATACATCGCTGGCACGCCCTGCAACTGGAAGTCAGCGGCAGCTTTTTCCTGCTGTGCCACGAGAGATTTCACCACAAAACTGTTCCAGGCAGCGTCGTAGTCTTCACCTTTCACACCGGCATCAACAAACACTTTACGGATATCTGCCGTAGTTTGTACGGTCTGGGTTTTCTGTACGGCTTCAAACATAGGCGCGGTGATCTTATCTTCCACACCCAGCGCAATCGCAACCGCCCATGCCTGAGTCAGATCTTTACCCAATGGGCCAAGGAACTCAACGTGGTATTTCGTCATTTTGGTGCCTTCCGGCAGCTTTTTCTTCACGTTGTCAGAAACATGAAGTACCTGCTCAAACTCGTAGCAGTGCGGGCAGTAGAAGGAGAAGAACTCCAGCACCTGAGGCTCGCCAGCTACAGGCTTGTCCAGCGTAATGTACTGCTTGCCGTCGGTAAACTGCGCAGCAGTTGCGCTAAATGCCAGAATCATACCAGCCAGCGCCAGCCAAATTTTTTTCATGATTAACTCTCTCCTGGGTGTGTCCAATTAATACATCGGCGTTAATTGCAGAGGGGGTTCCTGTAGAACCTTAACCTGCTCGGTAAATGTGGATATCTGGTTGCGCCAGTAATCCTCCCCGGTAAGCCAGGGGAAATTTCGGGGAAAAGCCGGGTCTTCCCAACGCCTGATTAACCACGCGAGATAATAAACAAATCGCATCGCACGTAAAGGCTCTATCAGGGCAATTTCGTCTGAATTAAAGGGGCTAAATTCTTCATAAGCTTCAATTATGGTCTCAAGCTGCATGCGCTGCTCGGCTTTATCACCGTTAAGGAGCATCCACAGATCCTGCACCGCAGGTCCCATACGAGCGTCATCAAGATCGACAAATAGCGGGCCGTCGCGCCAGAGAATATTCCCGGCGTGGCAGTCACCGTGCAGGCGTAGAGCGGTAATATCATCCCGCCAGCAGGCTTTTACAGCATCAATAAGCTTATCGGTCGCCGTGAGGAAATTATCCTTAAGCGCCTTTGGGATCAGCGCCGATGTTTCGAATACCTCTCGCGGCTCAATAAGATATTCCTGAACACCAATCGTCGGTCGGGCAACAAACGATTTTTTACGTCCCGTCTGATGAATGCGCCCCAGATAACGGGCAACCCATTCCATCTGATCGATATTATCTGCCTCAAACTGTCTTCCGCCCAGGCTCGGAAATACCGCGTAGTAAAAACCCTGATGGGTCAGCAGCGTTTGGTTATTAAATTTGAGCGGTGCCGCAACGGGAACATCGTCATCCAGCAGTTCGTGGGCAAACTGATGCTCTTCCTGAATTTGTTCTGCGGACCAGCGCTGTGGCCGGTAAAACTTTACGACAAAGCGCTGGCGCTCTTCGTCCTGAAATTGGTAGACACGGTTTTCGTAGCTGTTTAAAGGGGTTAACCCGGAATCCACCCGAATACCCTGCTCGAACAGCGCATCCATAATGGTATCCGGGTGTAGTGTCTGGAAAGTAAAAGCCTGGTCGTTCATCCGATCATCCGGAAATTATACGAATGATTCAGGATATCATCTTGTGGCGATTTCGGTGGCTCCGCTTACAAGCTTTTACTCTTTAATTACGCCTCGGGCGCGCAGTAATGCGGTTTTAAAATCCTCTTCATAATCTTTCTGAATACCAGGAATAACAGCATCTTTAGCCGAGTCACGCATTTTGAGGTGGTAGATCAGGATGTCGTCAGAAAGGTCTGCCAGTTCGCCATCAAAACCTGACTCTTTCGCCAGTTTCTGTAAAAATTGCATCAGATTCAGCTCTGGCTCTTTTTGCCAGGCCGGCTGGAGAAGCTCAATGACTTCATTAAGACGTTTACATTTCATGGTAGTGCTCCTTTCATTTAGAGAGACACGTTAGCAGGGTCAATCCCACAATAAAAGAGGCGATATTCGTGAATCAATGCCAGGAAATCATCGGGGTCGTTCTTGCCGGAGGCAGGGCAACGCGAATGGGCGGAAAAGATAAAGGTCTTCAGCTCCTGAACAACACCCCCTTATGGCAGCATGTTGCTGATACCCTGGCAAATCAGGTGTCGTCGATGGCGATCAGCGCTAACCGACATGTTGATATTTATCAGCGCAGTGGGTATCCGGTTTATCAGGATAAGCTTGTGGACTACCCCGGCCCGCTGGCGGGAATGCTTTCCGTTATGCAGCAGTCGCATGGAGAGTGGTTTCTCTTTTGTTCATGTGATACGCCCTTCATCCCGTCCTGTCTGGTTGAACGTCTGGTGCAGCGGTGCGAGGGTGCTCCCGTCGTCTGGGTACACGACGGCGAACGCGACCATCCGACGATCGCATTGATTAATCGCTCGTTAATATCTGCGCTGAAAGATTACCTGGCCGCAGGAGAGCGACGCGTCATGGTATTTATGCGCCAGTCAGGAGGGCATTCCGTTGATTTCAGCGACATGAAATCGGCGTTTGTGAATGTAAACACGACGAAAGATTTGCAGATGATGCAGGAGAAGAAATGATACCCGTATTAGCGATCTCTGCCTGGAGCGGCACCGGGAAGACTACGCTGCTAAAAAAGCTGATACCTGCACTTTGCGCTAAAGGTATTCGTCCCGGATTGATTAAGCACACGCACCATAACATGGATGTCGATAAGCCGGGGAAAGATAGCTATGAGCTGCGTAAGGCTGGCGCTGCACAAACGATGGTGGCGAGTAACCAGCGCTGGGCGTTAATGACAGAAACTCCGGATGAAGCACCGCTGGATCTCGCTTATCTTGTCAGCCGGATGGATCATTCCACGCTGGATCTGGTGCTGGTTGAGGGGTTTAAGCACGAGGCTGTTGCGAAGATCCTGCTGTTCAGAAACGGTGCCGGGCATGATGTAAGTGAGTTAACGCTGGATGAACATGTGATTGCTGTGGCCAGTGACGCTGCGTTGACGCTGGAAGTACCGGTTCTGGATTTGAATAATGTGGAGGGGATTGCAGAGTTTATTTTGGCGTGGTGTGCAGTCTGAAAGCTGCCGGGTGACGGCTTCGCCTTACCCGGCCTATCGTTTTTCGAAGTACAAACGCAAAAAGGCCATCCTTGCGGATGGCCTCTTCACTTGT
>NZ_NRIQ01000005.1:0-148054 GCF_020224095.1 Enterobacter sp. CCUG 70166
ACCCGTGGCGATTCAGACACCATCAAACACTGGCAGTGTGCCCTCGGCAACACGCGCCTGCAACGGTTGCCTCGGATGAGCAAAATCTTAGGGTTTTCTCAGCGACCCCTGACGCGCGGGCACGCACATGCGCACGGGGGCGCGGGCGAGCTATAGAGTTGAGGGAGGGGCAACCATAAGCGTGCAATTTTTCAAGTCGGGGATTCAGCTATAGGCTAACGGTAGAATGCGGCTTGTAGAGGGTTGTGCGCACCCACCCAGTACAACCGCATTATTTCTTGCGCACAAGCCCCTGAGAGTCGCTTGCGGTGGGGGTAGCTAACATCTTTTGGGGTAAGGCTACACTCTATTTCTAATACGGCGATACATAATCATCGGGCAATCTCTCTCGGAACCACTCCCATAAAGCATTCAGTTCAACCACATTAGACACAGCCGCCCATTCCCTCGCAACCCCATCCCTTGCCGCTATCGCATCTGATAGCGCACTGTCTAAGTCTTCGTACAATTGTTCGAAAGAGAACCTCAACACATTCAGCGTTTCATGCCCCAGCATATTCTGACGCGTCCACAACAGCTCAAGTCTGGCCTCCTTCGTACTCGGGCAAGGGTCGCCAAAATCCCCTCTGTCTGTTCTCCAGTCCATATAAGCTTTGTGATGCTTTATCAGGGCAATCTGCGCTAGTTTGGCCTCATTGCTTCTCATGTACTCCGCTTGCTGCAAGACGCGCCTTGTTGCGGGGTCTAGGTCATCGTAACTCATCAAATTTTCCACTCAGATCTAGCTTGCGATAAGGGTAGGTTAGGCCAGCTCTTCCCGCTTAACCAGCGGAACGCTGTAATCTGGACGAATACTCTTGGAACCCGGCATAGCTCGCATCTCTTGCGGGAAGTGCCAAATATTGAAATCCTTATTCGGGAACGTATCGTAATGAAACACATCCCAGCCAAGCAAAGCAGCCATCCGCTCGAAGGCAAGTTCTTTAGCCACCGACAGTTCTAACCGTGGATTCAGATACTTCATATACCCAGAGTTCACAGCCCCCGTCAGGATGTCCACCACCTGCAATCCCAGATGGTGCTTAGAGTCGTGCATCGTCACCGACTTAACCAACGTCTTTATCCCGGCTCTAGCTAGCATGCGGTTAGCAATAATACCCGTTACTTCATCGTTCTTTTTGTACTTATCAATCTTCTGGTCAATGATGACTTCAACATCACTCTTAATCTGCTTAGCAACGTTCTTAACAAGCATCGTGTACGTCTGGTAAAAAGCCAGCTCTCTATCCATCTGCCAGTTGTTGTACATGTTCTTCACAACAATAATCGAATGGAAACAGCACGAATTCTTAAGCACCATTGCCAGCAGCTCAATGCAGATATTTGCCTGCCCTGCGCTGTTTTTAATTTTCGACCACTTTAACTCACCGACAATACCGTACTTGTCTTTTAGCTTCTGAACGCGCTCATTAAAGATATGCAGTGTGTCTTTACGAACACACAGCAAACCAATGCCGTAACAGCGGTCACTTCCTGTCGTACCACTCTCATCACCAAAGGCCACGTATTCCATGCACAATACCCACTATTAATTTAATGGATATTTTATGTCCAACCCAAGCGGCAAGCAATGTCTTGCTTTGTCAGCTTACTGTCACTCGTGCTCAATCTTGTTGGGTATCGTAACTGGGATTTCACTGCCGTACATGAGTGGTGGGTTGAGATAGGCTATACCATGCAAGCACCCTAAGAATCCGAGCAAATACATAATGATACCAATCAACTCCAGTCCGAGCTTGCGGTCTATCCCCGGAATTTCATCAGTGATGCTAACCTTCACCTCTTTGCCAACCAATTGGCTGTACGATGAAACAAAGGACTTGAAGACTTCGGCAGCTCTTGGAGAGTCAATGTTATGTGCCAGTGAATTCCGCAATTTGTTCAATTTATCCAAAGCAGCCCAAACATTTTTGGGGAATTCCATGCCCGGTAAATGAGATCCAAACATAGCATGCACTAGGTTTAGCTTATGGCTAAAGCCGAGCTTAATATTCTCAATCGGGCCGCTATCCCGGCAATGCAATTTCAGAATATCAAAAAGTAATTCCTCAACGAAAAGATGCCCTTTCAGTATGATTGAGGTGGTATCCATACCAACGTGCAGGTGCTTCTCGTACCTTGAGCATCTGGCTTCATAAATGGCTTTAAGCCCTTCCTGTGTGCGCATCGTGTTCCATCCAGCAGTACCCGTTTTCATGCAGTGTACCAAAGCTATCACATACATGATTCCATACATTTAGCCATTGCAAACCATTAGCCCCGTTGGTGGTAAGACAACAAGCGGAGCCTCTGGCGACTTCATCAGGGTTGTGTCAGTTAGTGAGGCTTATCAGGATGACCATGTACCCAAAGGGAGCGAGGCCGAACCGCTGGCAGAGCTTGCATATGGTCTGCAAGTACCGTGACCACCATAAACCTGTTTATCCCCTGCGGCGTCTCGCGACGGCGACAGAACGGGGGCATCGGGCTAACATGCGCTTCACTAAAAGTTTTTGGGATTGTTTAGAGACGGTGGCTACGTCATAGCTTTCAAGTTGAGTCAGTACGTGTTTGACGCTTGGAACTACACGCCGCTATGAGTTAACATCCCAATTACCACTATCAACCACAGCGGCTTTTTCAAGGGACATGACAGAGCATTTCTTACAGGCAAAGGAGACAGATTTTATTGTCTAACTAGCTGTATTGTAAGGAATTTAGTGACTTGGTGCCGAAGGCCGGACTCGAACCGGCACGTATTTCTACGGTTGATTTTGAATCAACTGCGTCTACCGATTTCGCCACTTCGGCACTGAAGGGGATGCGGAAACGTTGTGGATTATACCTGTCGCGCGCCGCCATGCAAGCGACGACGCGCGAAACCCGCGCTAAGTGCCCAAAAAACCAGCGCCCTTCGTCATTCCAGCTCAGAAACCGCCAGCCGAATCACCCTCGCCGCCTTCTGCTCCGGCAGCGCCAGCACCTTCGCCCACATCTCCTGCACCATATCGCAGGAGAGCTTTTCCTTGCCCGCCGCCTTCTCCGGCATCTGCAGCAGCTGGATGTCCTCGCCGTACTGATCGGCAAGTTGCTTCATAATCGGTCGCACATCCTCAACGGCCGCCTCACGCTCGGCTTGGGTCACGGTGTGGCGATTTTTACCGTAGGCCGCGCGCATCATGTCGGCGTCGGCCTGCATGCGCCGGGCCATCAGGTCTTTATCCAGCATGCGCATCGGGTTCACGCCGCCCTTCACCATCGGGTAGAGGAAGCGGAAGCAGGCGTCGTCGCTCACCTTCTGGATGGCGGCGGTCTGCTCCATGTTGATGGTCATGTAGTTCACCACGTTGGCGTCCGGGGCGTTTTGCAGGCGCGACATCTGCAGATGCAGGATCTGCGGCTGGATGGTGTCGATAATCTGCTGCTCCGGCTCGCCCGCTTTTTGCAGGGCGGCCATCTGGTCGAGGATGCGCTGATGCAGCGCGGGCTCCTGCTCCTTAATCACCTGCCAGGCGGGCATCTCGTTGAGGGCGTTATCCATCTGCCGTTCCGGAGCGCGCTGCCTGTCGAAAAACACCCAGAACGCCACGGAGGCAGCCGCAATGACGATAATCACAATACGGGTCCACTTTTTATTCATCTCGCATCCTTATCCTTGAGTTATGCCGGGTTACACCGGCACGCCGCTGTGGAAGCGAAACTCGTGGTCCGGTGTCGAGATAAGTGTGGCTTCAATTTCGCCAAAAAGCTGTATGCGCGGTGAGATATCGTCGTCGCTCACCTGCTGAGCCAGCGTCAGGTAGTCCTGATAATGGCGCGCTTCCGAGCGCAGCAGCGAGAGATAGAACTTCTGCAGGTCGTCGTCGAGGAACGGGGCCAGCGCGGCGAAGCGTTCGCAGGAGCGGGCTTCGATGTAGGCGCCGCAGATGAGCTTGTCGATCAGCGTCAGCGGTTCGTGTGTGCGCACTTCCTTCAGCATCCCTTTGGCGTAGCGGCTGGCGGTGATTTTGACGTACGGAATGTCGCGGGCCAGCATCGCCTCGCGCACCTGCCAGAAGTGGTGCAGCTCCTCTTTAATCAGCAGCACCATGCTGTCGATGAGCGCCTGGCCCCACGGGTCGTCGGTTTTGGGCATCACGCTTTTGCCAATCTGCCTGTGCAGGGCGATGAAGTCCGGCTCCGGGCCGTCGCGGAAGGTGAACAGTTCGTAGGGTTTGAGCCAGTCGAGCAGCGCATCGGCACCGCTTTCGTCGGCGACGTATTTACGCACCAGCAGCAGCGCGGTCTGGGCGGCCTTGAGCTCGCACACCATGTGGTCGGTGAGCAGCAGCGGCAGGTTCGCCGGGTCGCGGGCTTTATCAATCCATGCTTGCGGGGTCGGGCACTGGAGGAAGTTGAGTACGGGGGCGAGTATCTGCGGGTAATCCATAGTTCTGCCTTGAAAAAGCGGTGGCGCGTGCCACCGCCTGAAACGCTTAGTGACGCACGCCGTCGTCGTCTTCGTCGACGTAATCTTCGTCGTCGCCTTCTTCGCCGTCTTCACCGTTCGGATCTTCGAAGTAGGTTCCCCAGCCGTCGTATTCCACTTCAAACTTCTCGGCCAGGTTCATCAGCTGTTCTACCTGCGCGTCGATCAGCTCCGCCTTCAGCGCGCCTTCGCTCAGGATATCGCAGCAGATGACGGTGTCGCCCTCTTCCACTTCCAGCTCTTCCGGCTCGGTCACTTCGTAACCCAGCTTGAAGGCTTCCACGGCCATTTTTTCCAGCGCTTCAAAGTCGTCCGCAGAGAAATGGTGTTCGATGGTGTACAGCGCGTCCGGATCGCTACCGTCTTCCAGCAGTTCTTCAATAATCAGACGCGTCTCTTCGCGTTGCTCTTCCAGTAATTCCGGGTTTGCCATGGGTCAATCCTCTTTAAAGTGCGGCAGATACTTCTATTTTCACACACGGACGGGTTTGCCTCCACCTTTGTTGGAAAGATTTGTGAAACGGGGTTGCAAATGAATAATTACACATATAAAGTGAATTTTAATTCAATAAGTGGCGTTCGCCATGCGAGGATAAAATGTCTGATCTGTACAAGAAACACTTTCTGAAATTGCTCGACTTTACCCCTGCACAGTTCACTTCTCTGCTGACTCTTGCCGCACAGCTCAAAGCCGATAAAAAAAATGGCAAGGAAGTACAAAAGCTTACTGGCAAAAACATCGCGCTCATCTTCGAAAAAGACTCAACCCGTACACGTTGCTCTTTCGAAGTTGCCGCATTTGACCAGGGCGCGCGCGTTACCTGGTTAGGGCCGAGCGGCAGCCAGATTGGGCATAAAGAGTCAATTAAGGATACCGCACGCGTGCTCGGGCGGATGTACGATGGCATTCAGTATCGCGGTCACGGCCAGGAAGTCGTCGAAACGCTGGCGCAGTATGCGGGCGTGCCGGTGTGGAACGGGCTGACCAACGAGTTCCACCCGACGCAGCTGCTGGCGGATCTGCTGACCATGCAGGAGCACCTGCCGGGCAAGGCGTTTAACGAGATGACGCTGGTCTACGCGGGCGACGCGCGCAACAACATGGGCAACTCGATGCTGGAAGCGGCGGCGCTGACCGGGCTGGATCTACGCCTGGTGGCCCCGAAAGCCTGCTGGCCGGAAGAGAGCCTGGTGGCGGAGTGCAGTGCGCTAGCGGAAAAGCACGGCGGGAAAATCACCCTGACGGAAGACGTGGCGGCGGGCGTGAAGGGCGCGGACTTTATCTATACCGACGTGTGGGTGTCGATGGGCGAAGCCAAGGAGAAGTGGGCGGAGCGGATAGCGCTGCTGCGCGGGTATCAGGTGAACGCGCAGATGATGGCGCTGACCGGCAACCCGAACGTGAAGTTCCTGCACTGTCTGCCCGCGTTCCATGACGACCAGACTACGCTCGGCAAGCAGATGGCGAAGGAGTTCGACCTGCACGGCGGGATGGAAGTGACGGACGAGGTGTTTGAGTCGGCGGCGAGTATCGTCTTCGACCAGGCGGAAAACCGGATGCATACGATTAAGGCGGTGATGGTGGCGACGCTTGGGGAGTGATTGACTCCTCTGCGGTCTGGTGCCCTCACCCCGTCCCTCTCCCACAGGGAGAGGGAGAAAACACTAAAAACGACAACAGCGTTATCGTCAGGCAGAAAAATTCATTTTACTGACGCTTTCTCAGCTAGACATTAACCATAATAAGAATTTATGTTTTTATTAACCATTATTTATTGAGTAGATAATGGTTAATATCAGGTCATTATCAATTACAAAATACCGTATATTATCGGCGTAATATTTCCTTATTACTGCATTTCGTTAATAAGGATTATTCATGTCATGGAATAAGCATGAAGCTTTGTCATACGCCCGTAGCCACGCACTAACCCATACTGGACACTATTGCGCTCGAGCAATCGCCGCCGCCATTCGAGCCGGAGGGCTTAAAATCGAAGGGGCAAACGCTAAGGATTTCTGGCGTTCTCTTGAAAAAGCAGGGTTCACAAAAGCCTATGGCACTCCCATAGAGGGGGATATCGCGGTGATTGATGCCTTGCCCGGCCCGAATCAGTACGGGCATGTCTGTATTTACGATGGCGCTGGAACCTGGTATTCAGATTTTAAACAGAGAACAATGTACCCGGGGCCAACGTATCGCCAACTCCAGCCAGCCGTCACCTTATACAGGCATTATTAATATGAATAAGCTCATCTTAATTGTGTTATTCAGTACAGTCGTATTGGGGGACGAAGATTTTCAGATACCGATGCAGCGCGCTCTTGAATTCAATCGCTGGTACGTCAAACAGGTGAACAACGAACATTATCCTATCCAGGAGGGAAATGAAATCGATAAGTTCGTTACGGCCAGTACCATGAAAAAATTACGTCATGCAGACGATCCCCGTTATGCCGATGCTGAATTTTACGAGGCTGATTTTTTTATGAAATCGCAGTATATCGGCGAGGACTGGGCTGAGAATGTGGCTATTGATTCGTATGATTCAGACCCGGTCTGTGTAAACGTGAATATCACGTTCGGCAAAAAGACCCAGCACACAGTTATTGATTGCATGGTTAAAGAAGATGGGATCTGGAAAATTCAGTCTGTCGCTGCACGAGATAATAATTGATTCCCCCGCTAACAATAATGTAGCCGCCTTTGTTGCAGGGTGGCGCTGCGGCCTTATGCCCTCACCCCGGCCCTCTCCCACGGGGAGAGGGAGAACACCGGCGCCATTTCATTGATTTTTCACCCCGAAAAAGGTACGTTTTCGCCTTCATTCCAGCGTGGACATGCCAGCATTATGCCGATTATTCAGTCTGTTGAACGTGCGTTGCAGATCCTCGACCTGTTCAACGAGCAGGCCACCGAGCTTAAGATCACCGACATCAGCAAACTGATGGGGCTGAGCAAGAGTACCCTCCACTCGCTGCTGAAAACCCTCCAGCTTCACGGCTATATCGATCAGAACCCGGAGAACGGTAAGTATCGCCTCGGCATGAAGCTGGTTGAGCGCGGTCATTTCGTCGTGGGCTCCATCGATATTCGCCAGAAGGCGAAAGGCTGGCTGACGGAGCTGTCCCAGCGGACCGGGCAGACCACCCATCTGGGGATCCTGGACGGTCGTGAAGGGGTCTATATCGAGAAGATTGAAGGCAAGCTGGCCGCCATAGCCTATTCGCGCATCGGCCGCCGCCTGCCGGTTCACGCCACCGCCATCGGCAAGGTGTTGATTGCCTGGCTGGGCGAGGCCGAGCTGAACACCCTGCTGGAGGGCTATCAGTACACCACCTATACCCCTTCCACCCTCGCCTCTCGCGAAGCATTAATGGCCGCTCTGGCGCAGACCCGCGAGCAGGGCTATGCCCTGGACAGCGAAGAGAACGAGCAGGGCGTGCGCTGCGTGGCGGTGCCGGTGTGGAACCACGAATCCCGCGTGATTGCCGCCCTGAGCCTGTCGACCTTGACCTCGCGCGTGGACGACGCCGAGCTGGCTAATTTCCGCGAGCAGCTTCAGCAGGCCGGGCTCGCGCTCTCACGCGCACTGGGCTATGCCGGCTCGTAGGTGAAGTAGTCGAAGTCCGCGTGGCAGCCGTCGCCGCTGATGTCCTCGCAGTGCAGTCCCACAAACGCACCGGTAAAGAAGCCGCGCCCGCCGATGTAGTCGTCCGACAATTTCCACGCCTCATACGTGATCGGCACGGTGTGCCACGTCTCGCCATCAAACGAGTAGCTGTAGCGGTAGACCAGTTTATCCACGTCCACCCGCAGCCAGACGCTCTCGGCCTGTTCCGGCACCGGAATCGGCTGCTCGTGCAGCGGCCACGACGGCACGTTGTGGTCGAGCTGGATCACCTTGATGGTTCTCCCCTGCCCCTCCTCGTAGTCCACAAAGCAGTAGCTCCAGTTTTTGCTGTTGTAGTAGCAGGTCAGCCCCGCGCTCTGCTGGAAGTGGACCGGCGAGAACTGCATCCGCGTCTCGGCCCGGAAGGTGAAATGCTGCCAGCGGCGCGCCACGGTCGACTGGGTGAATGTCGAGTTGAGCGAGTCGTTGCCGTAGAGCCGTAAGTAGCCCGGGCGGGCGGTAAGCGAGCCGAGGGTATCGTCGAACGGAATGCGCAGGGTCTGCAGTTCCGGGTCGAGCGAACTGGCGTCGAAATCGTCCCGCCAGATGCCCGGAACGGCTACAGGCTGCTCCGCCATCGGCGGGCCTTTCACGGTCAGTTGCGCGTGCTTGCCGCCTTCCACGTACGGCCAGCCGTCGCGCCATTCAATGCGGGCGATGCCGGTCTCGCGCCCCAGCGGGCAGTAGCCGCGCCCGCCGGAGGCCAGCAGCGGCACGCCGGGCAGGCGCAGCGGGCGGCTGGTGAGGTAGGCCATATACCACTCCCCGGTGTGGGTTTGCAGCAGCGAGCCGTGGCCGCTCTTTTGCAGCGGGTTCTCCGGCAGGTGCCAGCTGGTCATCATCGTCACGTCCGGGTGCAGCTCGTACGGCCCGTCGATGGTTTTTGCGCGCAGCACCACGACGGCGTGCTCGTAGCTGGTGCCGCCCTCGGCAACCATCAGGTAGTACCATCCCGCCAGGCGATAAAGATGCGCCCCTTCGGTGTAGCAGAGCGGCGTGCCGGTAAACAGCGTTTTGCGCTCGGGCGAGAGCGTGCCAGTCTGCGAATCAAACTCCTGCATCACGATGGTGTTGTGCGGGTTGCTGTGGTGGCGCGGCCCCCACGGGCGGTAGAGGTAGTATTTGCGGCCATCGTCGTCGTGGAACAGGGAGGGATCGAACCCGCCGTTGCCCATCGGGATCGGCTCGCTCCACGGCCCCTCGATGGACGGCGCGGTGACGAGAAAATTGCGGCCGTTTTTCCACGGCGAGTCGACAATCTTCACGTCGGTGTAGAGCAGCCAGAACCTCCCGTCGGCGTAGCTCAGGCACGGTGCCCAGATGCCGCCGGAGTCCGGGTTGCCCTTCATGTCCAGCATCGACACGCGGTCCAGCGGGGTGCTGACCAGCGACCAGTTTTTCAGATCGCGGGAGTGGTAGATGCGCACGCCCGGGAACCACTCGAAGGTCGAGGTGGCGATGTAGTAGTCCTCGCCCTGACGGCACAGGGACGGGTCCGGGTTGAAGCCGGTCAGGATCGGGTTAGTGATTTCCATAATGCCTCCGGTTAATGGGATGCGGCTGTCGCGGCGTCGGGAACGGCCTCGCCCTGCGACGCGCGGTGCTTGATCAGCTGCTGGCTGATGGCCTCCACGCGGGCGTCGGTGAGCTTGTAGAACGAAAGCATGATAAACATGCCCGCGTAGAGCACCACCGGCACCACGCAGAACAGAATTTTGATGGTGGTCAGCACCTCGACCGGCTGCACGCTGCTGCTGGCGGAGTAGTTGACGTACGCCAGGATCCAGCCCACCACCGCCCCGCCAATTGCCAGGCCAATCTTCAGGCTGAACAGGTAGGTGGAGAACACCAGCCCGTCGAGGCGGCGACCGCTACGGCTCTCCTCGTAATCCACCACGTCAGAGGCCATCAGCCACTGCAGCGGCGTGGTGGTGTTAAAGACGAACAGGAACAGAATGTTGAGGGCAAAAATCAGCGCGATGTGCTCCGCCGGGGTGACGAAAATCAGCAGGCTAATCAGCGAGTAAGCGACGATGATCCACTTGAAGGCGGTAACGCGGTCGAAGCGGCCCAGCAGGCGGGAGGAGCAGAGCGAGCCGAACATGGTGGCGAGGCTGCCGTAGAGTAAAAACTGGGTCGCCATCTCCGGGTGATCCATCACGTATTTCACGAAGTAGAGCGTCGCCCCGCCGCGCACCACGTTGGAGCAGGTCGCCATCATCTTGAAGGCACACATGATGCGCCACTGGCTGTTGCCCAGCAGCAGCTTAAGGTCTTTCGCCACTGACGAACCCGGCTGCACCTCAAAGGTGTAGCGCTCTTTGGTGGTAAAGAAGCAGACGTAGAGCAGCACCACGCCGCTCAGCCCCAGCACGCACATGGCGCCGAAATAACCCACCTGCTCGTTGCCTTTGCCAATGATGCTGACCAGCGGCAGCGCGATGCCGCTGATGGCGAGCGACCCCGCCGCCGCCAGGAAGAAGCGCCAGGACTGCAGGGCGTGACGCTCTTTCGGGTCGGCAGTAATGACGCCCGGCATGGCGCAGTACGGGACGTTAACGAAGGTGTAGACCAGAGTCAGCAGAATATAGGTCACGCAGGCGTAGATGATTTTGCCCTGCGCGGAGAAGTCCGGCGTGTAGAAGGTCAGCATGCAGACGATGCCGAACGGGATGGCGCCCCACAGCAGGAACGGGCGAAACTGGCCATGCCGCGTGCGGGTGCGGTCTACCAGCAGCCCCATCAGCGGGTCGGTCACGGCGTCGAGCACGCGGGAGACTAAAAACAGCGTCCCCATAATGCCCGCGGAGAGGCCAAACACGTCGGTGTAGAAATAGGCCAGCAGGAACATCGTGGCTTGCCAGACGAAGCCGCAGGCGGTGTCACCCAGCCCGTAGCCAATTTTGTCTTTCATGGTTAATTGCGTCATCAGAATTACACCCTTATGTAGTGTGCTGAATTACAACATCGTGTTAATGGAGTGTAATGAGCTGTTCAATTAACCAGCAATGCTCATATCTTATTTCTGTATTACGTTATTTCGCTTTTGTGACGTCAACGATATATCGCAACTTATTGTTTAAATTGGTAAAATGCAGACACGTAAAAACCGCCCGCGGACTATTTTCCGCAGACGTTTTTCTCTCACAAAATAATTAAATACCGAGCGCTTTTTTACCGGCGTTAATTACCTCAATGATTTTATCGGTGTCATAAATACAGCCTTTCCAGGTGCCGCCGCTCACGGACTGTAATGCCGCCCACAGCCGGGTATCGTCCGGCAAAAAGTCGTGAGCGTGCAGGTCCGGATGCACCTGCCGCCGTGCCAGCTCGCGCGCGCCCTCTTCCGGCGTCAGCGGGTTGTCCGCGGTACCGATAAAGTTTACGCTGCCTGTTAATGTCAGGCGGTCCACCGCAATCTCAATGATGTCGTTATCGCGCAGCTTGCCTATCGGCCCGCCCGCCAGCGCCTCCGGCGACACGTGGCCGAAACAGGCGCCCGTCGACACGCCCGAGAAGCGCGCATCGGTGATTAACGACACCGTTTTGCCCCACGAGATGTGCTTCAGCGCGGAGGTGAGCTGGTAGGTCTCCTCCATGCCGGTGCCGGACGGTCCACCGCCGATCACCACCATGATATCGCCCTGCTCAATCTCTTCCCGCTTGATGGCCCTGATCGCCTGCGCCTCCGAGACAAACACCCGCACCCGGCCGGTGTGGCGGTAAACGCCATCTTCACCGACGACCGACGGGTCGATCGCCGTGGCCTTGATCACCGATCCTTCCGGCGCAATGTTGCCCGTCGGGAAGCAGACCGTCGAGGTCAGCCCTTTAGCTTTTGCTTTCTCCGGCGGCAGGATCACGTCATCCGGCTCCACGCCGTCCTGCTCGCGCAGGCACTGGCGGAAGCGCGCCCGGCGCTCCGAGCTCTGCCACCAGTCGAGGTTCTCGCCCACCGTCTGGCCGGTGACGGTCATGGCATCCAGGTGCAGCAGGCCGAGATCGCGCAGGTGGAGCATCACCTCCGGCACGCCGCCCGCGAGGAAGGCACGCACGGTCGGGTGATAGTCCGGGCCGTTGGGCAGCACGCTCACCAGACGCGGCACCCTGCGGTTGACGCGCGTCCAGTGTTCAACGTCCGGGATCGTGCAGCCCGCCGCGTGGGCGATGGCCGGAATGTGCAGCAGTAAATTGGTGGAGCCGCCGAACGCCGCGTGGATCACCATCGCGTTTTCGATGGCTTTATCGGTGAGGATATCGCGCGTGGTAATGCCGCGATTATCCAGTTCACTGACTGCGCGCGCCGACTGGCGGGCGATCTCCAGCCACACCGCCTGTCCGGACGGGGCCAGCGCGGAGTGCGGCAGCGCCAGACCCAGCGCTTCCGCGACCACCTGCGAGGTGCCCGCCGTGCCGAGGAACTGACACCCACCGCCCGGCGACGCGCAGGCGCGACAGCCCAGCTCGGCGGCCTCCTGCAAGGAGAGTTCATGGTTGGCGAAGCGCGCGCCGATGGTCTGCACCTTGCCCGCATCTTCCCCCACGGTCGGCGGCAGCGTCGCTCCGCCTGGCACCAGAATGGTCGGCAGGTCGTGCATCGCGGCCAGCGCAATCATGGTGGCGGGCAGCCCTTTATCGCAGGTTGCCACGCCGATCACCGCCCGGCGCGTCGGCAGGGAGCGGATCAGGCGGCGAAAGACGATCGCCGCGTCGTTGCGGTACGGCAGGGAATCAAACATGCCGTGCGTGCCCTGCGAGCGCCCGTCGCACGGATCGCTGACGAAGGCCGCAAACGGGATCCCGCCGTTGCGTGTGATCTCCTTCGCCGCCGCCTGCATCTGCATGCCGATTTCCCAGTGGCCGGTGTGGTAGCCCAGCGCAACCGGGCGTCCGTCTCCGGCGCGGATGCCGCCCTGAGTACCGATAATCAGCACCTCTTTGCCGGTGAGCTTGTTGGCGTCCCAGCCCATCCCGGCGTTCTGCGTCATGCCGAACAGGTTGCCGCTGGGAGATTCCATCAGCATCTGCGGAGTCAGCGGCAGCGCGCCCTGCGGACCCGCCGCGTGGGTGATCACCGCATAAAACGCGTCGTCCTGTGGGGTGAAAATTTTCTCAATGGTCATCGTTATCGTCCGGCTCAGCAGAGCTTGAGCTGTTGTAGCAGGGCTTTCAGCTGCGCCTTACGCGGCTCGTCCAGCGGCGAGGCTGGTGGCAGGACGTGCGTAGAAATTGGACGACCGCAGAGCACGATCGCCTCTTTAATCACGTTCACAAACGGCGTATCCAGCTGATACATCTGCGGGATTTGCAGCAGGGTCTGATGATACTCAGCCGCTTTCGCCACGTCTTTATCCCGCCAGGCTTTCAGAAGATTTACCGACACCTGCGGAGCAAAGTTACCGCTGGCCGAGATCGCCCCGTCACCGCCGAGCAGCAGGGTATTGAACAGATGATCGTCGTAGCCGCAGAGCACGGTGAAGTGTGGATGGGCCGCTTTAACGGTGTGGATCATGCTGCGCAGGTGGGCGACGGAGTCGATGGTGTCTTTGATGCCGACGATGTTACTGCGCGAGTCGGCGAGGGTTTTCACCAGCGCCGGGGTCAGATCCTGCCCGGTCAGCGCCGGGAAGTTATAGAGCATCACCGGCAGCGTGACGCTGTCGGCCACCTGTTCGAAGTAGCGGATCAGGTTCGCTTCCGACACTTTCCAGTAGTAAGGGTTGATCACCACGATGCCGTCCGCGCCCGCCAGCTGCGCGTGCTGGCTCAGCTCAATGGTTTCCCGGGCGTTGGTGCCGCCGGTGCCGATCAGCACCGGCACACGACGATCGACATGATCGATAGCAAAGCGGGCAATGGTTTTACGCTCTTCGGCGCTGAGCTGGGAGAACTCGCCGCCGCTGCCCAGGAAGAACAGGCCGTCGACGCCCGCAGCGATCAGATCGTCGATCAGCGCGGCGGTGCCCGGCTTATCAAGCTGGCCATCGGCGGTAAAAATGGTGGAGACAGGGGGAATGATACCCGTGAACAACGCGGACTGCGGCATGTGATCTCCTTGCTGAATCATTTTGTTCTACATTATAGAACAGTGTTCATTAATTTAACGATCATACTATGACGGAGAAAAAGCACAGGTAAATGGGAGATGAGGAGGGAGTGCGGGAAGTTTAAGCTGGATCACATATTGTCCGCTAACCCCTCACCCCGGCCCTCTCCCCAAAGGGGCGAGGGTGGTAAAGTCCCCTCTCCCCTCTGGGGAGAGGGTTAGGGTGAGGGGTAAGGAATTACTCCACCAGCATCTTAACAACCACTTTCCTGACCTTAGCAGGTGCACCCACCGCGCACAGCGGCTTATGCACTTCGCCCGGGTAAAACACCACGAAATCCCCTTCGCTCAGCACCACGGTTTTCTCCTGCTCGCCTTCGGGCAGGAACGCGATGTCTTTGTCCGCCAGCCAGTCGGTGTCCGGCGTGCCGTGCGGCAGGGTGCTGAAGGTCATCCCTTCCTGCCCCTTCAGCACAATCTGAATATCCAGGTAGCGTGCATGGTATTCAGCGCGACGCTCAGCGAACGGCTGGGTCATGTCCTCCGATACCAGATAAAACAGGCTGTTGCCGCTGATGTCGTGCTTGCCGGTCGGCGTCGCGTCGGTGACGTGGGCCTTGACGTGCTCAATGGCCTGGCGCAGCTCTTCTGGTAGCCAGGACTGGAGATGATGAATATTGCCAATAATCATGATACAACCCTCAAATTAAAACATTGTTTCATTTTTATCTTTTATACGAGAATCGCCTCTCCCATACCAGCCCTTTTTAGACAAGATTTGCGCCAGCGCATGTTTATCGGAAAATGTGTTAATTCACTGTTAATTACAAAAAGGCATTTATGCAGTCGTTATGCATAACCTCATTTCATAAGCTTTACGCAACTTATCTAACTCGCTGAATTTAAAACGTAACTAACAAAACCTGTTGTTGCATCACACTTTATCACTTCGGTTATTTCCTTCAAAATTCCATAATTATTTATCGATTTCTCTTAAGTGAAAAATAGTTAACTGTCATTATTGCATAGCTATTCTCGAGGAAAAATTTTATTCATTAAAATCAACAGCATAACTAAATATTTCAAAGCATGTAATTCTACAAAACAATAACAACCTCAAATATTGCCACCCGTTCCTGCTTAGCTATTCATCCCGTAATAATATGAAATTAATCATTATCTGATACGAATCATGCAAATGAAAATAAACTGCTCAATATCGGTTTTCGCGTGAGCAGCGTCACAATAACCATTATTTAAGCGCCTACTATGAATCACGAAATCAATTGAGCTTAGCCGCCATGAAATTAAACACATCACATGGCGCATGCCCTTTTTATTCTGAAAAACAGTTAAAGGAATAATTATGGAAAAGCATTACGTCGGTTCTGAAATTGGTCAATTGCGTAGCGTTATGCTGCACCGTCCTAATTTAAGTCTTAAACGTTTAACGCCATCGAATTGTCAGGAGTTGTTATTTGATGACGTGCTCTCGGTTGAGCGGGCGGGAGAGGAGCATGATATCTTCGCAAACACGCTGCGCGAGCAGGGTGTGGAAGTCCTGCTATTGACCGACCTTCTTACGCAAACGCTTGATATTGCCGAAGCAAAAGCCTGGCTTCTTGAAACACAAATCTCCGACTACCGCCTCGGCCCAGCCTTTGCCAGCGACGTCCGCGGCTGGCTGGCGGATATGCCGCACCGCGAACTGGCGCGCCGATTAAGCGGCGGATTAACCTACGGCGAAATTCCGGCGGCTATTAAAAATATGGTGGTCGATACCCACACGGCGAATGATTTTATTATGAAACCGCTGCCGAACCACTTATTTACCCGCGATACCTCCTGCTGGATTTATAACGGCGTGTCCATTAATCCGATGGCGAAACCCGCCCGCCAGCGCGAAACCAATAATCTGCGCGCAATATATCGCTGGCACCCCGCATTTGCCGATGGCGAGTTTATTAAGTATTTCGGCGACGAGAATATTAATTACGACCACGCCACCCTGGAAGGCGGCGACGTATTAGTGATTGGCCGCGGGGCGGTATTGATCGGCATGTCAGAGCGCACGACGCCGCAGGGCGTGGAGTTCCTCGCCAACAGCTTGTTTAAACATCGTCAGGCCGAGCGCGTGATCGCCGTTGAGCTGCCGAAACATCGCTCCTGCATGCACCTCGACACCGTGATGACCCACATCGACGTGGACACTTTCTCCGTTTACCCGGAAGTGGTGCGCAAGGACGCCCAGTGCTGGACGCTCACCCCGGACGGACGCGGCGGTCTGCTGCGTACTCAGGAAACCGACCTGCTGCACGCCATCGAGAAAGCCCTCGGCATTAACCAGGTGCGCCTGATCACCACCGGCGGCGATGCCTTTGAAGCCGAACGCGAGCAGTGGAACGACGCCAACAACGTCCTGACCATCCGTCCGGGCGTGGTGATCGGCTACGAGCGCAACGTCTGGACCAACGAGAAATACGACAAGGCGGGCATCACCGTGCTGCCGATCCCGGGCGACGAGCTGGGGCGCGGTCGCGGCGGCGCGCGCTGCATGAGCTGCCCACTGGAACGCGACGGAATTTAAAGGAGCCATCATGGAACGAAAACCCACTCTGGTTGTGGCCCTTGGCGGCAACGCGCTGCTCAAGCGCGGCGAGCCGCTGGAAGCGGACATCCAGCGTCAGAACATCGAGCAGGCCGCCCGCACCATCGCAGGCTTAACGGAGCAATGGCGCGTGGTGCTGGTGCACGGAAACGGCCCGCAGGTCGGGCTGCTGGCGCTGCAAAACAGCGCCTACGACAAAGTCACCCCCTACCCGCTGGACGTTCTTGGTGCAGAAAGCCAGGGAATGATCGGCTACATGCTCCAGCAGGCGCTGAAAAACAATCTGCCCCAGCGCGAGGTGAGCGTCCTGCTCACGCAGGTGGAAGTGGACGCCGCCGACCCGGCGTTCAGCAACCCGACCAAGTACATCGGCCCGGTCTACAGCGAAGCCCAGGCGAAAGCGCTGGCCGCGGAAAAAGGCTGGGTGTTCAAGGTCGACGGGGCCTATTTCCGCCGCGTTGTGCCCTCTCCGCAGCCGAAGCGCATCGTGGAGAGCGACGCCATTACGGCGCTTATTCAGCGCGACCACCTGGTCATCTGCAACGGCGGCGGCGGCGTGCCGGTGGTGGAAAACGCCAACGGTTATCGCGGCATTGAGGCGGTGATCGACAAAGACCTCTCCGCCGCTCTGCTGGCGCGGCAGATCGAGGCCGATGCCCTGCTGATCCTCACCGATGCCGACGCGGTGTACCTCGACTGGGGCAAACCGACCCAGCGCCCGCTGGCGCAGGTCACGCCGGAACTGCTCAGAGGCATGCAGTTCGACGCCGGATCGATGGGGCCAAAAGTGGCCGCCTGCCGCGAGTTTGTTGAAGCCTGCAACGGCATTGCCGGGATCGGCGCGCTGGCCGACGGCGCGGAGATACTGGCGGGCGAGAAAGGCACGTTGATTCGTAACTGAGCACCCATTTCCCCTCACCCTAACCCTCTCCCCAAAGGGGAGAGGGGACGATTACATCCTCTCCCCTTTGGGGAGAGGGCTGGGGTGAGGGGTAAGGTCTTAGACATTAATTTTAAAAAGGATTTACCCATGACCATCAACCTGAAAAACCGCAACTTCCTGAAACTGCTGGACTACACCCCGGCGGAGATCCAGTACCTGATCGATCTCGCCATCGAGCTGAAGGCGGCCAAAAAAGCCGGGCGCGAAAAGCAAACCCTGGTCGGGAAAAACATCGCCCTGATCTTTGAAAAAACCTCCACCCGCACCCGCTGCGCCTTTGAAGTGGGCGCGTTCGACCAGGGCGCGCAGGTCACCTACCTCGGCCCAAGCGGCTCGCAGATTGGCCACAAAGAGTCGATGAAGGACACCGCGCGCGTGCTGGGCCGCATGTATGACGGCATCGAGTACCGCGGCTACGGCCAGGCCATCGTTGAGGAGCTGGGCGAATACGCGGGAGTGCCGGTGTGGAACGGCCTGACCGACGAGTTCCACCCGACGCAAATCCTTGCCGACCTGATGACCATGCTGGAGCACTCTCCGGGCAAAACCCTGCCGGAGCTGAGCTTTGCTTACCTCGGCGACGCGCGCAACAACATGGGTAATTCGCTGATGGTCGGCGCGGCCAAAATGGGGATGGATATCCGCCTTGTGGCGCCGAAATCCTTCTGGCCGGAGGCCGGGCTGGTTGAGCAGTGCCGCGCCATTGCCAAAGAGACCGGCGCGCGCATCACCCTCACCGACGATGTGGAAGAAGGCGTGCAGGGCACCGATTTCCTCTACACCGACGTGTGGGTTTCCATGGGCGAGCCGAAGGAGGCGTGGGCCGAGCGCGTTAGCCTGATGAAGCCGTATCAGATTAATGCGGACGTGATGAAGGCCACCGGTAATCCGAACGTCAAGTTCATGCACTGCCTGCCGGCGTTCCACAACGAACATACCAAAGTGGGCCGCGAAATCGAGATGGCGTACGGCCTGAAGGGGCTGGAGGTGACGGAAGAGGTCTTTGAATCCCCGAACTCCATCGTCTTCGACGAAGCAGAGAACCGCATGCACACCATTAAAGCGGTCATGGTGGCGACACTCGGCGACTAATCACCGCCCGGCGCGCCGCGGGGTGCGCCGGGTTCAGGAGAACATCATGGGCAAGTTCAAATTTCCCTCCGCTTATACCATTCTCTTTTTTCTGATTGCCGTGGTTGCCGTGCTGACGTGGATTGTTCCGGCCGGGCAGTACCATATGGCGATGAACGAGGCGCTCGGCAAAGAAGTGCCGGTTGCTGGCACTTACGCGCACGTGGCAGCGCACCCGCAGGGGCTCGTCTCCGTGCTGATGGCGCCGATTGCCGGGCTGTACGATCCGGAGTCCGGCCAGGCCGGGGCGATCGACGTGGCGCTGTTTATTCTGATCATCGGGGGATTCCTCGGGATCGTCACTAAAACCGGGGCGATAGACGCCGGGATCGAGCGCGTCACCACCCGACTGCGCGGCCGCGAAGAGTGGATGATCCCGATCCTGATGGCGCTGTTTGCCGCAGGCGGCACGATTTACGGCATGGCCGAAGAGTCGCTACCCTTCTATACCTTACTGGTGCCGGTGATGCTGGCAGCGCGGTTCGATCCGGTGGTTGCGGCCTCTACCGTGCTGCTCGGCGCGGGGATCGGCACGCTCGGATCCACCATCAACCCGTTCGCCACGGTGATCGCCGCCAACGCCGCCGGGATCCCCTTCACCAACGGCATCATGCTACGCATCGCGCTGCTGGTGATCGGCTGGATCATCTGCGTGGCGTGGGTAATGCGCTACGCCCGCAAGGTGCGCAAGGATCCGTCGCTGTCGATCGTGGCGGATAAGCAGGAAGAAAATCGCGCCCACTTTCTCGGTAACAAGGGCGAGCAGTCGCTGGAATTTACCCCGGTGCGCAAACTCATCCTGGTGATCTTCGCCCTCGCCTTCGCGGTGATGATCTACGGCGTGGCGGTGCTGGGCTGGTGGATGGCGGAGATTTCGGCGGTGTTCCTCGCCAGTGCCATTATCGTCGGGCTGATCGCCCGCATGAGCGAAGAGGAGCTGACCTCAACCTTTATCAACGGCGCGCGAGATTTGCTGGGCGTCGCGCTGATAATCGGCATCGCGCGCGGTATCGTAGTGATCATGGATAAGGGCATGATTACCCACACCATTTTGCACAGCGCCGAGGGAATGGTCACCGGATTGTCGACGGTGGCGTTCATCAACGTGATGTACTGGCTGGAAGTGGTGCTGTCGTTTCTTGTGCCTTCTTCGTCCGGCCTGGCCGTTCTGACGATGCCGATCATGGCGCCCCTTGCCGATTTCGCTAACGTCAACCGCGACCTGGTGGTTACGGCTTACCAGTCGGCGTCCGGCATCGTCAACCTGATCACTCCCACCTCTGCCGTCGTGATGGGCGGGCTGGCTATCGCCCGCGTGCCCTACGTGCGTTATCTGAAATGGGTCGCGCCGCTGCTGGGGATTTTAACGGTGGTGATTATGGTGGCGTTAAGCCTGGGTGCTTTGTTGTGATTTGCCGGATGGCGCTGCGCTTATCCGGCCTACGGATCGGTGCGGTGCCACCGGTTATTTCGGGAACTGATATGGGAACTATGATGGATTACGAAGAGTACTCTCCCAAAGAGCAACTACAGCTAACGGTCTGCCAGCGTCTGATCGCGGAAAAGAGCTATCTCTCCCAGGAAGAGATCCGCCGCGACTTACAGGAGCGTGGTTTTGAGACCATCAGCCAGTCCACCGTTTCACGTCTGCTCAAGTTGCTTGGTGTCATAAAAATTCGCAATGCCAAAGGGCTAAAGATTTATTCGCTGAATCCCCAGCTGCGCCCGGCCCCCGACGCGGCGCGTACGGTCTCTGAAATGGTGGTGAGCGTGGAGCACAACAGCGAATTTATCCTTATCCATACCGTCGCCGGATATGGCCGCGCGGTGGCGCGTATTCTGGATTATCACCAGTTACCGGAAATTTTAGGTGTAGTGGCCGGGAGCAGTATTGTCTGGGTCGCGCCCCGCGTAGTGAAGCGCACCGCGCTGGTACATAAGCAAATTAATTATTTACTCAGAACGCATTAATATTCACAAAGAACCGTTTGCATTGAGTAAAGCGTGCATTAAATCGCTTGATCCCAAAAGCGAGCTGCGTATAATGCCCGACAATTTGCCGGGAGGAAGCATGGTCAAGCGTGTACGACATAACGTCTTACCGCGTCTGAAATCAGACGCTGGCCTGCCGTTTTTCTTCCCGTTGCTAAACCTATTCCCAGAGCCCCTCATTTGAGGGGCTTTTTTTTGCCCGGCGTCAGGAGATAAACATGAATCCGCTTTATCAAAAACACATCATTTCCATAAACGACCTCAGCCGCGAAGAGCTGGAACTGGTTCTGGAAACCGCGGCAAAACTGAAGGCCAATCCGCAACCGGAGCTGTTGAAGCACAAGGTGATTGCGAGCTGCTTCTTCGAAGCCTCGACCCGCACCCGCCTCTCCTTCGAAACCTCCATGCACCGTCTGGGCGCGAGCGTGGTGGGCTTCTCGGACAGCAGCAACACGTCGCTGGGCAAAAAAGGCGAAACCCTGGCGGATACCATTTCGGTTATCAGTACCTACGTTGACGCGATTGTGATGCGCCACCCGCAGGAGGGCGCGGCGCGTCTGGCGACCGAGTTTTCCGGCGGCATTCCGGTGCTGAACGCCGGTGACGGTGCTAACCAGCATCCGACGCAGACCCTGCTGGATCTGTTCACCATTCAGGAGACGCAGGGCACGCTTGAGAACCTGAACATCGCCATGGTCGGCGACCTGAAATATGGCCGCACCGTCCACTCCCTGACCCAGGCGCTGGCGAAATTTAACGGCAACCGCTTCTTCTTTATCGCGCCGGACGCGCTGGCGATGCCGCAGTACATTCTCGACATGCTGGACGAGAAAGGCATCGCGTGGAGCCTGCACGCCAGTATCGAAGAGGTGATGGGCAACGTGGATATTCTCTACATGACCCGCGTGCAGAAAGAGCGTCTGGATCCGTCCGAGTACGCCAACGTGAAGGCGCAGTTCGTGCTGCGCGCCAGCGACCTTGAAGGCGCGCGTGACAATATGAAGGTGCTGCACCCGCTGCCGCGCATCGATGAGATCACCACAGACGTGGACAAAACGCCGCACGCCTGGTACTTCCAGCAGGCCGGAAACGGCATCTTCGCTCGCCAGGCGTTACTGGCACTGGTTCTGAATCGCGAATTAGCTCTGTAAGGGGAGACGACCATGACACACGATAACAAACTCCAGGTTGAAGCCATCAAGCGTGGCACCGTGATTGACCACATCCCTGCGCAGGTGGGCTTTAAGCTGCTGACGCTGTTCAAACTGACCGAAACCGACCAGCGCATCACCATCGGCCTGAACCTGCCGTCGGGTGAAATGGGCCGTAAAGACCTGATCAAAATCGAGAACACCTTCCTGACCGACGAGCAGGTTAACCAGCTGTCGCTGTACGCGCCGGACGCCACGGTTAACCGCATCGACGATTACGACGTGGTGGGCAAATCCCGCCCAAGCCTGCCGGATCGCATCGAAAGCGTGCTGGTCTGCCCGAACAGCAACTGCATCAGTCATGCTGAGCCGGTTTCCTCCAGTTTCGCAGTGAAAAAACGCGCCAATGACATCGCACTCAAATGCAAATACTGCGAAAAAGAGTTTTCTCATTATGTGGTGCTGGCCAACTAATTGAGGTTGGTAATGAAATCCCGGCTGTTATAATGGCCGGGAACATTCTTAACGCTGTAATTCTGGAGAAAAAATGAGCAAAGTACTCGCGACGGAAAATGCACCAGCGGCTATCGGCCCATACGTTCAGGGCGTTGATCTGGGCAGCATGATCATCACTTCTGGTCAGATCCCGGTGAACCCAAAAACCGGTGAAGTGCCAGCCGACGTAGCGGCGCAGGCGCGTCAGTCGCTGGAAAACGTGCAGGCGATCGTGGAATCTGCCGGTCTGAAAGTGGGCGATATCGTCAAAACCACTGTGTTCGTGAAAGATCTGAATGATTTCGCGACCGTTAACGCCACTTACGAAGCGTTCTTCACCGAGCACAACGCGACCTTCCCGGCTCGCTCTTGCGTGGAAGTGGCGCGTCTTCCAAAAGACGTGAAAATTGAAATTGAAGCGATTGCCGTACGTCGCTAATTCAATTCAATTAAGAAAGGGCAGCTTAGCTGTCCTTTTTATTTCGGCTATTTTTACTCTCCATATAAAATGACAAATCGCACCGTCCATTATTAAGCTTCTCCACCCGGTAATATTCTCTAATAATGGATGAGTAATGAAACTTTCAAAAATTGCACTTGCCCTCGCGACAGTGACCGTTGCATCGTCGGCATTTGCTCACGGCTATATTGAATCTCCAGCCAGCCGCGCCTATATGTGTAAGCTTGGCCAAAATATTGATTGCGGCGCTGTACAGTATGAACCGCAGAGCGTGGAAAAAACTTCCGGTTTCCCGACCGGCGCTATGCCGCCGGACGGCCAGCTCGCCAGTGCAGGTATTTCCCAGTATTCTCAGCTGGATAAGCAAAGCCTGAATGCCTGGACCAAAAACCCGATAACAGCAGGCCCGCATGAGTTCGTCTGGCATCATACTGCACCGCATAAAACCACTAACTGGCGCTATTACATCACCAAACAAAACTGGGATCCAAATAAGCCGCTGACTCGTGATCAATTTGAATTAACTCCATTCTGTACGATCAACGGAAATAGTCAGGCACCAGCCGTAACAAAATCTATGACTTGCAATGTTCCTGCGCGTACGGGGTACCAGGTTATTTACGGCGTGTGGGAAATTGCGGACACCTCAAATAGCTTTTATCAGGCCATTGACGTTGATTTCGGGAATGGTGGCAACGTTACCCCGGATGAAACGCCTGCGATCGTTTCCGAATGGAGCAAAACCCTTAGCGGCCAGATTGCCGGTAATAACCTGAACGTGGGCGATAAGGTTATCGCACGCTTCTTCGACGCCAACGGTGAAGTGACCGCCATGCGTACCGAAATGACCATCGGCTCTGCTGAACAAGGCGACGCTAACCAGTGGTCTTACGATCTGGCGCAAAAGATCAACACCGCTCAGAGCGATGTCCGCGTCGGTGTTAAAGATGAAGCCGGTGACATCAGCCCGGTTCACGGCGCCAACAGCGTATTCGTGAAAGAGGGCAGCACGCTGAAATCCGTTGCCATCTCCTATGAAGAGCAAAAAGCGCAGGTGAGCGAGACCATCGCCGTTTCCGATCTGCAATACAGCAAAATCGAACATGGCAATGCGACCGTCACCTTCCACGTCAACACGCAGGGTGACGTTAATTTTGAAGCGCACGTGATGAACCACCACGGTGCGGAAAAAGGTTACCTGAAGCAGGACATGAACAACGTCAATCAGGACGTGACCATGACGTTGACTGACGTGACGGCGGGACACCATATGCTGAAATACTACGCGACCAATAAAGACGGCACGATGTTCGCCCAGGACGTGCTGAACCTGATGCTGGAAAGCGATGCGGCTGCGGACAGCACCGGCCACCACGACTTTACCTTCCCGGACAATATCGCCTCGTACAAAGCGGGCACCGTGGTACTACAGCCAAAAGACGGTAAGACCTACGAATGTAAGCCTTTCCCGTACAGCGGCTACTGCGTGCAGTACAGCCCAACCGCAAACCAGTTTGAGCCTGGCGTTGGCGCGCACTGGAAAGAGGCGTGGGTGTTGAAGAACTGAGTGGAAAAACCTTACCCCTCACCCTAACCCTCTCCCCAAAGGGGAGAGGGAACGGATCGAGCCCCCTCGCCTGGCCCTCTCTCCAAAGGGGAGAGGGTACCGATAGAGCCCCCTCGCCTGGCCCTCCCTCCAAAGGGGAGAGGGTACCGATAGTGCCCCTCGCCCCTATGGGGAGAGGGGTTGGGGTGAGGGGTATTTTTTTCTACTGATTCCGCGTCGCACGCAGCAGCGTTTCCAGCGGGTACACCGCCGCAATCACCACCTCGTCCTGGATTGTCGCCGCGTTATCCAGTTCGCTCTGGATCGACGCGATCTCTTTATCATCCAGCGTTCCCTGACGCGCCACCAGATCCGTCAGCCTCAGGCCAATCGAGGCCAGCTTGTCCACCTCCTGAATCACCGGTTTGATGGCCTTCAACTGATAGCTGTTTTCGCTCAAGGCCAGCACGTCGCTGGTGTTGTTCTGCCAGCGGTTAAAGACGTGGCGCAGCGCGTCGGCGCTCTCCGTGTCTTCCGCATCGCTCACCAGACGGTCAGCCCATTTATTCATCTGACGCACGGTCGCACTTTCCGCGTTTAGCGCGTCAGCGAGCCGGTTGAGCGGCTCAAACTGATGATAGTTTCCGGCATGGAACTTAAGATGCTGACGGGTGTAATACTGCGCCGGTTCAAGCGCCTGGGCGAGGATTTGCAGCGGCAAGGTATCCGCATTGTTAGCGAGGCGCGTGAATTGTATCTGCTGCTGGGTATGCTGCTGTAGCCCAACCGATACCGTGGACCAGCTGTCCATCGCCTGGAGCCGGGTATACATGTTGTCGATGTCGTTGACGTCCTTCGCCGACCAAAGCCGCTCCGCCACCGCAAAGGCGCGCGGCCACAGACGGATATCCAGCACTGGCGCGATCACGTTTTCCGCCCACAGCGCGGCTTCACCGCCGAGCAGATTGGCCTCGTTCGCCGGGTCCGGCACCACCGGCGGAACGCCTTTCGGCACCTCGTCCAGACGCGTGCCGCTAATCGGGTAGCGGGCGTTACCCACCAGGAAATAGCCGCTGAGCTTATCGTTCTCAACAGAAACGACCGGACGCGTTTCACCCATCCAGGTATCAACGGTAAACGTTACCTGATTGTCGTCCCGCCACTGAATGTTATCCACCGCCCGACGCGATTTCCCGGCAAAATCAATGAATCCGCGCCAGCCAGCATCGCCTTTCGCCAGCGTAAAGCTGCCTTCCACCGGCTTGCCTTTCAGACGCGGCATGGAGAAAGCCCAGCTCTGGACGCTGTCGGTGTCTGCTATCACATCCACGCCGTTCAACCCCTGCGGCACAATTTCATTGCGGTAGTGGTAGGCGGTGGATTGCGGCTGATCAAGGTAGAAACCGGTAGAGAGAATGCCCTTATAGCCGTTCTGCGCCACCTGCCCCAGCGCGTCCTGTCCCTGCCAGGACTGGATCAGAATGCTTTTCGGCAGATCGGGATGGTAGATCTCATCCCAGCCAACCATCTGCCGGTGGTGCTTCTCAAGGATCGTCTCCAGCTTGCGGTTGAAATACGCCTGCAACGCATGGCTGTCCGCCAGTTTGTTGTCGCGCATGAATCTCTGGATCGCAGCGTTCGCTTTCCACTGGCTGTCGTCAACCTCATCGCCGCCAATATGCAGATACGGATCCGGGAAGATCGCCGCCAGTTCGCTGACCATCGCGTTGGCAAAGGTATAGGTCGCCTCTTTGGTGGGATCCAGCACTGGCTTAAGCACGCCCCAGTGGCGCTCCATGGCGTACGGCCCCGGCGCGCTCATCAGCTCCGGGTAGGCGACGGCAATCGCCGAGGCGTGGCCCGGCATATCAATTTCCGGCACCACGCGTATGCCGCGCTCGGCAGCGTAACGCACAATCTCGCGCATCTGCTCCGGGGTGTAGAACAGCCCATCGCTGGCAAGCTGGGTTAATTTTGGATAACGCTTCGAGGTAAAGCGCCAGCCCTGATCGTCCGTCAAATGCCAGTGCAGGACGTTGAGCTTAGCCGCGGCCATGCCGTCGATCTGGCGTTTGATATCGGGTAACGGGATGAAATGGCGCGCTGAATCGAGCAGCAGCCCGCGCCACGGGAAGCGCGGCGAATCTTCAATGGTAACCCACGGAATCGAGGTGTTTTCGGCACCGTTCTGCATCAGCTGGAGCAAGGTTTCCATGGCGCGCAGCGCGCCGAAGCGGGTGTTGGCGGAGATATTTACGCCGTTGGCGTCCACCGTGAGTTTATAGCTCTCATCGCTGTCCGGCAGCGGCTGCGGCTTCACTTTTTTAGCGATGGAAATACGGATGGTTGGCTTGTCAGGTTTTTCGGCCTGCGGCTGTAGCGTCCAGCCAGTTTGCAGGGCGATGCGCTGGCGCAGGCGGTTGACCGCATCCCCCAGATCGTCGCCACTGACGCTCACGGTGAGTTGATTGGTAAGCACCAGCGCACCCTGCGTGGTCGGGCGTTCAACCTTCGCAGGCCAGGGCATTAAGGGAAGGTCGCCTGCCGGGGCGGCAAAGGCGGAGGCGCCGAGCATGAGCCCGGCGGTTAAGAGGCTGTACCGTAACATGAATGTTCCTTATCTGACGGGCCAAATAAAGGCAAAACATTCTGTTAACATGCGCTCAAATTGTCGTCAAGCGAATGCGCCGACGGAGATCACAGGTTGTTGAATTTGGGAGGAAAGCCAGCTGCCGGGTGGCGGCTTCGCCTTACCCGGCCTACGTTCGGATCGTAGGCCCGGTAAGCGCAGCGCCACCGGGCTTGCCGTTACTGCCATCCATACCGACGGCTATAGAACCCTTTGACCATCTGCGTCAGCACCATGTAACCCGCGAGGATCGCCACCAGCCACGGGAAGTAGCTCAGCGGCAGCGCCTGAAGTTGCAGGTAACTTGCAAGCGGCGAGAACGGCAGCGCGATCCCGAGCGCCATCACAATGCCCGTCATCACGATCAGCGGCCATGCGGCACGGCTCTGGATAAACGGAATGCGGCGGGTGCGGATCATATGCACAATCAGGGTCTGGGACAGCAGCCCCACCACGAACCAGCCGGACTGGAACAGCGTCTGGTGTTCCGGGGTGTTGGCGTGGAACACAAACCACATCAGGCAGAAGGTCAGAATGTCAAAGATGGAGCTGATCGGCCCAAAGAACAGCATAAAGCGCCCCAAATCGGCGGGGTTCCAGCGCTGCGGCTTCTGGATCTGCTCGTCGTCCACGTTATCAAACGGGATGGCGACCTGAGAGACATCGTACATCAGGTTCTGGATCAGCAGGTGCAGCGGCAGCATCGGCAGGAACGGCAGGAAGGCGCTCGCCACCAGCACGCTGAAGACGTTACCGAAGTTGGAGCTGGCGGTCATTTTGATGTATTTGAGCATATTGGCGAAGGTGCGACGCCCTTCGATGACGCCCTCCTCCAGCACCATCAGGCTCTTTTCCAGCAGAATGATATCTGCCGCCTCGCGGGCGATATCCACCGCGCCGTCCACGGAGATACCGATATCCGCCGCACGCAGGGCTGGCGCATCGTTGATGCCGTCGCCCATAAAGCCCACCACGTGCCCTTCACGACGCAGCAGAGTGACGATGCGTTCTTTATGCATCGGCGTCAGGCGGGCAAACAGCGTGGTGCGCAGGGCAAGCTCGGCCAGCTCATCGTCGGACAGGTGCTCAATGTCGCTCCCCACCACGACGTCGCCCGCGTCCAGGCCCACTTCGTGGCACACTTTGGCCGCCACCAGCTCGCTGTCGCCGGTCAGGATTTTGACGGTGATCCCGCTCGCTTTCAGTGCTTTCAGCGCCGGCGCGGTGGTCTCTTTCGGCGGATCGAGGAATGCGATGTAACCCTCGAGGATCAAATCGGATTCATCGATACGCTGGTAGTCCCCTTCCCGCGCGGGCAGGAACTTGCTTGCTACCGCCACCACGCGCAGCCCCTGACGGTTCAGGTTATCGGTGACGCGTTTGATGCGGCGCAGCATGGTCTCATCCAGCGGCACGATCTCGCCGTTATGACGCACCTGCGTGGAAACATTCAGGATCTCCTGCAATGCCCCTTTGCAGATCAGCTGATGTACGTCCGGCTGCTCGCTGACCACCACCGACATGCGGCGCCGTTCAAAGTCGAACGGAATTTCGTCCACCTTCTGCCAGCGGCCGGAGAGCATGCGGGCAGACTCTTCATCCACCCCTTCCAGCACCGCCACGTCGAGCAGGTTTTTCAGCCCTGTCTGGTAGTGACTGTTCAGCCACGCGCTGTACAGCACCCGTTCGCTGGTCTTTCCGGCGATATCGGTGTGGTTCTCCAGCACGATTTTGTCCTGGGTCAGGGTGCCGGTTTTATCGGTGCAAAGAATGTCCATCGCGCCAAAGTTCTGGATGGCGTCGAGGTGTTTGACGATCACCTTTTGTTTAGAGAGTTTGACCGCCCCGCGCGCCAGCGTGGAGGTGACAATCATCGGCAGCATTTCCGGCGTTAAGCCGACAGCCACGGAGAGGGCGAACAGCGCCGCTTCCCACCAGTCACCTTTGGTGTAGCCGTTGATCAGCAGGACAATCGGCGTCATGACCATCATAAAGCGGATCAGCAGCATGCTGACGCGGCCAATGCCTTTCTGGAATGCGTTCGGCTCGCTCTCCTGCTCGCTGACGCGTCCGGCAAGCTGCCCAAACCAGGTGTTGCCGCCGGTAGCGGTGACAATGGCCTGCGCCGTGCCGCTGACCACCGTGGTGCCCATAAAGCACAGGGTGTCGCATTCCAGCGGGTTCATCTGCTGCGGATCGCGGGTCCTCGCCACCTTCTCCACGGGCAGGGATTCACCGGTGAGGGACGCCTGCGCGACGAACAGATCCCGCGCCTGGATGATGCGTAAATCCGCCGGGATCATGTCCCCCGCCGCCAGCTTCACCAGATCGCCCGGCACCAGCTGGTCAATGGGCAGTTCAATCCAGGCGTTTTCGCCGAGGTCGTTAATCACACGCGACACGGTGGCAGTATTGCTGACCATCGCTTTCAGCGCATCCGCCGCTTTGGTGGAGCGCGCTTCCTGAATAAAGTTAAGCAGCGTGGAGATCCCCACCATCAGGGCAATTACGCCTGCGGCAAACAGATCTTCAGTGGCGTAAGAGATAATCCCGAGCACCGTCAGCAGCAGGTTGAACGGATTGCGGTAGCAGAGCCACAGGTGGACCCACCATGGTGAGGTTTTTTGCGCCGGGATCTGGTTATCGCCATGTTCCTCGCGGATTTTTGACACTTCTTGCGCGTTCAGCCCTTCCGGGTGGCCGCCAAAGGCGCGCCAGACTTCGTTTTCATCCATCGCCGCCACGTTCAGGCAGCGCTCGGTCAGGGAAGCGGGGATTTCCGCGCCCGCCAGGATGTTGGCATTTGGCAGCGGATCGCGCGCAATCAGGCGATGTGGCAGGTGGCGGCTCAGCTGCGCGAACAGCTGCCGGGTGATATTTTTCAGCATAGTCATTCCCCCGCATCCGCAAAGGCGGACGCAGTTTTCCCGCAGGCGTGGCAGAGCCGTACCTGTCAGGCACTTAATTTATCAAGCAGGAACGTATGAACGTTGCTGCCTCACGCCGGTGAGACAGCAAAAGGCTGGCTTACCGGAAAGAAGGTTTTCTCCTGGTCAGGAGAGGTGTGGGATCGGGATCCATGTGGCCTCCGGTAAGTTAAAATGGGATGTCGTCGCGCAGTATAAGGATTTAACCATACCTTTTGTGACTATTCGGGCGGTATGATACCCCCTCGTAAATAAACCGCACGTAAACCAGACTTTGCCCATAGCGAATTCGCAGGATAGCATTAGGCTCAACTGATTATTTTATCGTTGTTACAGGGAATACAGCATGCAGAACCGCCTTACGATTAAAGACATCGCGCGTTTAAGCGGCGTGGGGAAATCGACCGTCTCACGCGTGCTTAACAACGAAAGCGGTGTCAGCGAGCGCACACGCGAGCGCGTCGAGGCGGTGATGAATCAGCACGGTTTTTCCCCTTCCCGCTCCGCGCGCGCCATGCGCGGGCAGAGCGATAAAGTGGTCGCCATTATTGTCTCGCGTCTGGATTCCCTCTCCGAAAACCTCGCCGTACAGACGATGCTGCCCGCGTTCTACGAGCAGGGCTACGATCCGATCATGATGGAGAGCAAGTTCTCGGCGCAAATGGTGGAGGAGCATCTCGGTATGCTTCAGCGCCGCAACATTGATGGCGTAGTGCTGTTCGGGTTTACCGGCCTTAAAGAGGACGTGCTTAAACCCTGGCAGCCGTCTCTGGTGCTGCTGGCGCGCGACGCCAGCGGGTTTGCCTCTGTCTGTTACGATGACGAAGGGGCAATCGTTATCCTGATGCAGCGCCTGTATGAACAGGGCCATCGGCATATCAGCTATCTCGGCGTGCCGCATGCCGACATCACCACCGGCAAGCGTCGCCATGAAGCGTACCTGGCGTTTTGTAAAAAAAACAATCTCCCCGCCGTGGCCGCGCTGCCTGGACTGGGTATGAAACAGGGATATGAGCAGGTCGCCAGCGTGCTGACTGCACAAACCACCGCCCTGGTGTGCGCCACGGATACCCTTGCATTGGGTGCGAGCAAATATTTGCAGGAACAACGCATCGGGGAGCTGCAGTTAGCGAGCGTGGGAAGCACGCCGCTGATGAAGTTCTTACACCCGGAGATTATCAGCGTTGACCCGGGTTATGCCGAGTCTGGCCGGCAGGCTGCCGCGCAGCTGATCGAGCAAATTACCGGGCGTACCGAGCCCCGTCAGATCGTTATTCCAGCCCGCCTCTCATAATTTTTTTGAATGGATTATTGTGATCTTCGCCCGATTTCGGGAACGTTCCCATTTTCGCCGTCACGTTGAAGGAGTAGGCTTGCGCACAGGTCATAACCCCTTTCACCATCTGTCATGAGGTTTCATGATGAGTAAAGTCAAACAAGCCGAAATCGATCAGCTGATCGTCCTGGTCGGCGGACGCGAGAACATCGCCACCGTCAGCCATTGCATTACCCGCCTGCGCTTCGTGCTGAACGATCCGGCCAAAGCCAATCCGAAAGCCATTGAAGAGTTGAAAATGGTTAAAGGCTGCTTCACCAACGCCGGGCAGTTCCAGGTGGTGATTGGTACCGAAGTGGGCGATTACTATCAGGCTCTGCTGGCGACTACCGGGCACTCTTCCGCCGATAAAGAGCAGGCGAAGAAGGCAGCGCGCCAGAATATGAAATGGCATGAGCAGCTGATTTCCCATTTTGCGGAGATCTTCTTCCCACTGCTGCCTGCGCTGATCAGCGGGGGCTTAATTCTGGGCTTCCGTAACGTCATCGGCGATGTGCCAATGAGCGACGGCAAAACCCTGGCGCAGATGTACCCGGCGCTGCAAAGCATCTATGACTTCCTGTGGCTGATTGGCGAAGCCATCTTCTTCTATCTGCCGGTCGGGATCTGCTGGTCAGCGGTGCGCAAGATGGGCGGAACGCCCATTCTCGGAATCGTACTCGGCGTGACGCTGGTCTCTCCGCAGTTAATGAACGCTTACTTACTTGGTCAGCAAACGCCAGAGGTGTGGAACTTCGGCCTGTTTACCATCGCCAAAGTGGGCTACCAGGCGCAGGTTATCCCGGCATTGCTGGCGGGTCTGGCGCTGGGCTTTATTGAGACGCGTCTGAAGCGCATCGTGCCGGACTATCTCTATCTGGTGGTGGTCCCGGTCTGCTCGCTGATCCTGGCGGTGTTCCTGGCGCATGCCTTTATCGGTCCGTTTGGCCGCATGATTGGCGACGGCGTGGCCTTCGCGGTCCGTCACCTGATGACCGGCAGCTTCGCACCGATTGGCGCCGCACTGTTCGGCTTCCTGTACGCTCCGCTGGTGATCACCGGCGTGCACCAGACCACGCTGGCGATCGATATGCAGATGATCCAGAGCCTCGGCGGCACGCCGGTCTGGCCGATTATCGCCCTGTCTAACATTGCGCAGGCCTCCGCTGTAACCGGCATTATCATCGTCAGCCGTAAGCACAACGAGCGTGAGATCTCCGTTCCGGCTGCTATCTCCGCCTACCTCGGCGTCACTGAACCGGCGATGTACGGTATCAACCTGAAATATCGCTTCCCGATGCTCTGCGCGATGATCGGCTCCGGTCTGGCGGGCTTGCTGTGCGGCCTGAACGGCGTAATGGCAAACGGGATTGGCGTCGGCGGCCTGCCGGGTATCCTCTCCATTCAGCCTTCATTCTGGCAGGTGTTTGCGCTGGCGATGGCGGTGGCGATTATCATCCCAATGGCGCTGACTACCGTGGTTTACCAGCGTAAGTTCCGTCAGGGCACGTTGCAGATTGTTTAATTCCCTTTTTCGGGGCGCAGTTGCGCCCCTTCGCATTTGCAGGAACGTACTATGAATACCCTTCCTCACTGGTGGCAGAACGGCGTTATCTATCAGATTTACCCAAAGAGTTTTCAGGATACCACCGGCAGCGGCACCGGCGATCTGCGCGGCGTAACGCAGCGCCTTGACTACCTGAAAACCCTTGGCATTGACGCCATCTGGCTGACGCCGTTTTATATCTCGCCGCAGGTGGATAACGGTTACGACGTGGCGAACTACACTGCCATCGACCCGACCTACGGCACGCTGGACGACTTTGACGAGCTGGTTGCCCGGGCGCATGAACGTGGCATCCGCATTGTGCTGGATATGGTCTTTAACCACACGTCCACGCAGCACGCCTGGTTCCGTGAGTCGCTGGATAAAGCGAGTCCGTACCGTGAGTTCTATATCTGGCGCGACGGTACGCCGGACGCGCTTCCCAACAACTGGCGCTCCAAGTTTGGCGGCAACGCCTGGCGCTGGCATGCCGAAAGCGAGCAGTATTATCTGCATCTGTTCGCGCCGGAGCAGGCGGATCTCAACTGGGAAAACCCGGCGGTGCGCGCCGAGCTGAAAAAAGTGTGCGAGTTCTGGGCCGATCGCGGCGTGGACGGCTTGCGTCTGGATGTCATTAACCTGATTTCAAAAGATCAGGATTTCCCGGACGACACCATCGGGGATGGCCGACGTTTCTACACTGACGGGCCGCGCATCCACGAATATCTCCAGGAGATGAGCCGGGATGTCTTTACGCCGCGCAACCTGATGACGGTGGGCGAGATGTCCTCCACCTCGCTGGAGAACTGTCAGCAGTATGCGTCGCTCGACGGGCGCGAGCTGTCGATGACCTTTAACTTCCATCATCTTAAGGTGGATTACCCCGGCGGCGAAAAGTGGACGCTTGCGAAGCCGGACTTCGTGGCGCTGAAAACCCTTTTCCGCCACTGGCAGCAGGGGATGCACAACAAAGCCTGGAACGCGCTGTTCTGGTGTAACCATGACCAGCCGCGCATCGTGTCACGCTTTGGTGACGAAGGGGAACACCGCGTGGCGGCGGCGAAAATGCTCGGTATGGTGCTGCACGGGATGCAGGGCACGCCGTATATTTATCAGGGTGAAGAGCTGGGCATGACCAACCCGCATTTCAGCCGTATCACCGACTACCGCGACGTAGAAAGCCTGAACATGTTCGCCGAACAGCGGGCGAACGGCCGCGATACGGATGAACTGCTGGCGATTCTGGCGAGTAAGTCACGTGATAATGGGCGCACGCCGATGCAGTGGGACGCCTCGCACAATGCGGGCTTTACCGGGGGCGAACCGTGGATTGGTGTCTGCGACAACTACGAAATCGTGAACGCCCGCGCGGCGCTGGACGACCCCGATTCGGTGTTCTACACCTATCAGTCGCTGATTCGCCTGCGCAAAACCCTGCCGGTGCTGACGTGGGGGGATTATGAGGATCTCCTGCCTGACCACCCTTCCCTGTGGTGCTATCGCCGCCAGTGGCAGGGGCAAACGCTGATGGTGGTGGCGAACCTGAGCCATTTGCCTCAGGAATGGCAAGCGGACGCTCTCAGCGGCGAGTCGCAGGTGGTGATAAGCAACTACCCCGGCCCTCAAACCTCAATGCTTCGTCCGTTTGAAGCCGTGTGGTGGTTAAAGCAGTAATTCCTCCGCCGGGCACGATGTCGTGTCCGGCTTACTTTACTGTTTTTGTTGAATAATTAATCAGATTTTTCCTTCGCGTCTTTACAATTGCCTCAGCGCCCGCCGTTTGTACTCTCGTCTTTTTACTTTGTCCTGCATCAAAAAAATCGCAAACATGTTTGATGCAAATCACTATATGTAGCACTTAAAATGCACGCCGACCCAACATCTTGTATTTATCGTCTACTATTCCAACAACAAGACGGCGCGAACGCTGGCCGGAATTGTGGATAACACGAGCTGGGCACGCGGGAAGTCTTTGCCTCGGCGAGGAATACGCCCGGTGAATACTTCTCCACCTCTGTGGATAACCTGTTTTTAAAATGGAGTGATCATGACACCGCATGTGATGAAACGTGATGGCTGTAAAGTGCCGTTTAAATCAGAGCGCATCAAAGAAGCCATTCTGCGTGCAGCTAAAGCAGCGGGAGTCGATGACGCAGATTACTGCGCCACCGTCGCAGAAGTCGTTAGCAGCCAGATGCACGAACGCAGCCAGGTGGATATCAACGAGATCCAGACCGCGGTTGAAAACCAGCTGATGTCTGGTCCGTACAAGCAGCTGGCGCGCGCCTACATTGAGTATCGTCACGACCGTGACGTCCAGCGTGAGAAACGGGGTCGCCTTAACCAGGAGATCCGCGGCCTGGTAGAGCAAACCAACTCGTCGCTGCTCAATGAAAATGCCAATAAAGACAGCAAAGTGATCCCGACCCAGCGCGACCTGCTGGCCGGTATCGTCGCCAAGCACTATGCCCGTCAGCATCTGCTGCCGCGCGATGTAGTCTCGGCGCACGAGCGCGGTGAGATCCACTATCACGATCTCGACTACTCGCCGTTCTTCCCGATGTTTAACTGCATGCTGATCGACCTGAAAGGCATGCTGACCCAGGGTTTTAAAATGGGTAACGCCGAGATTGAGCCGCCGAAATCCATCTCCACCGCGACGGCGGTCACGGCGCAGATCATCGCCCAGGTGGCGAGCCACATCTATGGCGGCACCACCATTAACCGCATTGATGAAGTGCTGGCCCCGTTCGTGACCGAGAGCTTCAACAAACACCGTAAAACGGCGGAAGAGTGGCAGATCCCGGATGCTGACGGTTACGCCCGTTCCCGCACCGAGAAAGAGTGCTACGACGCCTTCCAGTCGCTGGAATATGAGGTAAACACGCTGCACACCGCCAACGGCCAGACGCCGTTTGTGACCTTCGGGTTTGGCCTCGGCACCAGCTGGGAATCACGCCTGATCCAGCAGTCTATTCTGCGCAACCGTATCTCCGGCCTCGGTAAAAACCGTAAAACGGCGGTGTTCCCGAAACTGGTGTTCGCCATCCGCGACGGCCTGAACCACAAGTTTGGCGATCCGAACTACGACATCAAACAGCTGGCGCTGGAGTGTGCGAGCAAGCGTATGTACCCGGATATCCTCAACTACGACCAGGTGGTAAAAGTCACGGGTTCGTTTAAAACGCCAATGGGCTGCCGCAGCTTCCTCGGCGTGTACGAAGATGAGAACGGCGAGCAGATCCACGACGGGCGCAACAACCTGGGCGTCATCAGCCTGAACCTGCCGCGCATCGCGCTGGAAGCCAAAGGGAATGAAGCGGCCTTCTGGACACTGCTGGATGAACGTTTACAGCTGGCACGTAAGGCGCTGATGACCCGCATCGCCCGTCTTGAAGGGGTGAAAGCCCGCGTCGCGCCAATTCTCTATATGGAAGGGGCCTGCGGCGTGCGCCTGAAGGCGGATGATGATGTGTCGGAGATCTTCAAAAACGGTCGCGCGTCGATCTCTCTCGGCTATATCGGCATTCACGAAACCATTAACGCGCTGTTTGGCGACAAGCACATCTATGACAACGACGCCCTGCGTGAGAAAGGTATCGCGATTGTGCAGCGCCTGCGCGATGCGGTAGACCAGTGGAAAGAGGAAACCGGCTACGGTTTCAGCCTGTACAGCACGCCGAGCGAAAACCTCTGCGATCGCTTCTGCCGTCTGGATACCGCCGAGTTCGGCATCGTGGAAGGGGTGACCGACAAAGGTTACTACACCAACAGCTTCCACCTCGATGTGGAGAAGAAGGTGAACCCGTACGACAAGATCGACTTCGAAGCGGCCTATCCGCCCATCGCGAACGGCGGTTTTATCTGCTACGGCGAGTACCCGAACATTCAGCACAACCTGAAGGCGCTGGAAGACGTGTGGGACTATAGCTACCAGCACGTTCCGTACTACGGAACCAACACGCCAATCGACGAGTGCTACGAGTGCGGCTTTACCGGTGAGTTCGAGTGTACCAGCAAAGGCTTCACCTGCCCGAAATGCGGTAACCACGATGCAGCCCGCGTCTCCGTGACCCGCCGCGTGTGCGGCTACCTCGGCAGCCCGGACGCCCGTCCGTTTAACGCCGGTAAGCAGGAAGAGGTGAAGCGCAGGGTGAAACATCTGGGGAATGGGCAGATCGGGTAATCCACTGCCACGTTAATGCCCGGTGGCGCTGCGCTTACCGGGCCTACGGACCGCTCTCTTTTGTAGGCCGGGTAAGCGCAGCGCCACCCGGCGTGGTTATTCGCGATGAACTATCACCAGTACTACCCCGTCGACATCGTCAACGGCCCCGGCACCCGCTGCACCCTCTTTGTATCAGGCTGCGTTCACGAGTGCCCCGGCTGCTATAACAAAAGCACCTGGCGCCTGAACTCGGGTATGCCGTTTACCGCTGAGATGGAAGACCGCATCATCAACGACCTGAACGACACGCGCATTAAACGCCAGGGGATCTCGCTCTCCGGCGGCGACCCGCTCCATCCGCAAAACGTGCCGGCGATCCTGAAGCTGGTAAAACGCATCCGCCGCGAGTGCGCGGGAAAAGACATCTGGGTCTGGACGGGTTACAAGCTGGATGAACTGAATGCGCAGCAGAAGGAAGTGGTGGATCTGATTAACGTCCTGGTCGACGGCAAGTTCGTGCAGGATCTAAAAGATCCTATGCTTATCTGGCGCGGCAGCAGCAACCAGGTTGTGCATCATCTGCGTTGAATGAAGGCGGATATCCTCTTTCCGCCTGAACGTCAAAACCGACTCACACTCTCCATTGCCTCAGCCTTAAACGCCGCAAAATCCTCGCACTGGCACAGGCGCGCCATCGCGCGTTCACGCAGGAAAGTGACAAAAATATCGTAAATCGCCATTGCCTCTTCGTACTCGCTTTTGCTGATGGCGAGCAGAAAAATGACATGGGCGGTTTCATCTCCCCACTGAATGCCCTGCGGCGCCAGCACGGTGTAGACCACCGTTTTTTGCGCCAGCAGGCCGAGGGAGTGCGGCAGCGCGATGCCGTCGCCGAGCATAGTGCTGACGATAGCTTCACGCTCGATAACCGATTCCAGAAATTCCGCACCGACAAAGCCTTCGCTTTCAAGCTGCCCACACAGTTCGCGGAACAGCGTTTGCTGGTCGACAGGCTTGTCGAGAATGCGGAAATGGGCCGCGTCGAAGTATTTCTCCAGCATCCACGGGCGGGTACGGTCCACCAGCACCAGCTTGCCGATCTGCTCTAACTGATAATCGGTCGGGAACGGGGCGATTATCACCACCGGTTTGGATTTTTCGCTCACGCGAGCGGTGGAGATCACGAAGTCTTCGCCGATGGCATCGGCAAGTTCGTACTCGCGCAGGGTGAGCGTGCGCGTCACCTCAATCTGCGGGTATTTGCGCTGAAGCACCGCCTCGATCATGCGCACCATCGCGTTACCGGCGTCACATACCAGCAGCACGCGCGGCTGACGCTGGTAGCCGATGTTGTAGTGGCGCTCCAGACCGACACCGATATGCAGCACCAGAAAACCAATTTCGTTTTCGCTGATCACATACGGCGTGTATTTGCCCCAGCTCGACACCGCCGCGAGGGTCATATCCCACGCCATCGGGTAGTGCTGCTTGATGTTATCCAGCAGCGGATTGGGGATCATGATTTGATACCGCACGCGGGTAATCATGGTTTTGATGTGCGTGAGCAGATCTGCATGCAGTTGCTCGTCGCTCAACAGGTTGTAGTTATAGTGGGTGTTGATGTAGCGCAGGATATAGTTGACCAGGGCTTCGTCGTCGTCAGCATTAATGGCGCTGGGGGCGATCTCCTGGATCTGCCGCGCCGCAATGTGCACGCACAGCCAGCTCTCTTCCGATGGTGAAAGCGCCTTGCCCGCCAGCTCCTGGATAGCCACCGCAATATCTTTCGCCGCCTCGCGTACGTTCTCTTCCACGTCTTCAGCGTGGAATTCCGGCAGCGGATACCCCTCGCTGATGCGCCGCACCGACACCGCGCAGTACAGGCGCAGGAACAGCTCGCCTTCATCGGTCAGGCGAATGTGATGGCGCGTCAGCGCGTCGTGCAGGACAGGGACCATCTTTTCCGCCACGCCCGCGTTGAGCGCCACGTCGGTCACCAGCGGGTTAAGGCTATCCTGCTGCGCCAGCTCCCACAGGAGGTCGGTCAGGCAGGCGCGGATCGCCATCTCGCTGCCAAACAGCTTCATGCCGTGGCGCGGGCGGGTTTCCAGCGTCAGGTTGTAACGGTGAAACCACTCGCGCACTTCCACCATGTCGCTCTGCAATGTGGCCCGGCTGACGAACCACTCATCGGCCAGATCCTCCAGCTTGAGGGAAAAGGCTGACGTCAGAAAACGCACCACCAGATAGTGCACACGCTCCGGTCCGGTTCGCGGAATACGCAGCGCGCGCGGGTGGGACGACTGCAATTGTTGATAGCGCACCACATCATTGATTTTGAGCTGATAGCCGTTGCCCCGGCTCAAAATGAACTGCGCACCGTGGCTGGCCAGCAGCGCGTTCAGGGCGGTGATATCCGCCCGGACGGTTCGCGTGGAGACCGACAGCCGCTGCGCCAGCTCGTCCTGCGGCAGCGTCTCGTTTTGCAACAGATCGAAAAGTTGCGCTAAACGTTGGTTCGGAAATCGCACGTCGTTGTCCTCTTACTGCTCAGGGTGAAATGACCATCTGGGATGGGCTGCCGACCGGGGTATAGTCTGACTCGGCGCTCAGCTTGCCGTCCGGCGCCACGCGGAAACGGGTAATGTTGTCGCTGCGCTGGTTCATGACGTACAGCCAGCGGCCCTGCTTATCAAGCGTCAGGGTGCGCGGATAGTCACCCCGCGTCCAGACATCGTCCTGATGCGTCAGCGTGCCCTCCGCCGTTACGGTAAAGTGCCCGATGCTGTTATGCAAACGGTTAGCGACATACAGCTGTTTCCCGTCGGCGCTTAGCGCCAGCCCGGCAGCAAAACTGGTGCCTTTATAACCGTCCGGCAAGGCTGAAACCGTTTTACCCTCTTTCAGCCTGCCGTTGCTGTCCAGCGCATAATGGGTGAGCGTAGAGGCTTCTTCGTTAATCAGCCACAGGGCATCCCCCTTCGGCGTAAAGACGAAGTGGCGCGGCCCGGCCCCTTTTGAGGAGGCGCTTATAAACGGCGGATCGTTCGGGGTCAGCTTTCCGGTTCGATCGTCAAAACGGTACTGATAGATGCGATCCAGCCCCAGATCGGTGGAAAAAACGTATTTCCCGCTCGGATCGGCGGCGATCATGTGCGCGTGAGGGCCGTTATGATCGCTGATGGCGAAACTGCCCTCGACGGCAGCTTCCGGCTTTGCCGCGCCCGGTTCGCCTTTGTCCTGATGGGTGTCCTTAGCATCGCCCAGGCTGCCGTCTGCGTTAACGGGCAGCACCGCGATCGATCCGCTGACGTAGTTCGCCACCAGCAAATGTTTGCCGTTCGGCGTCAGGGAAAGATACACCGGCCCCGCGCCGCCGGAGGCCACCTGATTCAGCTCGCTCAGCGCGCCGTTATCGCCTATTCGCAACGCCTGCACCACGCCCTGCTCCACCTCGCTTGCCAGGTAGAGCATTTTGCCGTCGTGCGAGACGGTAAGCTGCGCAGCGTTCGGGAGTTGGCTCACCAGCGTTTTGTTATCGAGCGCGCCGGTTTGCGGGTCGACGGTAAAACGGTACAGCCCTTCGCCGTTGGGATTATAGGTACCCACCCAGGCGTATTGCGTCTGGGCGACAGCGGCGGTGGCGAGCATTGAGAGTGAAGCGACAAGCAGGGTACGGGTGTGCATGGTGGCTCCTTCGGGTGTGTGCGGTGTGTTTCCCCTCACCCTAACCCTCTTCCCAAAGGGGAGAGGGGACGATTACACCCTCTCCCCTTTGGGGAGAGGGCTGGGGTGAGGGGCAGGTTCTACTTCACCAGCTTCTTCGTCATCTCCAGCAGCGTACGCACATCTTCCGGACGCGTGTCGCCGCTGGCTTTGTCGATAATCGAGCTGTAGATATGCGGGATGATTTTGCTCACGCCCGCGTCCAGGGCGATCTGCAGGATCTCCTCAAAGTTCTCCAGATCGATTCCCCCGGTCGGCTCCAGCCAGAAGTCGTGACGGGCGCAGGCTTCCGCCACCGCTTTATACTCGTCACGGCACTTGAGGCCGCCCATCGGGAAGTACTTGATTGAGCTGCCGCCGAAATCTTTCAGCAGGGCAATCGCGGTTTCCACCGGCACAATGCCGTCCGGCGCGTTGCTGCTCAGCGGGCCGGTGGAAATTTTAACCATGCCGACGGTGCCGGTCGGGGAGACCAGGCCATTGACCACCGACTCATTCTGCCCCAGCAGCGCGCGGCTGGCGGCCACGCCGGTAAAGACCTGATTGACGTGCTGCGGCTGTACCTGGCGGGAGATTTCACTCACCATCGCCGACTGGTTCGGATCGCCTGCGCCCAGCCCCACAGAGAGCGCGTTATCAATCAGTGCCGCGTACTCGCGCATATCCGCGACGGCGCTCGCCACGTCGGGGTAATTTTTGGAGAGCACGCCCACCAGCACATGACCTTCCGCCGCCTCGTAAATGGCGCTGGCGTTGGCTTTCGATCCTGCCAGCACGTTCAGGCAGACGCGGTCACGGTAAAAGTTGGGGGTCAGTTTCATGCTTTTTTCTCCTGTCCTAATACTTCGCTAATACGGCGGTACACGATGTTCAGCTGATCAGCATTCACGCTGCGCACATCCGCTTCGATAATCCCTTCGTTAGCTTTATAGCCACGGAAGTAAATGGCGTATTCGCCCTGCTTCAGCGCGTTCACCAGTTCACCGGTGCCAACGCCGGTGGTGGCTTCGTCAAACTTAATCTCGGTGCGGGCGATGTCGCGTCCGGCGCTGTCCCAGACCACGCGCGCGGTGACGCCGTTCAGGGTGTTGAGCGCGTCAATAAACGGCGTCATCTTCGACACCATCTCGGCCCCGCTCTCTTTGGTGGCCGTCAGGTAGTGTTCGATGGCGCAGGTCAGGCCAAGAATGCCCTCTTTGCCCACCTTCATCGCGCGGCCAATGCCCGCCGTCTGGCGCTTCACCCACTCAACGTACTGGGTTTTGCCGATCACCAGGCCGCTGGTTGGCCCTTCAATCGCCTTCGCGCCGCTGTAGATCACCAGATCGGCGCCGGATCGGTAATAGGTATGCAGATCTTCTTCCGCCGCGGCATCAACGATCAGCGGCAGGTCGTGTTTACGCGCAACCACCGCCGCCTGCTCGACGCTGAGCATGCTTTTCTGTACGCAGTGGTGCGATTTAATGTAGAGGATAGCCGCTGTACGCGGGGTGATCGCTGCCGCCAGCTGATCGGCAGAGCATTCGTTGGCGTAGCCCGCTTCCACCAGCCTGCCGCCACCCAGCGCTACCATGGTGCCTACCGGCGCGCCAAAGTTAACGTTGTGGCCTTTCGGCAGGACGATCTCGTTGTTCTCAATCGGTGTGACGTGCAGGTTTTCCAGCAGCCAGTCGCTGTCTTTCACCAGTACCGCCGCCACGGACTGGGCAATGCCCGCTGACGCGCAGGAGACCACCGTTGCGCCTTCCACCTCCAGCAACTTCGCGATGTATTCGCCGGTTTTATTGACCAGATCCTTTATCTCGAAATAGTGATTCATGCCGTCCATCGCCGCCTGCACCACTTCCGGGCGCGGCGTGGAGACACCCAGCGCCGTCATGCGGCCAGAGGTGTTGATAACCTGCTTTAAGTTGTACTTCTCATAAATCGAAGGCATGTTCCGTGCTCCCTTGTTCGGTCATGTAGCCCTTGCCCGCGCGGATCGCGGCAAGCGGCACCAGAATGTGTTCAGCCTGCAGGCTGTCGTTTTCAGCATCCGTCAGCACCGTCGGCTGGCGTTTAAGGGTGAACAGCGTCAGGTCAGCGTCGAGGCCAGGCTGAATGCGGCCTTTGCGCGTCAGGCGCAGGCCGTCGGCGGCGTTGGCGGTGACGCAGTCAATCACCTGCGGCAATGACATGCCGATGGCGAGGAATTTCGACATCACGCTTGCCAGCGAGCCGACCGGGCCGTTGATGCGGTTGCGGCAGTAGATATCCGAGCTGATGGTGTGCGGCAGAATGCCCATCGCGATGGCGCGTTTCGCCACCTCAAAGCTGAAGCTCGCCGTGCCGTGGCCGACGTCCAGACGCACGCCGCGCTTCAGCGCAGACGTAATGGAGGCGCGCAGCTCGCCGGAGGGCGTCAGAATGCGGTTGGGCTTGCCGTTGTAGCAGTGGGTAATGATGTCGCCGGAGCTTAACAGCTCGGCAATCTCATCAAGGTTCGGCGGGTTGTTGCCGATGTGCACCATCAGCGGCAGGTCGCCATTCTCTTTTTGAATCGCTTTCGCGCGCTCCAGCGGGGTAATGCCGTTTTCACCGACCACGCTGCTGCTCATGCGCGCCTTCAGGCCGACGATAAAATCCGGGTAGCGCGTCACCGCCTGCTTCACCGCATCAGCATCAATATTGGCCATATTGGCCAGCTCGTTCTGGGCAATCAGCCCCACGCGGGAGATGTTCAGCAGGGCAAACACCTCGGTGGATGCTTTGCGGGTAATGGCGTAAAAATCATCCACGTCGTCGGCCCCGGTACTGCCCGCGTCCACCACGGTGGTGACGCCGGTGGCAATGCCCACGCTGTCCGGCTCGTCGTGGTAGATCGGGGAGTTCGGGTAGCAGTGGACGTGGGAGTCAATCCAGCCCGCGCTGACGAACACGTCACCGTTAAGCTCAACCGTTTTACGAGCGGGAGCGTCAATTTGGCCTGTCGCGGCGATCTTCCCGTCCTGAATGGCGATATCGGTCAGGTTATCGTCGGCGAGGCGCGCACGGCGCAGGAGTAGATCAAACATGGGGTTCTCCTGATAAGGCGGGCACCGAAGCGCCCGCAGGTATTAAAGGGCGACCGGGAACAGCCAGCCCAAAATCATTGCGCCGAGGATGGCGCCACCGGTAATCGGCTTCTGCCAGATGTAGAACAGCAGCGCGCCCACCAGGGAACCGACGCCGATTGGAATGGAGGCGGTCATGGCGCTGAGGATAATCAACGGCCCGAGGAAGCGGCCGGAGGCGTTACCCGCGCCCATCATCACGTCTGCACCGTAGGTGGAGTTACTCTGGTTGATGGTGAACTTACGCGCCAGGATGATGACGTAGCCAATCGCCAGACCAATCACCAGGCCGGTAATCAGCGAGGCAATAAAGTTGGTCACCGGGAACATGATCCCCGCGCCCAGCAGCAGCGCCGGTACGCCGAGGCCCACGCCGGTCTGGATCGCCCCGCCGATGTCGAGAATCCCGACCAGCGACCCTTCGATGATACGGGCGAACAGGAAGCTTGCGCCGAACGCCGCCACCGCGCCGTAAACGCCGGTATCGATTCCCGCTTTCAGCATCGCCACGAAGGCCACTTCGTTAAACGCGCCGATACCGTAGAGGTAGTACATGTGCGTCCCGGCGAAGACGCCGGAGGAGAGCAGGCCAACGAAGATCGGGAACGACCAGTCGGCATACCAAAAACCTTTATTCTGTTCCATTTAGAGGCTCCTGTTATTTACCGCTGAGCGAGTTGTGGATCATGTCGAGCCAGTTCGGCACGGTCAGATGGAAGGATTCGATCATCTTCATGTCGAAGCCGCGGAAGAAGCCGCTCAGCACAAACAGCAGGACGATCGCCGCCATCATCACTTTGGTGACGTGGTTCCAGCCGCTCTCTTCCACGCCTTTACCGATCAGGATCCCCAGCACCAGGCCCGGCACGGCGTTACCCATGATCAGCTGCGCTGCGCCGCCAAAGATGGTGGCCCAGAAGCCCGATTTTTTACCCGCGTCGATGGCTGCCAGCCAGAAGATCACCGGCATCACGGTGTTGACCAGCAGGTTCGCGGCAGGCACCAGCACCTTCACGGCGGTGACCTGAAGCGCAGCCGGAACGGAGGAGGCGGTCAGGTTAAGGAAGGTCACGACAATCATGCCGATAATGCCGCAGGCAATCGCCATTTTGCGCGGGTCATGCAGCGTTTCACCGACGTTACGGTTTTTGATCATCAGTGCAGCAGCACCCCAGTTCGGGATGATGCGGTGGTCAACGTCCTGTGTGAAGGCACCTGCGGCCACGGAAGAGGCCCAGGCGTTAAAGAAGAAACCTAACCCAAAGGAGAAGTGGGACGCCGGATCCCCTTCACAGGAGTTCAGTTCCCCCAATGTACGAAACGCGCCCATACCCTGAGTGGTAGGCGCATGAAACATGCGTGCAGCCCCGGCTCCAACACCGACGCCAACCAGGCCGCCAATGATGAGCGATTTTATTAATATAATTAAGAACATCAGTCTGCCCTTTTATGAATAATCAGCGTTGCGTGACGAAATCCACCTGGTCGAGATTGATGGCGGTCACGTTGACGGTCACATCCAGCTCCACGCTGTAGGTGCGTCTTTCCCGACGCAGAAAGAAGAACAAAAACGCTTCTTTTCGCACCGCTTCTTGCGCCTGAACAACCTGCACATCCTGTGGCTCAATACGCAGTAAGATATGCGGTGAGGCTTTCATCACCGCGGCCTGTACGTGGTTGAGGGCGTCGGCAAAGGCGCGCGCTTTGGCGTCGCCCTTCCCCTTCACTCTCACCGTGGTCGTGAACTGTTCTTTCATGCTTACGCGCCGTATTTCTTCTGCCACGCCTGTACCAGACGCTCGCCCAGCTCTTCTTTATCCATAAAGCCAAAGCCCAGCACGTTGCAGCCTTCGTTGATAGCGGTCACCCCCTCATCCACGGAGCGCATGCCGTATTTGGCCTTGTAGCCGTATTTGGTCTGGGCGGTGATGGCACCCGCGCCGCCGCTGCCGCAGAACGAGATCCCGAAGGTGGCGTTTTCTGCTTTCATCACGTCACCGAGCTTCATATCCGCTGCCATGCCCGGTACGACAACCGCGCGTCCGCCGGCTTTTTCCACACCCGCAGCCACTTTCTGACCTTTACCCAGGCGATCGCCAATCACGACTGTAATCTGTTCCATGTGTTGCTCCTTAAAGGTTGTCTTTCGCGACTTCGAAGTGAACGGAGAGCAGCCAGGCTTCTTCATCAGGAAGATTGCCAAACTGCGCTACCACTTCACGGGCAAGTTGCATTGAATCTGGTGAAATTTCGTCGAACAGCTCTGCTTCAACCTCCGGCAGCGGCTCGCCGGTCACAGACCGGTGCGCCATTGCGCGAACGTGGGAGGTCAGCATCTGCTCCTGTACCGCGTTGGGGATGATGTTGTGCCGGGCCAGCAGGGCGTAGACCTGCTGAAGCATGGTGTTCGCGAGCTGTTCTGTTTGCACCGCCTGTTCCCCAACGTCGTTCATTACCGCTCCGTTAATCACTCGTCTTACCCCGTTAATGGCTCTGGAATAAAACTAACGTCGAGGGGGCGTTGTTTGTAGCGAGTTGTTTTCCACTTCGAAGTGGAAAGGCGAGCCGCGGCAGTGATCTGTGCCACATAAATGCGGTGAATCTGGATTAATCGCTGGATTTACGTGATGAATATCACGCTATTACGCGGCACTAAACAGGTAAGCGGAGTGGAAAAGATTACGAGCAGGCTCGTAGAAATGTGATGTGGATAAGGTTTTCTTATGGGGAGGGAGAAGAGTGTGAGCGGGGATGCTTAACGCGCCCCGCTCATCCAGACTATCAACGATACTTTTTGTGATACGCGTTGCGGGTCGCCGCAAACTGGTCGGCTGCCGCCTGGGCTTCCTTCACTTTGCCTTCGTTAGCCAGCTTCAGCGCGCCGTCGATCTGGCCGACCAGCACGTCAAAACCGTGGCGGTAGTCTTTCATCTCGGCGCTGTCCGCCGCTTTGCTTTCCAGCTTCGGCGGCGTCGCTTTTTGCGCATCCAGCGCCGCTTCACGCATTTTGGTCAGTGCGTCTTTCATCTCCGCCGCATCGTCGGTTTTCTGCACCACCTTCAGGTTTTGACTGAGGATGTCCATGTTGTCTTCAAGATCGGCAGCAAACGCAGATGAGCCAAGAACCAGCGTTGAAGCCGCGACGATCGCTAACAGGTGTTTACGCATTGCTCACTTCCTTTTTTATTATAAATCACGCTTTTACGGGGATTATTGCCCGGCGATTTTCATCTCCGGCAGTAATACAGAACCACACTGAATATTGCTGCGTGTTTCAATATCGTTACCGACCGTAACAATATTGCGCCACATGTCCTTGAGGTTGCCGGCGATGGTGATTTCGCTCACCGGATACTGAATTTCACCGTTTTCGACCCAGAAGCCCGCTGCGCCGCGAGAGTAGTCGCCGGTGATACCGCTCACGCCCTGCCCCATCAGCTCGGTGACCACCAGACCGGTGCCCATCTCTTTCAGCATCTGTTCAAAATTCAGGCCCTGCCCGGCAATGCGCCAGTTATGAATGCCGCCCGCGTGCCCGGTGCTTTTCAGCCCCAGCTTACGCGCGGAGTAGTTGGTCAGCAGCCACTGGGTCAGAATGCCGTCTTTAACGATATCCCGGCGCTCCGTGCGCACGCCTTCGCTGTCGAACGGCGTGGAGGCCAGCCCTTTCAGCAGGTGCGGGTGCTCTTCGATGGTCAGCCATTCCGGCAGGATCTGCTTGCCCAGCGAGTCGAGCAGGAAGGTCGATTTACGGTACACCGAACCACCCGCAATCGCCCCCACCAGATGACCAAACAGACCGGTTGCCACTTCGTTGGCAAAAATGACCGGGGCTTTCATGGTGGAGAGTTTACGCGGCGAGAGGCGTGACAGCGTACGTTCGGCGCACTCTTTTCCCACCCACTCCGGAGACTGCAAATCCCCCAGCGCGCGGCCAATGGTATACGCGTAATCACGCTCCATATCGCCGTTCTCTTCGGCGATCACGCAGCTGGAAAGCGAGTGGCGGGTTGAGCAGTACCCCTGCAACATGCCATGGGAGTTACCAAACACTTTGATGCCGTAGTGGCTGTTAAAGCTGCCGCCTTCGGTATTGGTGATGCGTTTGTCAGCCTGCAAAGACGCCTGCTCGGCGCGCGAGGCCAGCTCAATGGCCTCATCCGGGGTCACTTCCGCCGGATGGAACAGATCGAGATCCGGCGCGTCAAACGCCAGCAGCTCTTTATCAGCCACGCCAGCGTAAGGATCCGGGGAGGTGTACCGCGCGATATCCAGCGCCGCCTGCACTGTACGGGCGATGGCATCCGGGCTGAGATCGGTAGACGACGCGCTGCCTTTGCGATTCTGGTGATACACCGTGATCCCCAGCGCGCCATCGCTATTAAATTCTACATTCTCCACTTCGCCATAGCGGGTGCTCACGCTAATGCCGGTGGTTTTGCTGACCGCCACTTCGGCGCCATCTGATTTACCTGAAGCGAGCATCAGCGCGGTGGAGACGGCTTCTTCCAGGATCTTACGCTGCGCTTCAACTTGTGAGGTTACTTTCATCGCAAATGCCATACTGTAAGAGAGAGTTAAGTGAAGTCTAACAGAGAACCGTTTTTCAGTGCGCGTCTTAACTGGTAACATTAGCCTCTTTTTTTAAGGAGCCTGACATGACTAAGCAGCCCGAAGACTGGCTCGACGACGTTCCCGGTGATGACATCGAAGACGAAGATGATGAGATCATCTGGGTCAGTAAAAGTGAAATTAAACGTGACGCCGAAGAGTTAAAACAGCTTGGCGCAGAAATGGTAGAACTGGGTAAGAACGCGCTGGATAAGATCCCGCTCGACCAGGATCTGCGCGATGCCATTGAACTGGCACAGAAAATCAAGAAAGAAGGGCGTCGCCGCCAGCTTCAGCTTATCGGGAAACTGCTGCGTCAGCGCGATGTTGAGCCGATCCGTCAGGCGCTGGATAAACTTAAGAACCGCCACAACCAGCAGGTTGCGCTGTTCCATAAGCTGGAGCAGATCCGCGACCGTCTGATCGAGCAAGGTGATGACGCGGTACCTGAAGTGCTGAACCTGTGGCCGAATGCCGACCGCCAGCAGCTGCGTTCTTTGATCCGTAACGCGAAGAAAGAGAAAGAAGGGAATAAGCCGCCGAAGTCTGCGCGTCTGATTTTCCAGTATCTGCGCGAGCTGTCTGAGAACGAAGAGTAAACCCCTCACCCCAGCCCTCTCCCCAAAGGGGAGAGGGAGAAGAGATAATGTAGGCCCGGGAAGCGCTAACGCCACCGGGCCTTTTTTTACTCTGCGGCCGCGGCTTTCTTCGCCAGACCGTCCAGCAGCTTCTGATGGATCCCACCAAACCCGCCGTTGCTCATCACCAGAATGTGATCGCCAGGCTGTGCGGCTTTCACCACCATATCCGCTAAGACATCCACGTCCGCACTCCAGTGCGCTGGCTGAATGCAGGCGTCGGCCACTTCGGCCACCTGCCACGGAATATGCTGCGGTTGCAGGAGGAAGACCTCGTCGGCACGCCCTAAGGACGGCGCGAGATCGTCTTTGCATATCCCCATTTTCATGGTGTTCGAACGCGGTTCCAGCACGGCCAGAATGCGCGCGGTGCCGCCAACTTTGCCACGCAATGCGGCAAGCGTCGCCAGAATGGCGGTTGGGTGGTGCGCGAAATCGTCGTACACCGTCACGCCATTCGCTTCACCACGCAGCTCCAGACGGCGGCGGGCGTTAATGAACGAACCCAGCGCATTGGCGGCATCCGCAGGCAGTACGCCCACGTGACGCGCCGCGGCGATCGCCATCAGGCCGTTGTGCATATTGTGCTCGCCCACCAGGCCCCACTTCACTTCGCCCACTTTTTCGCCGTCGAGCAGCACTTCCCATTCGGAAGCATCCGCGTTGAGCTTTTTCGCCTGCCAGTGCCCCTGCTCGCCAACCAGCTCCTGCTCGCTCCAGCACCCCATCGCCATAGTCTGCTTCAGGTTGATGTCGTTCTCCGGCAGGATAATGCGGCCCTGACCCGGAACAATGCGCACCAGATGGTGGAACTGTTTCTGAATCGCTTTCAGGTCGTCAAAGATATCCGCGTGATCGAACTCAAGGTTGTTGAGGATCAGCGTGCGTGGGCAGTAATGCACGAACTTGGAGCGCTTGTCGAAGAACGCGCAGTCGTATTCATCCGCTTCAATCACAAAGAACGGGCTGTCGCCCAGACGCGCGGAGACGTCGAAATTCCCGGGCACGCCGCCGATCACGAACCCCGGCTTGTAGCCGCAGGCTTCGAGGATCCAGGTCGCCATACCGGCGGTGGTGGTTTTGCCGTGCGTCCCGGCAACGGCGACAACCCAGCGGTCGCGCAGGACAAAGTCATGCAGCCACTGCGGGCCAGACATGTACGGGATATTACGTTCCAGCACCGCTTCAACGCATGGATTCCCACGGGTCATGGCGTTACCAACGATCACCAGATCCGGCTGCGGCTCGAGCTGGCTGGCGTCATATCCCTGAATCAGAGAAATCCCCTGCTTCTCCAGCAGCGTGCTCATCGGCGGATACACATTGGCGTCCGAACCTGTCACTTCATGGCCCAGCGAGCGCGCCAGCATTGCCAGTCCGCCCATGAAAGTGCCACAAATCCCCAATATATGAATGCGCATACGTCACTATCCTTCTTCAATGTGGCGCACATTTTACTCACATGTCAGCGGCTGTGAAACGCATTTCAGGTAAATCCGTATTTTGCTGGCGCGATTCACCTCTGCGCTAATATTTGAATGTTTGTTAAGATTGTTGGACATCAACCGCTTTACTCAACATAAGATGCAGGGAAAGTGTTATGAAAACGTTAGGTGAATTTATTGTCGAAAAGCAGCACGAGTTCTCTCATGCTACGGGTGAGCTCACTGCTTTGCTGTCGGCAATAAAGCTGGGCGCTAAGATCATCCACCGCGATATCAACAAGGCCGGTCTGGTCGATATCCTGGGTGCCAGCGGTGCCGAGAACGTTCAGGGTGAGGTTCAACAGAAACTCGACCTGTTCGCCAATGAAAAACTGAAAGCAGCACTGCGCGCGCGCGACATCGTTGCGGGTATCGCCTCTGAAGAAGAAGATGAGATCGTCGTATTCGAAGGGTGTGAACACGCAAAATACGTTGTTCTGATGGATCCGCTGGACGGCTCCTCCAACATCGACGTTAACGTTTCTGTCGGTACCATTTTCTCCATCTACCGTCGCGTCACCCCGGTTGGCACACCGGTGACGGAAGAAGACTTCCTGCAGCCGGGCAGCAAGCAGGTTGCTGCCGGTTACGTGGTGTATGGCTCATCCACCATGCTGGTGTACACCACCGGCTGCGGCGTGCACGCCTTTACCTACGATCCGTCGCTGGGCGTTTTCTGTCTGAGCCAGGAGCGCATGCGCTTCCCGGAGAAGGGCAATACCTACTCCATCAACGAAGGCAACTACATCCGATTCCCGAATGGCGTGAAGAAATACATCAAATTCTGCCAGGAAGAGGATAAAGCCACCCAGCGCCCGTACACCTCGCGCTATATCGGCTCGCTGGTGGCGGATTTCCACCGTAACCTGCTGAAGGGTGGTATTTACCTCTACCCAAGCACCGCCAGCCACCCGGACGGAAAACTGCGTCTGCTGTACGAGTGCAACCCGATGGCATTCCTGGCCGAACAGGCAGGCGGCAAAGCGAGTGACGGTAAAGAGCGTATTCTGGATATCGTGCCGGAAAGCCTGCACCAGCGCCGTTCGTTCTTTGTCGGCAACGACCACATGGTTGAAGACGTTGAACGCATGATCCGCGAATTCCCGGACGCGTAACGCGTAAATAGGGGAGCCCGACAGGCTCCCCTATTTTTATCATGCCGTTTGCGCCGTCAGTTTGAAGGATGCCATCGCCTCCATCAGCTCGCGCGATTGTTCCTCCAGGGAACGCGTTGCCGCAGAGGATTGCTGAACCAGCGCCGCGTTTTGTTGCACCGTTTCATCCATCTGATTGACGGCAATGTTAACCTGCTCAATACCGCGGCTCTGCTCCTGAGACGCCGTCGCAATTTCTCGCATCAGTTTGGTCATACGCAGCACTTCGGTAGCGATCTCGTCCATCGTCTCACCGGCCTGTTGCGCCAGCTCGCTGCCCTCGTTCACGTGGGTTTGCGAATCGCTGATCAGCGAGCGGATCTCTTTCGCCGCATCAGCACTGCGGCTGGCGAGATTACGCACCTCACCCGCCACGACCGCAAAACCCCGTCCCTGCTCGCCCGCGCGCGCCGCTTCCACGGAGGCGTTCAGCGCCAGAATATTGGTCTGGAAGGCAATGCCGTCGATGACGCTCAGGATATCGGCGATGCGCGCCGAGCTGCCGGCGATGTCGCGCATCTTCTCAATGACGTAGCAGACCATTTCGCTGCCATGATCGGCGGTATCGGAGACCGACTGCGCCAGCTGGTGCGCCTGCCCGGCGTTATCGGCGTTAAGTTTCACCGTGGCGGTGATCTCTTCCATGCTGGCGGCCGTCTGTTCCAGCGAGGTGGCGGTGGATTCCGTGCGCTGGGCCAGGTTCAGGTTCCCTGCCGTCAGCTCGCGGCTGCCGGTATCAATCTGCGAGCTGGCGTCACGCACCCGCAGAACGGAGTTCATCAGCGACTGGCGCATCTCTTCGATGACCGCGTTGAGGCGATTAAATTCCTGGCTCGCCGGCGCGTTCAGGGTGTGGGTTAAATCCCCGGCCGCTACGTGCTCCAGCTGGGCAATTGAGGCTGAAAGCGGCTTGAGCAGCATATGGCGCAGCACCAGCCAGGCCAGCACGATAATGCCTGCCGTCAGCAGCGCCGCGACGATAATCAGGATCAGCACACGGGTTTTACTCGCCTGCACGGCGCTCACCTCCGCTTTGCCGCGCGCCTCGCTCCACGTCTGGAACGCCTGCATATCGTTATCAAACTGCTTCGCCACCGGGACCAGCTTGCTTTCCAGCAGATCGTAATAGCCGTCCGCGCTTTGCTCGTTCAGGGCTTTCAGCATCGGGCTGATACCCTGCTGGTTGTACACCGCCAGGCTCGCGGCGACGTTATCCAGCAGCTTTTGCCCCTGCTCATCCGCCACGCCGCCGCCGATCACGCCCTTGAGCGTTTTCTGTGCCAGCGCCACTTCCTGGTTAATGGTTTTGACCGCCCTGGCCGCATCGTCCAGCAGGCCGACCTCCATCATGCGGACGGCCTGTCCCGCTTCGTTACGCGCGCGCAGGATCAGCGTATAGCCGGCATTCAGCTGCACCATCTGTTCACCCTGAAGATGATTGATGCGCTGGAGAGAAGCAGAACTTTGCGTAAGGGCATAAATGCCGATGCCGCTGACAATCAGCAGCAGAAGGGTCATAACGGCCAGTAAAGAGAGCAAGCCGGTACGAATCGATAGCGTTTTAAGCATGATGTTATTTCCGGTAGCGAGATATTTCTGGGCATAAAAAAAGAGTATCGACCGCTACCGGAAAATGTTTAGAGTTTAAGCAATTTCAGCATGTTATCGCCCTGTTAAAGATGTATTCACACGGGTAACAGGCGAGCTCTGGCGGTTCTCCCACAGCACCGTCAGGCCGCGCTGGAGCGCGATAAAAATAAACAGCAGAATACCGATGGCGATTTTGGTCCACCAGGAGCTGAGCGTGCCGTCGAAGTTGATATAGGTCTGAATCAGCCCCTGGATCGCCACGCCAAACAGCGTACCGAGCACCGTCCCTACCCCGCCGCTGAGCAGCGTACCGCCAATCACCACCGAGGCAATGGCGTCAAGCTCAACGCCCACCCCCGCCAGGGCATAGCCTGCCTGGGTGTATACCGAAAACACAATCCCCGCGAGCGTGGCAAGGCCGGTCGAAAGCATATAGATGCGGATGGTGGTGCTGCGCGTGGAAATCCCCATCAGGTTCGCGGACGTGGCGCTGCCGCCAATGGCATAAACCTGGTTACCAAACCGGGTACGGTGAGCGAGGAAGATCCCGATCACCACCACGCCCAGCATCAGCAGCCCCATTGCGCTCAGGCGCCCTCCGCCGGGAATTTTCCACGCAAGGCTGGAGAGCGTGTCGTAGATCGGGTGATTAATCGGAATTGACTCCTCCGACACCAGATAGCTCACGCCGCGCAGGAAGAACATCCCGGCGAGGGTGATGATAAACGCCGGGATTTTCAGCGCGTCGATCAAAAGCCCCATAAAGGCGCCGAACGCGCAGCCCATGACCAGCACCAGCGGAAACGCCAGCAGCGGCGAAATGCCCCAAAAGCCAATCGCCTTGGCAAGGAACACGCCGGTAAAGGCGATCACCGACCCAACGGAGAGATCGATCCCGCCGGAGAGGATCACAAACGTCATGCCGACGGCGATAATGCCTAAAAAGGCGTTGTCGGTCAGGATGTTGCAAATCACCCGCGTGGAGGCGAAGCCCGGGAACTGGGTCAGGCAGTAAAGGTATCCCAGCACGAACACACCCAGCGTGATCATTAACGGCAAATTACGTTTTATCATGACCGCGGAACCCCTTAATGAGAATGATAAAGCGCGGCGACTGCACGATAAGTACGATAAGCACCACGACCGCTTTGACGACCTGATTAAGCTCCGGCTGGAACCCGGAGAGCAAAATACCGGTATTCATACCCTGAATAATTAACGCCCCCACCACCGAGAGCAGCAGATTAAAACGTCCGCCCATCAGCGACCCACCGCCGATAACCACCGCGAGGATCGCATCAAGCTCCAGCCAGAGTCCGGCGTTGTTGGCATCCGCCCCGCGAATGTCGGCCGCCACAATCACCCCGGCAATCGCAGCACAGACGCCGCTCAGCACATAGGTCAGCATCACCATCAGCCGTGTATTTACCCCGGCGTTTTTCGCGGCCCGAATGTTAATCCCCACCGCTTCGATGAACATCCCGAGCGCCGTTTTGCGGGTGAAAAGCCAGAACACTACCAGCGTCACCAGCGCGACGATAACCGGCGTCGGGAAGAACAGAAAATTACCGCTGCCGATCCACGCAAGATTCGGGGAGGTAAAGGTGACGATTTGACCGGAGGTGATAAGCTGCGCCACACCGCGCCCGGCCACCATCAAAATCAACGTCGCGACAAACGGCTGGATCTTGAGCACCGCGACCAGAATGCCGTTCCACAGCCCGGCTAATACACCGGAGCCCAGCGCGGCCAGCAGAACCACCGGCAGGCTGTGCCCGACAACGGTCATCGAGGCGGCGGTGGCGCCCGCAATTGCCATTACCGCACCGACGGAGAGGTCAATCCCGCCGGTGGCAATCACCAGCGTCATGCCAATCGCCAGCAGCGCCACGGGCGCGGCACGGTTTAAGATGTCGATCGGGCTACCAAACAGGCGGCCATCCTGCACGACGATCTGGAAGAAATGCGGAGCCACCAGGCTATCCACCAGCAGCACCAGCAGCAGCGCCACGATTTGCGGCGTGCCGGTCGGCCAGCTGAAGCGGCGCTTCGCTTCGCCAGTTTGCGAAAGAGAACGGGACATCACATATGACTCCTTACGCCGCGATGGCATTCATGATCGCCGGAACCGACAGTTTATCCAGCGGGATCTCTGCCACCTGCCTGCGATCGCGCATGATGATGACGCGATCGGCATAGCCAACCAGCTCCTCCAGCTCAGACGAGATCACCAGCAGCGCCAGACCGTCGGCGCACAGCGTTTCGATAAGCCGGATGATTTCGGCATGCGCGCCCACGTCGATACCGCGCGTGGGCTCGTCGAGGATCAGGAACTGCGGTTTGGTCAGCAGCCAGCGCGAGAGCAACACCTTCTGCTGATTACCGCCCGAAAGGAACTCGATGGGCTGTTCCGCGCTCGGGGTACGGATACCGAGCTGGCGGATGAAGCGCTCGGCAATGGCGTTCTGCTCGCGCTTAGGGATCGGACGCAGCCAGCCGCGCTGGGCCTGTAGCGCCAGAATGATGTTTTCCCGCACCGAGGCGGCGGCAATAATCCCGTCCGTTTTTCTGTCCTCCGGGCAGAAGCCCACGCCGAGGCACGACGCCTGATGCGGTGAACGTAGCGTTTGCGGTTTGCCTTTGATCAGCGCCGTTCCGCTGTCGGCAGGTTTGATCCCGAAGATCACTTCGGCGGTTTCGGTGCGCCCGGAGCCTAACAGCCCTGCCAGACCCACAATTTCACCGGGGCGTACTTCGAGGTTAAACGGCGCGATGGTCCCTTTTTTGCCGTAATCGTGAAACGCGGCGATCGGTTTTTCGCTCAGCAGCGTGCGGCCCGCGCGCTGGAGTGCGTTGGTCTCCAGCTCGCGGCCCAGCATCATTTTGACCAGCTCAATCTGCGGCAGCTCGCGGGTTTCCCGGCAGCCGACAAAGCCGCCGTTGCGCAGCACCGTAATACGGTCGCTTACCTCGTAAACCTGATCGAGGAAGTGCGTAACAAAGATCAGGCTCACGCCCTGATCGCGCAGCTGGCGCATCAGGGTAAAAAGCATCTCCACTTCCTGGGTATCGAGGCTGGCGGTGGGTTCATCGAGGATCAGCACTTTCGCCGAGAGATCGATAGCGCGACAGATCGCCACGATCTGCTGCATCGCCACGGAAAAACGGTTCAGCGGTTCGCGCACGTCGAGAGAGAAGCCATACGATTCCATCAGCTTCGCGGCGCGCGCTTCCATCTCTTTACGGCGCAGCAGGCCAAAACGTCTGGGCTCGCGGCCAATAAACAGGTTATCCGCTACCGACATGTTTGGCAGCAGGTTCACTTCCTGGTAGACCGTGCCGATCCCCAGTTGCTGCGCATGCGCGGTGTTTTTGGGCGAAATAGCATTACCTTCCAGCCAGATAGCGCCGCGATCGGCGTGATAGACCCCGGTCAGGGTTTTAATCAGCGTCGACTTCCCCGCCCCGTTTTCGCCGAGCAACGCCATGATCTCCCCACGCCGCAGGCTGAAATCAACGTTATCCAGCGCCTTAACGCCAGGGAAAAATTTACTCAGGCCCTCTGTGCGGAGGATTTCCTGGTGTTGTTCGGTGGTCATGGTTTCCCCTCACCCTGACCCTCTCCCCGGAGGGGAGAGGGGATTATTCGTGCCAGTCTTTAATTTTCTGCCCAAACTGCCCTTTTCCCTCTCCCCTCCGGGGAGAGGGCTAGGGTGAGGGGGGCTGAGCTTAGTAGCCCATATTTTTCTTCTTCTCTAACTCTTCTTTCGCCGTGTCCGGCAGGTAGAGCGTGGATTTGGTGATGGTCAACTTCTCAGGCTGGGTGCCGTCTTTCTTGAATTTCTCCAGCGCATCGAATGCCGGGCCCGCCATGTTCGGCGTCAGCTCCACGCTGGCGTTCGCTTCGCCGTCAATCATCGCTTTGTAGATGTCCGGTACGCCGTCGATCGAGCCGGTGAGAATATCTTTGCCCGGCTTCAGGCCCGCTTCTTTGATGGCCTGGATGGCGCCGATCACCATGTCGTCGTTGTGGGCGTAAACCATGCAGATATTTTTGCCGTTATTTTCTGCCTTGATGAAGCTTTCCATGACCTCTTTACCTTTGCTGCGGGTGAAGTCGCCGGACTGAGAACGGATGATCTTGATGTTTGGTGCTTTGGCGATGGCCTCCGCGAAACCTTTCTTACGGTCGATAGCCACGCTCGCCCCGACGGTGCCCTGCAACTCAACCACGTTACACGGCTTGCCATCCACCTGCTTCACCAGCCAGTCACCAATCAGTTTGCCTTCCAGCACGTTATCGGCGGTGACGGTGGTCATATAGAGAGATTTGTCTTTTACGTCGATGGAACGGTCGAGCAGGAACACAGGAATTTCAGCCTCTTTAGCTTCCTTCAGCACCGGTTCCCAGCCCGTGGCAACAACCGGGGCGATAAAGATGGCATCCACGCCCTGAGCGATAAAAGAGCGCACCGCTTTAATCTGATTCTCTTGCTTTTGCTGACCATCGGCGATTTTCAGGGTAATACCGCGCTTTTCGGCCTCACTTTTCGCCACGTTCGTTTCAGCGGCGCGCCAGCCGGATTCAGATCCGACCTGCGAAAATCCAACGGTTAACGGTGCGGCCATCGCCATAGACGACATGGCTGCCGAAACTGCTGTAACAAGAAGTAAGCGCTTCCACATATGAACGTCCTCGTAGGGTAGGTTATTGTTGGTTAAAAGATGTTCTGCGGATGAACTATAGCCAATGGAATATGTTACGGATTGCGTTACATCACACTTCAGAAAAGTGAATAAAACGTTAATCACAAGTTTGTAATCGCTTTCATTTCCACATTTAAAATGCGGCTGAGTTTATGGATTATCCTGTCATGGAAACGGTCTGAAAAGTGAAAGCGCGAGGGAGATAAGACGAAAACAGGCGAAGACTTTCAGCGCCAGTTGGCTATAATACCTGCCACTTGTTTACCATCCATTTTAAAGGACACCGACATGAGCTTACTCAACGTCCCTGCGGGTAAAGAACTGCCAGAAGACATCTACGTTGTGATCGAAATCCCGGCCAACGCAGATCCAATCAAATACGAAATCGACAAAGACACCGGTGCGCTGTTCGTTGACCGTTTCATGTCTACCGCCATGTTCTATCCGTGCAACTACGGCTACATCAACCACACTCTGTCTCTGGACGGTGATCCGGTTGACGTACTGGTCCCAACACCATACCCATTGCAGCCAGGCTCCGTCATTCGCTGCCGTCCTGTTGGCGTGCTGAAAATGACTGACGAAGCGGGTGAAGATGCGAAACTGGTTGCCGTACCGCACACCAAGCTGAGCAAAGAGTACGATCACATTAAAGATGTGAACGACCTGCCAGAGCTGCTGAAAGCGCAGATCGCCCACTTCTTCGAGCACTACAAAGATCTCGAAAAAGGCAAATGGGTTAAAGTTGAAGGCTGGGATAACGCAGAAGCGGCGAAAGCAGAAATCATCGCGTCTTTCGAGCGTGCTGCTAAGAAGTAATTCTTACTGCTGATACTAAGCCCCGCGCGTCGGGGCTTTTTTATGCCTTTCGATGCGCCCGGCGGCGCTACGCTTGCACGGGCCTACAATCAGCAAGAGGCGCAAAACGATAACGCCACCTTACGGTGGCGCTGTCGTTTTTCAGAACTGGTCTCTGTCTAACCAGTTACCGCTTTCAATCAGCGTTAACCCGTTGACCGAACGTTGGTACACATACATCCATGCACTGCCGTAAGGCGTCTGGATCAACTGGCGAGCGTATTCACCGCCCCTGGTGCGCAAGGCATCAAGTTCGGCCAGCGTAGCATTATCAATACGATAAACCTCACCCTGTACCGTTCCGTTCCCCGGAACCGCGCCTGGATAGTGGCCCAGACTGTACAACTGGTAGTTTTCGATTGTGTAATTTCCCAGCAACTGGGCGTTGGTCATCCAGTGGCTGTTGCCTTGCTTGGTTCGTAAACTGCCGTAAACAAATATTCGCATTGCTAAAACTCAAACTGATAGAGCAGATCAAGTGCCTGGTCTACGCCGGACACTGCTTCCAGATATAGCTTAGGCATCAGGCGATAACGTAACGTGAGTGTAGCCAGTGAGTCAAAGATCCCCACGCCATATTTTACCTGTAGACCCGGCAGTACATAGCCGCTGACCACTACCTGCGAAGAGTCACCCACGCCCTGAGTGTCCAGCGCCAGATTGCTTACGCCAAACGTCTCGCCGATTTTACCCACAACCTGACCATTTTGTGCAACCCCCAGACCGACTAACATCGATGTCATTGCCGCACCATCGCCCTGTTGGCTATCCAGACCCTGGCCGCGCAGCAGGTAGGAGAGCGCTTCCTGTTGCGACATGGCCGGGTCAGAGAAGATCTCTGCCTTAGGTTCATCGGCGGAGCCCGTCACGCGCACGCCCGCAATCACATCATCTTCGGTGGCTTCCGGGTTACGGATCGCTTCGATATTGAGTACCGGCTGATCCGGTGGGCCGGAGAACAGCAGCTCACCTTTACGCACAATCAAATCCTGACCGTAGGCATGGAAGCGCCCTTCAGGAATATTGATTTGTCCATTGAGGCCAAGCCCCTGTTGATCCTGCGCCACCTTCAGGTCACCCGTGAGTCTCGCCTTCAGCCCAAACGCGTCCAAACGCACGTTATTCCCCACGTGCACAATAAGATTACTATTGATCGGTATGCCAGCGCTCTTCTGTTCAACAGGTTTCAGATTTTCATTGAGCATAACTTCATCACTGGAGACGCCAACCGCGCTTTCCGGCACTTCGTGAACCACGATGCGCGCCCAGGGCACGTCGACGCGGCCGTCCAGGGTGAAGAGACTCGGCGTTGCCTCAAAGACCACGTCTGGCGACACGTCCAGGCGCACCATCGGCGGTACCGTGATACGCACCCTGCTGCCCTTGGCCGCAATACGGGCGCGCCAGTTGTCGAGCTGGCTCCAGTCTGCGTCACCAGTCAGGTTGATTTGTCCCTGCTGTGTCAGCACTGAGCCACTGAGGGTTGAGCTTTGGCCGTTAAAGTTCATCGTCAGCTGGCTTGGCTGCATATCGAACGGCATAAAGTTACCGTCAATGTCCACGCCGTTTAACCGCATTTGGCCAAACAGCTGCGGGCTTTGCGCATCCCCCGCCAGACGCAGGTTGGCGCTGAGCATCCCCGCCGCCTTTTCTCCCCGCGAGAAAATCGGATTCACCATCGCCAGGTTGAAGTTGCGAATATTGACGTTGCCGCCGAGATTGCGCCGCCCTTGCGGATCGGTAATTTGCACCTGTCCGTCAAGCTGACCGTTGTTGGTCAGACGAATAAGCCATCCCAGTTCCGCACGATTGTTACGCAGGTCAGCGTTCACATTCAGGGTGTCGAACGCCACCGGCAGCGGCGCGTCATTGACCTCCTGCGTCACCTTCACGTTACGCCCGGAGAGGGTAACGCTGCCCTGCGGCAGTCCCTCTTTGGTGGTGTCCCACGCGACGTCCGCTTTACCGCTGAAGACCCCGCTGGCCTGGGTGGTTTCCGGCATAAACGGTTTCAGCATCGCCAGGTCAAAACGGTTGAGGTTGATCTGCGCGCGTCCTTCCGCGCCCGCATCAATGGTCTGCGGCACGCACAGCTCAGCATTCGGGTTGGTCCAGCAGTGTGGCCCAATGCTGATCTTTTGCTCCGCATTGCGGTAGTCCAGCGCGATGGATCGGGACAGCACCAGCGGGCCGACCGGCGTGCTGAAGCGGGTGTTATCCAGCACGCCCTTCCAGCGCGTTGCCTGGCGGTCAAAACTGCCCGTCAGGTGCAGCTGCCCGGAGACCGGCTCGCCCTGCACGCGCAGCTGGAGATCGTGCTGCTTTTCGTTACCTTTTGCCGCCAGCGTGACCAGACTGATGTTCACGTCCGGCTGGGAGATACGCTCCACGCGCAGGTCCAGGTTTCCGCCGATCTGATCGGTGGATTTCACGTCCCCTTCGACGCGCACGCGGGCAATGGAAAGTTCCTGCCAGCGCAGGTTATAGGCGGTGATGTCCGCCAGCAGCTGCGGCGCCTCCACTGTACCGCGAACCTTCACTAACCCCTTCGCCGTCCCGCCAAGACCCGGCAGGGCGTTATCGAGATTTGGCGCGTCGATGGTGGCATCCAGATCGAGATCTTTCACCCCCAGCTCGCCTTTGATATCTGCCGTGTTGCGGCCCAGCGCCACGTGCAGGCCCGGGATCACCCACTGGAGATAGCTGTTGCCCTTAAGCGAGCCCTCTACGTTGACTTTGTTCTGCTTCACATTACCGGTGAGCTTGAGTTCCGGCACGTCCATCTGCCAGGTGCCGCCGTACAGGCTACCGCGGGTTTTGATCAGACCATTCAGTTTTGACGGCCAGTCCGGGACTTCTTTAGCGGTGTTGATCCCGGTCAGCTTCAGCTCGCCGCGCCAGCTGATCGCCTGCTGCCAGTCGAGCAGCGCGGTCAGCTCGGTTTTCCCTTCCAGCGCCGCCACGGTCAGCTTGTCGAGGTTAACCTGCAACTCGTTACCCTTCGCATCCAGAGTAATATCGGCGGGCGGTACTCCCTGCCCCTTCACTGCCGTACGGAACGACAGCGTGTAGTCGGTCATTTTGCCACTCAGCTTCAGCTTTAGATCGTCGGCCTGGAACTGCTTTTCACCGGTGAACGGCCAGTAAAGCTGCTTGCTGACAATCTCAAGGTTGAGCGGTAGACCGGCCTCTGCCAGCTGGGTTTGCCCGCGCAGTACCATATCCACAGGGCCGGAGAGGTTCACGCCGAACTCCAGCTTCTCGCGCAGCGCGCCGCCGACTTTCACCTTCACCTTCTCGCCTTTCAGCGGATCGATGTTCAGGGCGCTGTTAAGGGTAATATCTACCGGCCAGTTATCGCGCAGCAGCGCATTGCCTGAGGCGTTTACCGACCCCTGGTTGGTATCGATATCCAGCGCGTCGAGCTTCATGTTGCCGTCGATACTGCTGACTTTAAGCAGCATGTTGAAGACCGTCAGATCGGTATCGCCGGTCAGACGCAGCTGCTCGCCCTTAAACTCTTCGATATTGAGGTTCAGCGGCAGATGCACGTCGGTCATCTCCGGCAGAACCGGTTTCGAGAAGAGATCTTTCAGCGTTTCACCCAGCGGTTTTTCTTCCGGCTGCGGGTTCTGGATCTTCGGCTCGACGATCTCTTCCTGCGCCACGTCGGCCACCTTCGGCAGCGCAATCAGCAGCCCTTGCAGGGAGGTTGGGGTCAGGGTGAGGTTTTTCTCCTGCCAGCGCAGACCGGAGGTGAAATCCATCACCGATACCGTCGTGTCGTCGATTTTGATATTGACGTTATCCAGCGCGACCCGGTAGAGCGCAATCGGGTACGGCGTGGAGAGATTCAGCGGGCCGCTGTCCTCTTCTTCGACAGGCTCAGACTTCGGCATTTTTTTGGAGTCTATCGCCACGTTCACATCTTTTAGCGACAGATCGTTTACGCAAAGCTGGCTGTCCCGCAGGCAGCCGAGCTTTACCGCCAGATGAAATTCGCCCGCGTTCACCGCCACGCCGGGCTGTTCATAACGAATATTCTTCAGGCGCAGATCGCGCCAGCCGCCCGTCACCTGGCCGATTTCCAGCCCTGGCACCCAGCGGTTCGCGGCGTTAAACAGCAGATGCAGACCCGTGGTGGTGCCCACCAGAAACGCCACCGTACCGAGCAGTAATACGATAAAAATCAGCACCCCGAGGCTTATCTTCTTCCATAAACTCATAATTCAGGCCCCAGACCGATGTAAAACTGTAAACCGTGTTCTTCTTTGTCGCCCACCGGAACGGCGAAATCGAGCTTGATCGGCCCGACCGGTGACTGCCAGCGCACGCCCACACCCGCGCCGGTTTTGAAATCGCTGCGGCGGATGTCGTTCACCGCCTCGCCGCTGTCGACAAACATGGCGCCCCACCATTTGCCGCTGACGTTGTACTGATACTCCAGCGAGCCGGTCGCCAGTTTAGAGGCCCCGGTCAATTGGCCTTTCTCGTTTTCAGGTGAGATCGATTTGTACTTATAGCCGCGAATGCTGCGGTCGCCCCCGGCGAAGAAACGCAGATCTGGCGGAACGCGTTCGAAGTCACCGGTTTCGATCCAGCCCAGGTTGCCGCGAACCACAAAGCGGTGCTTGTCGTAGAGGGTACGGATCCAGACGTTTTGCGCCTGCACGACGGAGAAATCCACGTCTGAGCCCCAGGCGGAGTTGGAATAATCGATGGAGTAGCGCTGTGAATCGCCCCAGGTCGGCATCAGGCCACCGCGCGAGCGGGTACGGCTGATCATCACGCCCGGATAAAGCAGCATGGTGGTGTTGGTGACGTTTGCCTGAGTAAAGTGGTCAAGGCTCCAGCGCAGGTTAATGGCGCGCTGCCAGCCGCTGGAGAGATCCCAGAAGCGTGATACCGCAAGCGTCGTCGAGTCCTGCTCGGTATCGTTCAAATCGGTACGCTTAAAGCCGCCCTGCACGAGGTAGTATTGCTCAAGCGGATTTTTCAGCAGCGGCATTTTATAGCTGAAGTCCAGCTGCTGTTCAGGCGCAGACAGGCTGACGCTGGTGGTCAGGCTGTGACCGTAGGAGTTCATCCACGGTTTTTTCCACGAGGCTTTCACACGCGGGCCGACGTCCGTGGAGTAGCCGACACCGGTCTCAATGGTGTTCTCGGTGCGCGGTGAGACCACGCCATGCAGCGGTAACACTTTCGTTTTACGGGATTTATCAAATTGCGGTGCCACCACCACGGAGTTAAACCAGCCGGTGGCAGATAAACGACGGTTCAGCTCGCCCAGGTCGCTAGACTGGTAGTAGTCGCCCTTTTTGAACGGCACCAGGTTTTGCAGATACTCATCACGGATTTGCGATCCTTCAAAGGTTACATCGCCAAACCGATAGCGCTCGCCGCTGTCGTAATCGATATCCCAGAATGCCTGACGTCGTTCAAGCGCAACGCCCAGCTGGCTTTTGTTGAACTGGCTGTCAAAGTAGCCTTTGCGCAGCGAAACGCTGGTTAAGGATTTTTTAAAGCGATCGTAATCCCCGTGATTAAGCACGGTGCCCACTTTCGGGCGGTTGCTGAGCAGATCCAGGTAGTCACGATCCGTGCGTGCACCGCCGCGCAGCACCACGTTCGTGCCGCCAATCAGGACGGGTTCTCCCGGCGAGACGCGGGCAATCAATACCTGACGTCCTTTAGCCGGCGGCGGGCGTAAATCGAAATCAATGGTGGGTTCGTAGTACCCCAACGCCTTTAAGCCTTCGCGAATGGCGTCATCCACGCGCGCGCGAAAACGCCGATCCGGCGTGACTTCATCGCTCTGGATGGTGGAAAGCTGCGCACGCACGTTTTTTTCCAGCGCCCCGGATAACCCCTCAACCTGCAAACGGACATTCGCCGCGCTGGCAATCCCGCTTGTCAGCATTAAACTGACTAAACATAACTGGCGGATCTTTGTCACGTTTTCTCCTGAATATCCCTGTTTCCACCCTGGAAGCAAATGCAGTGCCGCTCCGCGGCAAAATACGGCCTGAAAGCCAAAAACCCAAATTACGGGTTGAAAAAGGGCCTAACACCCAAATATTTCTTATGATTAAATCTAGACTCATTCATCGCATTTATTGTGTTCAATTAAACGCTTCGTGACAACCTTAACCGAAACAACGCTACCCCGGAGGCCCCACCGTGAGTTTATTTGATAAAAAGCATTTGGTATCACAAGCCGATGCGTTACCGGGACGCAACACCCCTATGCCAGTGGCGACATTACACGCCGTAAACAACCATTCAATGACAAACGTTCCTGATGGAATGGAGATCGCCCTGTTTGCCATGGGCTGCTTCTGGGGCGTAGAACGCCTGTTCTGGCAACTGCCGGGCGTGTACAGCACCGCTGCGGGCTACACCGGAGGATATACGCCTAACCCAACCTACCGCGAAGTCTGTTCCGGTGAGACCGGTCATGCTGAAGCGGTGCGTGTGGTGTATGACCCGAGCGTCATTAGCTATGAACAGCTGCTCCAGGTGTTCTGGGAAAACCATGACCCGGCGCAGGGCATGCGTCAGGGTAACGATCACGGCACCCAATACCGCTCGGCCATCTATCCGCTCACCCCTGAGCAGGAGGCTGCGGCCCACGCCAGCCTGACGCGTTTCCAGGAAGCGATGCAGGCAGCCGGTGATAAACGTCAGGTCACGACGGAAATCGCTACTGCGAAACCGTTCTACTATGCCGAAGACGACCACCAGCAGTATCTGCATAAAAATCCGTACGGCTACTGCGGCATTGGCGGCATCGGCGTCTGTCTGCCTCCACAGCAGGACTGATTACAACATCAGCGCCACGCGAGCCGCGTGGCGCACCTGTAAGCAAAAGTGTCAGTTCATTACTTAACCACTCACTGCCTTTTCATCCGGCCACTTTTTGCCGAAAACGTGACCTCTGGCAGATTTACACGCCTTTACGCTATACTACCGCTGAAATAATCGGCTCAACGCTACGAGCTGAGTTCAATGTGTCTTCACACGAATGGTATCAACTCCCCTTCTGAGGATCTGGCGAGAAGCCGGATAAACTATGTTAAACAGTATTTTAGTAATACTTTGTCTTATTGCCGTCAGTGCATTTTTCTCGATATCGGAGATCTCGCTGGCTGCCTCCCGTAAAATCAAACTGAAGCTGCTTGCCGACGAGGGCAACATCAACGCATCACGCATTCTGAAAATGCAGGAAAACCCAGGCATGTTCTTTACCGTGGTGCAGATTGGCCTGAACGCGGTCGCCATTCTTGGCGGTATCGTGGGCGATGCAGCATTTTCTCCGGCGTTTTATAGCCTCTTTGTAAAGTACATGTCCGCAGAGCTGGCCGAGCAGTTGAGCTTCATCCTCTCCTTCTCGCTGGTCACCGGTTTGTTCATTCTATTCGCGGACCTGACCCCGAAACGCATCGGTATGATTGCGCCAGAAGCTGTGGCTTTGCGTATCATCAACCCGATGCGCTTCTGCCTGTATGTCTTCCGTCCGCTGGTGTGGTTCTTCAACGGCCTGGCGAACGTCATTTTCCGCATCTTCAAGCTGCCGATGGTGCGTAAAGACGACATCACCTCCGACGATATTTATGCGGTGGTGGAAGCCGGGGCGCTGGCAGGCGTGCTGCGCAAGCAGGAGCACGAGCTGATCGAGAACGTTTTCGAACTGGAATCCCGTACCGTGCCGTCCTCCATGACCGGCCGTGAGAACATCATCTGGTTCGATCTGCATGAAGACGAGCAGAGCCTGAAGACTAAAGTGGCGCAGCATCCGCACTCCAAGTTCCTGGTCTGTAACGAAGATATCGACCATATCATCGGCTATGTGGACTCCAAAGACCTGCTGAACCGCGTGCTAGCAAACCAGAGCCTGGCGCTGAACAGCGGCGTGCAGATCCGCAACACCCTGATTGTGCCGGACACCCTGACGCTCTCCGAAGCGCTGGAAAGTTTCAAAACCGCCGGTGAAGACTTCGCGGTGATCATGAACGAATATGCGCTGGTGGTGGGCATTATCACCCTCAACGACGTCATGACAACGCTGATGGGCGACCTGGTCGGCCAGGGGCTGGAAGAGCAAATTGTGCAGCGTGATGAGAACTCATGGCTGATCGATGGTGGTACGCCGATTGAAGATGTCATGCGCGTGCTCGACATCGACGAGTTCCCGCAGTCCGGAAACTACGAGACCATCGGCGGCTTTATGATGTTTATGCTGCGTAAGATCCCGAAACGTACCGACTCGGTGAAATTCTCTGGCTTCAAGTTTGAAGTGGTGGATATTGATAACTACCGCATCGACCAACTGCTGGTAACGCGCATTGATAGTAAACCGACCGTGCTGGTACCGAAGCTGCCAGATGCGGAAGATAAGGTGTCGGCGTAACCCTTTGTATGTCCCACAAACATCAACGGCTCCCATCGGGAGCCGTCTTTTTAACTACTACTGCATAGCACGTTGGTTAAGCCATCTCAGTTTGCAGACGCATAACCTGACGGTTGACTTCGGACATCACAGACAAGTGCTGTTTGTCCTTCACTTTCGGGATAAGGATTTTGCCCTTATCGAACTCAAAAGCGCCAACATCCTTGATATACAACCGTCCACGGAACAGGATCTTCACGTACTTCGCCACCTGAAGCGGGTTGTAGCGTTGGAAAATTTTCATTCTTGTATCTCCTGCGAATCATACGCCCTTGCGGTGCCACAATCGGCCCGACTGTCCTGAGCGCAAATTTTGATGCCCAATGACTATAGACCAGAACCTCGTACTTACCCAGTGTGCATAAGTTTATTTACCGTTTGATTACAATTATTCAGAATAATCTTTGCAAAGCGTGATACAGAGCAGTATATGCCGTCGTTTTTGCGTGGATATGTGCGTTCGCCCGCAAACTGGCATCGGGATTGCGGGAAAAGCCCATTGATCGCACTTATGATTAAAAGCGCATGACCAAGTGGTCGGATCACCTGCTCACAATAAGGAAACACCATGACCCTACGTAACCTCCTGGCAGCAGCTTGCCTGTTGCTGCCGCTGATGGCTTCCGCACACAACCTTGAAAAAGGACAACGTGTCCCGCCGGTCGGCATTGCTGACCGGGGAGAATTGATTCTCGACAATGATAAGTTTAGCTACAAAGCCTGGAATAGCGCGCAGCTTGCGGGCAAAGTGAGAGTTGTACAGCATATTGCCGGACGTACATCCGCTAAAGAGAAAAACGCCACCCTCGTGGAAGCGATCAAGGCCGCAAAACTCCCGCACGATCGCTACCAGACCACCACCATCGTGAATACCGACGACGCGATTCCCGGCTCCGGGATGTTTGTGCGCTCAAGCCTTGAGAGCAATAAGAAGCTCTATCCCTGGTCGCAGTTTATTGTCGACAGCAACGGCGTGACGCGTAAGGCGTGGCAGCTGGAAGAAGAGAGTTCAGCGATTGTTGTGCTGGACAAAAACGGTCGCGTACAGTGGGTTAAGGACGGCGCGCTGACGCAGGATGAGGTGCAGCAGGTAGTAGCCCTGCTGCATAAGCTGCTGACTCAGTAAAGTGACACCCTGAAGCCAGGATTGAGGAACGACTCGCGCGGGGTGTAGTCCAGTGGCTTACCCTGCCAGTCATGCACATGCGCGCCTGCGGCCGCAGCCACCGCATGCCCTGCCGCCGTATCCCAGACGTTCGTCGGCCCGAAACGGGGGTACAACTGCGCCTGCCCTTCCGCCACAAGACAGAACTTCAGCGACGAGCCGATCGACGTCGTCTGGTGTTCGCCCAGCTGTTGCAGGTACTCCTCCAGCTCGCTGTCGCTGTGCGAGCGGCTGATCACCACCAGCGGAGGACGGGCATCTCGCACCTGGATCTGCTTACGCACGCCGCACTCTTCCTTCCAGGCTTTACCTTCCGCCGCGCTGTACATCACCTTCATCACCGGGGCATAAACCACGCCAAGCACCGCCTTTCCTTTTTCAATCAGGGCGATATTCACGGTAAATTCACCGTTACGCTTGATGAACTCTTTCGTGCCGTCCAGCGGGTCCACCAGCCAGTAACGCTGCCAGTGCTGACGTTCGTCCCAGCCCTGGGGCGCTTCTTCAGAAAGGACCGGAATATCCGGCGTCAGGGTCTGCAAACCTTTCAGGATCACCGTATGCGCCGCGATATCCGCCGCCGTCACCGGGGAGTCGTCCGCTTTGCTGACAACATCCATCGGTTTCGCACCGTCGTACACCTGCATAATGGCATCACCCGCATCCCGTGCGAGCTGACAAATTTGATCTAACATTCTCCACCTCTTCGTTAACGCAGTGGGCATAACTTATTGTTTTAGTTATATCGTAATGTGAACAATTCCGCTATCTGTGAAGCAATTCTGGTTTCAGCGTTCTTTTTTCTGGCAGCATTCACACTTCTGTAAGCAACAAATACTACATACATACTCTTTTGTGGCTTGGATCGAAAAAAGGACTCCTCAGATGATTAAGTTTAGCGCAACGCTCCTGGCAACGCTGATTGCGGCAAGCGTTCAGGCAGCGACGGTGGATCTCCGCATTCTGGAAACCACCGATCTGCACGGCAACATGATGGACTTCGATTACTACAAAGATACGCCTGTCGAAAAATTCGGACTGGTACGTACGGCAAGTTTGATCAACGCCGCCCGCAGTGAAGTGAAAAACAGCGTGCTGGTCGATAACGGGGACTTAATTCAGGGCAGCCCGCTCAGCGACTACATGGCGGCGAAGGGGCTAAAGAAAGGCGAGATCCATCCTGTTTATAAGGCAATGAATACGCTGGACTATGCCGTCGGCAACCTGGGCAACCACGAATTTAACTACGGCCTGAAATACCTGCACGATGCGCTGGCAGGGGCAAAATTCCCGTACGTTAATGCCAATATCATCGACGTTAAGACGAAAAAGCCGCTCTTTACCCCTTACCTGATTAAAGAGACCGAGGTTGTCGACCAGGACGGTAAAAAACAGATGCTGAAAATCGGCTATATCGGCTTTGTGCCGCCGCAGATCATGACGTGGGATAAAGCCAACCTCGACGGGAAAGTAACCGTCAACGACATTACCGAAACGGCGCGCAAATACGTGCCGGAGATGCGGGCGAAAGGTGCAGATGTGGTGGTCGTTGTGGCCCACTCTGGCCTCTCGGCCGACCCGTATCAGGCGATGGCTGAGAACTCCGTGTATTACCTCAGCCAGGTGCCGGGCGTGGATGCGATCCTGTTTGGTCACGCCCACGCCGTCTTCCCGGGCAAAGATTTCGCCAGTATCAAAGGCGCGGACATCGAAAAAGGGACGCTCAACGGTGTGCCATCGGTGATGCCGGGCATGTGGGGCGACCACCTTGGCGTGGTAGATCTGGTGCTGAATAACGACAGCGGGAGCTGGAAAGTCACGCAGTCGAAAGCGGAAGCGCGTCCGATTTATGATGCCGCTGCAAAAAAATCCCTGGCCGAAGAAGATAAAAAGCTGGTCGACGTCCTGAAGCATGACCACGACGCAACGCGTGAATTTGTCAGCAAGCCGATCGGTAAATCGGCTGATAACATGTACAGCTTCCTCGCGCTGGTACAGGATGACCCGACCGTGCAGGTAGTCAACATGGCGCAGAAAGCCTATGCCGAGCACTATATTCAGGGCGATCCGGATCTGGCCAATCTGCCGGTTCTGTCTGCCGCGGCGCCATTCAAAGTGGGCGGGCGTAAGAACGATCCGGCCAGCTACGTTGAGGTGGAAAAAGGCCAGCTAACCTTCCGTAATGCCGCCGATCTCTACCTCTATCCCAACACCCTCGTGGTGGTGAAAGCCACCGGGAAAGAGGTGAAGGAGTGGCTGGAGTGCTCTGCCGGACAGTTCAACCAGATCGATCCGCACAGCAGCAAACCGCAGTCGCTGATAAACTGGGACGGTTTCCGCACCTACAACTTCGACGTGATCGACGGCGTGGAATATCAGATTGATATAACCCAGCCCGCGAAATATGACGGCGAATGTCAGGCCATTAATCCGCAGGCAGAACGCATCAAACACCTGACCTTCAACGGCAAAGCGATTGATCCGAATGCCACTTTCCTGGTGGTGACCAACAACTACCGCGCCTATGGCGGTAAGTTTGCCGGTACGGGTGACAGCCACATCGCCTTTGCCTCGCCGGATGAGAACCGTACGGTGCTGGCGGCGTGGATTAGCGCGGAGTCGAAAAAAGCGGGTGAAATTCATCCGGCGGTGGATAACAACTGGCGTCTGGCGCCGATCCACAGCGACACGACGCTGGATATTCGCTTTGAGACATCACCGTCCGATAAAGCAGCCGCGTTTATCAAGGATAAGGCGCAGTATCCGATGAAACAGGTCGCGACGGATGATATTGGGTTCGCGATTTATCAGGTGGATTTGAGCAGGTAAAAGCAAAACGGCAACGCTCGTTGCCGTTTTTGGTGTTTGTTCCCTCTCCCCGTGGGCTGAGGGTTCCCCACTAATTTGAAAGCAAAAGCGATAACGTTGCCTCAGAATAACTGAGGGCTTTCAGCGATGCCTCGGTCCGGCTGTAAATCGCTGAGGTGTTTCCTGTAGGCCGGGGCGAGGCGCAGGGATGCGCCGAGAGGGCGGGCTTTACAGGGATGTTACCTCCGCCCGTCCCCGATAAGCCGGAAGGAATAAGCCGAAGGCACCGCGAAGCGGCGATTTATCGCCGGAAGCCCGGGTCGCCAGGGTGGTGGCGACTGAGCCACCCTGGCACGTTCACCGCTCATGCCGTGACAGAGTAGCAAGGAACATAAAGTGAACGGAATAACCACCAGAGCCGTATGTCCCCCTCACCCCAGCCCTCTCCCTCAAGGGAGAGGGGGCCGTCTGTGCAGGCATTATTTTGTGGGGAACCCTCAGCCCCGTGGGAGAGGGTCAGGGCGAGGGCATCAGGCCGCACATACCCGGCGTTTACGCCGCACGCTCGTCCCTATTCGCCAGCACCTGCGGCGTATTGACCTCAATCCAGTCAGCCAGCGCGGCCACCTTCTCGCTCACCTCCAGCCCCATCGGCGTCAGGCTGTATTCCACGTGCGGCGGCACAACCGGATAAGAAACGCGATCGACAAACCCGTCCTGCTCCAGCGCCTGAAGCGATTGGGCCAGCATCTTCTCGCTCACACCGCCCAGCTTGCGGCGCAGATCGCTAAAACGATGCGTCCCCTGACGTAACGCCACCAGGATCAGCACGCCCCAGCGGCTGGTAACATGTTTGAGCACTTCCCGTGACGGGCACTGTTCTGCGAAGAGATTGCCATCGCGCATTTGCTCGCTGAGCGTCGGTATCGGTGTTTTCATACTTACCTTTTTGTGCGTACTTACTAAAAGTTAGTTATGGTGATAGTGTGCCACAACACCAGACAAACACGAAGGAGATTCATCATGATCGCGATTACCGGCGCAACCGGCCAGCTTGGCCAACACGTTATTGAAGAACTGCTGAAAACCGTTCCGGCCAGCCAGATCGTGGCTATTGTGCGTAACCCGGCAAAAGCCGACGCCTTAAGCCAGCGGGGAATTGTGGTACGTCAGGCGGACTATACCGACCAGGCCGCGTTCACCACCGCCCTGAACGGCGTGGATAAGCTGCTGCTTATCTCCTCCAGCGAAGTGGGCCAGCGCGCCGCACAGCATCAGAACGTGATTAACGCCGCCAAAGCCGCCGGGGTGAAACTTATCGCCTACACCAGCCTGCTGCATGCGGATACCTCCCCGCTGGGTCTGCACGTTGAGCACGTCGAAACCGAAAATGCACTGGCGGCTTCAGGCGTGCCTTACGCCCTGCTGCGCAACGGCTGGTACACCGAAAACTACCTGGCAAGCGCGCCGCCAGCGCTGGAACACGGCGTATTTATAGGTGCCGCAGGCGAAGGCAAAATTGCCTCTGCGACCCGTGCGGATTACGCGGCGGCTGCGGCAAAAGTGATTTCTGAAGAGGGTCACGCCGGCAAGGTGTATGAACTGGCAGGTGACAATGCCTGGACGCTGAGCGAACTGGCTGCGGAGCTGAGCAAGCAGAGCGGTAAGCCGGTAACGTATCAGAACCTCAGCGAAGCCGATTATGCCGCTGCACTGAAAGGCGTTGGTCTGCCTGCCGGGCTGGCGGAGATGCTGGCGGATTCCGATACCGGTGCGTCCAAAGGCGGCCTGTTTGACGACAGCCGTACCCTGAGTAAACTGATTGGCCGTCTGACCACGCCGCTGGCGGAGAGCATCAAAGCCATTCTGTAATTGTTAAGAATTGGTTATTTTTTGTGGCATCCCTTCGGGTCATCTCGGATAATGAAGCGATGACCCACAAGGAGGCTCACCGTGCAAGGCGTACCGGAACAGTTTACTGATGAGAGAGACAGCGCGCGCTTTCGCCATCTGGCGCAGTTGCCGGGTCTGGAGCTATATCACGCGCATATTGCTGACTACGCCTTTGAGCCTCACACGCATGAAGCCTTCGGTATCGGCACCATTGAAACCGGCGCCGAACGCTTCCGCTATCGCGGTACCCAACACTTAGCCGCTGAAAAATCGGTCGTGACCATGAACCCGGACGAGATCCACACGGGCGAATCCGCCACCGAAGGCGGCTGGCGCTACCGGATGGTCTATATCGAACCCGACCTGCTGGAAGAAGTCACCGGCCTTCGCCACTGGTGGTTTAGCGACGTGACCCGCCACGACCCGCTGCGCTCGCAGCAAATTGGCCAGCTGATTTACGGCCTTTGGCATACGAACGATGCGCTGGCACAAAAAGGGTTGCTGCTGGATCTGATTGAGACGTTCCAGCCGCTGGCCCGTCACGCGCCGGTAGCCCGGGAGGGCGCGCACCGCTTCGAGCGCGTTCGCGACTATCTGCACGACAACTATATGCGCGCGCTCACCCTGGACGAACTGGCGAGCGTCGTGTCGCTCAGCCCGTACCATTTCCAGCGCCAGTTTAAGGCCCATTTTCACGTCACCCCACACCAGATGCTGATGGCCATCCGGCTGTGGCGCGCCAAAGCATTCCTCACCCACGGCATGCCTGCCGCCGAGGTGGCCGCCGCAACGGGGCTGACCGATCAGTCTCACCTGACCCGCGCCTTTACCCGCCGCTACGGCATTACGCCCGTGCGTTACCAGAAGCAGGTTTCGCCGCGCTAATGCGCAACCTCATACAATACGCGTGCATCTGTGCCTCCTACACTGGCTACAACATGTATTACTGTGGACGAAAAGATGATTAGCGGCGTGTTGTATGCCCTGCTTGCAGGGTTGATGTGGGGGCTGATTTTCGTCGGCCCGCTGATTGTGCCTGAGTACCCGGCAATATTGCAGTCGACCGGACGCTATCTGGCGCTGGGGCTTATTGCCGTGCCGCTGGCATGGCTGGGGCGTGCGCGTCTGCGCCAGCTGAGTTGCCAGGACTGGCTCACCGCGCTGTGGCTGACCATGATGGGTAATCTTATCTACTACGTCTGCCTGGCGAGCGCCATTCAGCGTACCGGTGCGCCGGTGTCGACCATGATTATCGGCACGCTGCCGGTGGTCATTCCGGTTTTCGCAAACCTGCTTTATAGCCAGCGTGACGGCAAACTGGCGTGGTCAAAAATGGTGCCTGCGCTGGTATGCATCGCCGTGGGGCTGGTGTGCGTGAATATTGCCGAGCTACGCCACGGCCTCGAAAACTTCAGCTTGTGGCGTTACGGTTCTGGGATCTTTCTGGCGGTTATTTCGGTTGTCTGCTGGGCCTGGTATGCCCTGCGCAACGCACGCTGGCTGCGGGAAAACCCGGATAAACATCCGATGATGTGGGCGACGGCGCAGGCGCTGGTCACGCTTCCTGTCTCGTTGCTGGGCTATGTGGGTGCATGTATCTGGCTGGGTAGCCAGCATCCGGATTTCGCCCTGCCCTTCGGACCGCGCCCGTGGGTATTCGTCGGGTTAATGGTCGCCATTGCCGTGCTCTGTTCGTGGGTTGGCGCGCTGTGCTGGAACATTGCCAGCCAGAAGCTGCCGACGGTGATACTGGGGCCGCTGATTGTCTTTGAAACGCTGGCCGGGCTGCTCTATACCTTCCTGATGCGCCAGAGCGTGCCGCCGCTGCTAACGGCCTGCGGGATCGCGCTGCTGGTCGTTGGGGTGGTGATTGCGGTGAGAGCGAAGCCGGAAAAACCGATGGTCGTTCCGGCGTCGGAGGGGTGAGCTTTTCGCCCAGCGGCGCTTCGCTTGCAGGGCCTACAAAACCGTAGGCCGGGTAAGCGTCAGCGCCACCCGGCACAGTATCAGAACGTTTCCCAGTTCGCTTCAGACGCCGCTACGGGCTGCGCTTTAGGTACATAGGTCTTTACTGGCGCGGCTTTCACCGCCTGGTTACGGGTGATCTTAAACACCGCCACCGCGTCGTTCAGGCGCGCGGCCTGATCTTCCAGCGCCGCCGCCGCCGCCGCAGACTCCTCCACCAGCGAGGCGTTCTGTTGGGTAACGCGATCCATCTCCGCCACCGCCTGGCCCACCTGGTCGATACCGCGGCTCTGTTCGTCGGAGGCCGACGCAATCTCCCCCATGATGTCCGTCACGCGCGTAACTGCATTGACGATCTCTGCCATCGTCGCGCCCGCTTCATTTACCAGCTGAGAGCCCGCGTTAACGCGCTCGCCGGAATCATCGATCAGGGCTTTGATCTCTTTCGCCGCCTGGGCGCTGCGCTGGGCAAGGGTACGCACCTCACCCGCGACAACCGCGAAGCCACGCCCCTGCTCGCCCGCACGCGCCGCTTCTACCGCCGCGTTCAGCGCCAGAATATTGGTCTGGAAAGCAATGCCATCGATTACGTTGGTAATTTGCGCAATTTTGCTGGAACTGGTGGCGATTTCGTCCATGGTGCGCACCACGCCTTCTACCACATTTCCGCCCTTCTTCGCGGTGGAGGAGGCGTCCAGCGCCAGACGCGACGCCTGACGCGCGTTATCGGCGTTTTGCTTCACGGTGGCGGTTAACTGTTCCATGCTGGCTGCCGTCTCTTCCAGAGAAGCGGCCTGCTGCTCTGTGCGAGACGAGAGATCGTTGCTGCCCGCCGAGATTTCACCCGCGCCGGTGTAGATGGTATCTGCGCCTTCACGCACTACGCCCACCGTGTTGGCCAGCGCAGTCTGCATCTCCTGAACGTTGCGCGCCAGGATCGCCATTTCATTTTTACCCTCAGCCTGAATCGGCTGGGTTAAATCCCCTGCCGCAATGGCGCGGATATGGCTGATCACCTCTTCCAGCGGCAGCAGCAGCACGCGGCGCATCGCAATCCAGCTGGAAATAATCACCGCGATCACCAGCAGCATCACCGCAGAGAGGATCCACAGAATGCGTTTGTAGTCGCTTTCATTGTCTTTGATGCCTTTGTCGGTGAGCGCGGCCTGCGCCTCGCGCCATTCGCGATAGACCTTTTGCATCGCGGTCTGCTTCTGTTCGGCATTTTGTTTGAACATATCCTCCAGATTGCCCTGCCCCAGCAGAACGTTCATTTGCGTCAGCGTGGCGGAGTAGATGCGGTAGTGCTCTTCCAGCCTGTCGGCCAGGTGCTCGTCCATACCCGGCGTTTCCGGCAGCGCGTAATATTTATCGTAATGTGTCTGGGCATCAGCCAGCAGGTTTTTCGCGGTATTGACCAGCTCGTTCAACTGCCCGCCGTTAATCTGCGACGCCATGCTGCTTTGCAGACGCAGCATGCCGCGGTTAAGGGTGACACGCGCCTGATTCAGGCTGATCCAGGCGTCGGTAAACTCCGCGACGTTCTGGCTGGAAAGCTGAGAAACGGTGAAGTTCTCTTTGTCGTTATTGAGCGCATTAATGAAAATGCCGGCGGAGATCAGTTGCATGATGCCGAGCACAAGCAGCACCGAAATCAAAAGAGTAATGACTTTTATACGTTTAAACATGCGTTGCCTTTTTTATATACAGGTATTGTCTGACCTGTATCTATCGGCACGCGCGGCAGGTTGTTTACTGTTTCTCCACCTTTAAAAACTTTCGAAAGCCCTTTTCTGCATTCAATCAGCAAGTTAAAAGCACGCTTTTTTTTGTGATCCCCTTCTCATTTTTACCCTTGCCTCTAAAGGGTTATAGTATCCTCATAAAGATGCATTTAAAATGCATCTTATATTCCTGATGATGAGGTAACTGCTATGGCCTTCCGCGACCAACCCTTAGGCGAGCTGGCGCTCTCCATCCCTCGCGCTTCAGCGCTGTTCCGTAAATACGATATGGATTACTGCTGCGGCGGTAAGCAAACGCTGGCGCGCGCAGCGTCGCGTAAAGAGCTGGATGTAGAAGCTATCGAAGCGGAGCTGGCTAAGCTGGCAGAACAGCCTGTCGACAAAGACTGGCGCACCGCGCCGCTGGCTGAAATCATCGACCATATCATTGTGCGTTACCACGACCGTCACCGCGAACAGCTGCCGGAGCTGATTTTACAGGCCACCAAAGTTGAGCGCGTTCACGCCGATAAACCTTCCGTACCGCGCGGCCTGGCAAAATACCTGACCATGCTGCACGAAGAACTATCCAGCCACATGATGAAAGAGGAGCAGATCCTCTTCCCGATGATCAAACAGGGCATGGGCAGCCAGGCAATGGGGCCAATCAGCGTGATGGAAAGCGAACATGATGACGCCGGCGAACTGCTGGAAGTGATCAAACACACCACCCACAATGTCACACCGCCGCCAGAGGCGTGCACCACCTGGAAAGCGATGTACAACGGCATCAACGAGATGATCGACGATCTGATGGAACACATCAGTCTTGAGAATAACGTTCTGTTCCCGCGTGCATTATCGGGTAAATAAAAAAAGCCCGGTGGCGCTAGCGCTTACCGGGCCTACAACGTCCTCGAACGTAAGCCGGGTAAGCGTCAGCGCCACCCGGCAACATGCTTAACGCATGCCAGCCATCCGTTTCTTACCGATAAACAGCCAGCCCAGCCCCAGCGCGATAAACCACAGCGGCGTGACGATCAGTGCCTGACGGGTATCTTCTTCCAGCGTCAGTAGCACCAGCACGAAGACGAAGAACGCCATACACACCCAGCACATCAGCTTGCCCAGTGGCATCTTGTAGATCGACTTCTCATGCAGATGTGGACGCTGTTTGCGGTACACCAGGTATGAGCAGAGGATGATGGTCCAGACGAACATAAACAGGATCGCCGACACCGTGGTGATCATGGTGAACGCGCCGATTACGCTCGGGTTAACGTAGAGCATCACCACACCGCCCAGCAGACAGATGCAGGAGAAGGTCAGCCCTTTCGCCGGTACCGCACGTTTAGACAGTTTGGCGAACGCGCTCGGGGCAACGCCCTCCTGCGCCAGACCAAACAGCATACGGCTGGTGGAGAAGACGCCGCTGTTCGCGGAAGAGGCCGCAGAGGTCAGCACCACGAAGTTAATCAGGCTCGCGGCAGCAGGCAGCCCCACCAGAACGAACAGCTCGACGAACGGGCTCTTGGTTGGCACTACTGAGCTCCATGGCGTCACGGACATAATGATGATCAGCGCGAACACGTAGAACATGATGATACGCAGCGGAATGGAGTTGATCGCGCGCGGCAGGGATTTCTCCGGATCTTTAGTTTCCGCCGCCGTGGTTCCCACCAGCTCAATACCGACAAACGCGAACACCGCAATCTGGAAACCGGCGAAGAAGCCGCTGATGCCTTTCGGGAACCAGCCGCCATCATTCCACAGATGGGCAAACGAGGCCTGAACGCCAGTTGGCGACTGGAAGTGCGTCAGCACCATTACTAGCCCGACGACAATCAGCGCGATGATGGCGACGATTTTGATCATCGCGAACCAGAACTCCATCTCACCGAACATTTTAACGGTCGCGAGGTTGAGGCTCAGCAGCAGGACAATCACCGCCAGCGAGGCCACCCAGTCCGACAGGCCGGGGAACCAGAATTGGGCGTAGGCCGTAATAGCGACAACATCCGCCATGCCGGTAACCACCCAGCAGAACCAGTAGGTCCAGCCGGTAAAATAGCCCGCCCACGGGCCAAGCAGGTCTGACGCGAAGTCGCTGAAGGATTTGTATTCGAGGTTCGAGAGCAGCAATTCACCCATTGCACGCATCACGAAAAAGAGCATAAAACCGATGATCATATAAACGAAGATGATCGACGGGCCTGCAAGACTGATAGTTTTGCCCGAGCCCATAAATAGCCCTGTGCCGATGGCGCCGCCAATGGCAATGAGCTGAATGTGACGGTTCGTGAGATTTCGCCGTAGCGACTGTTCAGACGTCGCCTCTTCTGCGGCGGCGACTTTGACCTGATCTACCATGTGATATTTTCCTGTTTATGCCTGTCTGTGTTGTTAAGGCTCTTCTGGCCTTTAAATACGCCAAAAAAATGACGTTCCCTTTGTAAGGGCTAATCGATAGTAGGTAAGAATCGGCGGGATGAATACTATGATTTGAATATTATGTTAATAATATGTTGAAAGTGAGTGTCATATCACTCATACAGCGCGAAACAGCTCACAAAAATACACGTAACAGTTTCGTTTGCAATACAAAATGTTGATTCCGTCGTAACTCCAGGTTTTATCGCTATTTTCCTCTCCCCGATCGGAGAGAGGAAAATAAGAAAAACCGATTACAGGATTTCCAGCAGCTCGACTTCAAACACCAGGGTGCTGAATGGCGGAATGGACGCGCCAGCGCCACGCTCGCCGTATGCCAGGTTGTGCGGGATAGTCAGTTCCCATTTTGAACCTACTGGCATCAGGGTCAGGGCTTCGATCCAGCCTGCAATCACGCCGTTGACCGGGAATTCAGCCGGTTCGCCACGCGCGACGGAGCTGTCGAACACGGTGCCGTCGATCAGCTTACCGGTGTAGTGTACGCGAACGTGGTCGGTACGCGCCGGGATTGCGCCATCACCCTGATTGATTACGCGGAACTGCAAGCCGGACTCGGTGCTGTTCACGCCTTCACGCTCACGGTTCTCTTCCAGATATTTCACGCCTTCTGCCGCCATCTCTTCGAAACGCGCGCGACGTACAGTGTCAGCACGTTCGTGGATTTCACGCAGCGCACGGTGCACAACGTCAACCGGCACAGCGGGCTGCTTGCCTTCCAGCGCGTCAGCGATACCCGCCACCAGCGCTTCCGGTAACAGACCTTCCAGGCCGGATTCGCTCAGCTGCTGTCCTACCTGCAAGCCGATGCCGTAGCTTGCCTGCGCTTCGATAGTGTCAAAAGTCGGGGTGGTCATGGGTTTTCCTTCCATCACATTTAAAGTAGCGGGCAGCATATCAGCCATGCCCTTATGGGTAAAACTTTGTCTTAAGTAAAGGTGACAAACTGCGACGAAACGGAAACAATAGTAGCCGTCAGGATTTTCCCTAATATATGTCACGAAAGCTGGCTTTGTTACGCCCATCAGGCAGTTAGCAAACTACACTTCTCAGGACAGGATAAAAAGACGCGGAGCAGGAGGAGAGCCATGCCCGGGCGATTTGAACTGAAACCTACCCTGGCGAAAATCTGGCATGCGCCGGATAACTTTCGCATCATGGACCCGCTGCCGCCTTTGCACCGCAGAGGCATTATCATCGGCGCGTTGCTGATGGTCATCGGTTTCCTGCTTCCTTCCGGCAGTGACAACGTTGATACCGGGCCGGTAAGCCGCAATGCTGAGCTGGATATCCAGTCGCAAAGCCAGCCGCAGCCTGATTCACAGCCGATGCAGACGCAACTGGTCACACCGTCTAACGATCCGGGCCAGGTTGCGCCGGTTGAACCTGAACCTGTTCAGGAAGATCAGGAGCAGGCCGCCGCCCCTTCAGAGCCACAGGCGCAACAGCCCACCGGCATTGAGCAGCAGTGGCGTTCGTATCGCGTAGAGCCAGGGAAAACCCTTGCTCAGCTGTTCCGCGACCACAATCTGCCGGCAACGGATGTGTATGCCATGGCGCAAGTCGAGGGGGCTGGCAAGCCGCTCAGCAACCTGCAAAATGGTCAGATGGTGCAGATCCGCCAGAATGCCAGTGGGGTGGTGACCGGGTTAACGATCGATACCGGAAACGGGCAGCAGGTACTGTTTACCCGCCAGCCGGACGGCAGTTTTATCAGAGCACGTTAATAGCCCAGGCCGGGTAAGGCGAAGCCGCCCCCCGGCACTTTTGTTCTCAGGCACGACGTTTATTCACCCACCAGATCCCCGAGCAGACCAGCACCAGCGCAATCGCGTATTTGATGTCCAGAATGTCTTCGCCGAGGAATATGGCGGAGAGCACCGTTCCTGCTACAGGTATGTCAAAGTTGAACGGGGCAATCATACTCACGCGGTTCACTTTCAGCAGCGCGCTCCACAGGGCGAACGCCACGGATGAGAGCAGCGTCAGATACCCCAGCACGGCGACGGCCTTCATGCTGTGCACCTCCAGCGCCCCGCCCGTGGCATAGCCTCCCGCAACCAGTGCCGCCCCGCCTATCGCCAGCTGCCATCCCGTCATCACCGTCGGGTCAACGGTCTGGGAAATGCGTTTCCCGTAAAGCGTGGCCGCAGAGAGAATAAAGGCCGCCAGCACCACAAATCCGTCACCTTGCCAGACAAACTGGAAATCACTTAACCCGCCGTGGAAGTTCACCGGCATCACGCCGGTAAAGCCCAGAACACAGCCCAGCGTTTTGTTATAGCTGAGTTTGTCGTTGTGGTAGATAAAGTGCGCCAGCAGCACGCTGAAGAAGGTCCCGGTGGCATTCATGATCGAACCGTTCACCCCGGTGGTGTAAGCAAGGCCGATATAAAAGAAGGTGTACTGGATGGTGGTCTGGGTCAGCCCGAGGATCGTGAGCTGACCAAACTGCGTGGGTGTGAGCCTGGCAATCGGTTTACGCTGGGCCAGGGCAAAGAGCAGCAGCAACGCACCGGCAAACAGAAAACGGTATCCGGCAAAGACGACTTTGGACGGAATATCATCGGTCGCGATCTGGAAGAGTTCGTAGCCGCTTTTAATGGCCGGGTATGAGCTTCCCCAAAGCAGACAGCAGAGCGTGGCGCAGGCATAGGCCACATTTCGACGGGCAAAGACGGGCGTGGGCAGAGCGGTATCCATGACAAATCTCATAAATAAAATTGCGTTTCAATTTATTATCAGAGAATGCATCAGGAATAGCGACCTTACAATCGCAAAACATGACGTAGGGTCACGCTAAAAAGCAAAACGCCGGCACAAGGCCGGCGCTTCGACGTGAGCAGAGTAAAAAATTACTCAGCTACTACGTTAACAACCAGTTTAGCGAACACTTCGCTGTGAACCTGGAAGTCAACTTCGTGCTCACCAGTGGTACGCAGAACGCCGTTCGGCATGCGAACTTCGCTCTTAGCCACTTTAACGCCTGCTGCAGTGACTGCATCAGCGATATCGCGGGTACCGATGGAACCGAACAGTTTACCTTCGTCGCCGGCTTTAGACGCGATGGTAACGGTGCCCAGTGCGTTGATTGCTTCAGCGCGAGCGTTAGCAGCCGCCAGAACGTCAGCCAGTTTGGCTTCCAGTTCAGCACGACGTGCTTCGAAAAACTCTACGTTTTTCTTAGTAGCTGGAACAGCTTTACCCTGTGGTACCAGGAAGTTACGAGCGTAACCCGCTTTAACGTTTACCTGATCACCCAGGCTGCCCAGGTTTGCTACTTTATCAAGCAGAATAACTTGCATTACCTTATCCTCTTAAAGTCGTATTAATGGACCGTGCCCGATTACTGATGACGATCAGTGTACGGCAGCAGAGACAGGTAGCGAGCGCGTTTGATAGCGCGAGCCAGCTGACGCTGATATTTTGCACGAGTACCGGTGATACGGCTTGGGACAATCTTACCGCTTTCGGTGATGTAGTTTTTCAGCGTTGCGATATCTTTATAGTCGATCTCTTGAACGCCTTCCGCGGTGAAACGGCAGAACTTGCGACGACGGAAATAACGTGCCATTTGGCTAGTCTCCAGTATCTATCAAATCAATCTGCTCGGCATGCAGAACCATTTTGCTCAGGCCGTTCTTTGCCTTGTGGCAAGAGATGAACCCCTGAACGATTACTGCACTACCGACCGTTAAACTGTGAGTAATGGCCTGGTTTTCGTGTCCGCTAATGATAACGGGCATTTGGCACCACGCCTGCCGGTGAAACCCGGCTTCCTCTTGCACAGAACGATGCTCAAGCACGAACTGGCAATGCGGAATTCCTGATGGGCTGACCTTTCGAAGGGGGGTCCTGCACACGGTGCCGGACAACACCAGACGGTTGGTCATCAGAAATTACTCTTCAGAATCCCCAGCATCAGAATCATCTGCGGTTTCGTTTGCGAAATCATCGCGACGCTCACGGCGCTCGTCTTTCGCTTTAACCATCGGAGATGCTTCGGTCACTGCGTGTTTGGTACGCATAACCATGCTGCGGATAACGGCATCGTTGAAGCGGAAGGTAGTTTCCAGCTCATCAATCACTTCCTGCGGCGCTTCAACGTTCATCAGAACGTAGTGAGCTTTGTGCAGTTTGTTGATTGGGTAAGCCAGCTGACGGCGGCCCCAGTCTTCCAGACGGTGGATCGTGCCTTCTGCACCAGTGATGGCAGCAGAGTAACGCTCGATCATACCCGGAACCTGTTCGCTCTGGTCAGGATGGACCATAAAAACGATTTCGTAATGACGCATCGAATTGCTCCTTACGGATTATTCAGCCTCCTGTCTGGGTCAGCCGAGGCCCGGGGAGGCAAGGAACGTGTTAAAGGTCGGCTGAAAAATTGACGCGTCATAATACTTGCGCGCCCCGCTAAACACAAGGTGATTGCACAAATAATTCGCACAAAGGGTAAAGCTGTTCTAAGTGGGTGATTTAAAATCTCACTTATCAGAAACGCTGTTTTTTTGAACAACACCATCAGAAATGGTCACCCATCGCAACCCGAGTAGCGATTACACTTTAATCAGAAGCCTTAAGCAGAGAAGGAGAGCATTACCCCATATCACAGCACGCAGTTGTGGAGCGCATATCATGAAAAGAATCGCATTCGCCATTTTGGCTGCGCTTTTGCTCAGTGCAAACGCGATGGCAGCCATCAAGATAGACAGCCGACAGGCCAGAAACATGGATGATGTGCAGAGCTTAGGCGTTATTTACATCAATCATAACTTCGCCACTGAAAGTGAAGCAGATCAGGCGCTTAATGAAGAAACCGATGCGCAGGGCGCAAAATACTATCACGTCATACTGACACGTGAGCCCGGCAGCAACGGCAATATGCGCGCCAGCGCAGATATTTACCAGTAACGCTTTATCTCCAGCACCAGGAAAGCCAACGAAAATCATAGCTATATATGATTGCCCCCTGCCGGGGGCTTTTTTTATGAATGGCTCCGGAATACCACCGGTTACAACAGTTTCGGTATTCCAGAGCACTTATTCACTTCTGCCCGTAATAAGCATTCGGGCCGTGCTTACGCATGAAATGCTTGTTCATCAGATAATCATCAATGCCCTGAAGCTGTGGGTTAATGCCGCGCGCAATCCACGCCATTCGAGCCACCTCTTCCATCACCACCGCGTTATGCACGGCGTCATGCGCATCTTTACCCCAGGAGAATGGACCATGCTGGTACACCACAATACCCGGCGTATGCAGTGGTTCCGTCTCACCCAGCGTTTCGATAATGACCTTGCCGGTGTTAAGTTCGTACTCGCCTTCGACCTCAGCCTGCGTTAACGCCCGCGTGCAGGGAATATCGCCGAAGAAGTAGTCCGCGTGCGTCGTACCCAAAGCAGGGATAGCCAGCCCGGCCTGTGCCCAGGCGGTGGCGTGCGTGGAATGGGTATGCACAACACCACCCAGGGACGGGTAACGCTGGTACAGCGCCAGATGGGTTGCCGTATCTGAAGAAGGACGCCATTTGCCTTCAACAACGTGTCCTTCCAGGTCAACCACCACCATATCGTCCACTTTCATGGCGTCATAGGCCACGCCGCTCGGCTTAATCACCACCAGCCCCTGATCGCGATCGATGGCGCTTACGTTGCCCCAGGTAAACGTCACCAGTCCATAGCGCGGGAGATCCATATTGGCCTCAAAGACCTGCTGTTTCAGCTTAAGCATGTTCCGCCTCCAGTAAGCCTGCCCGCGCCATGCGCTCGCGTACCCAGTCCCGGGCTTTCGCCACTTCTGCCGCCGGGTCGTCCGCGGTTTCGCTCCACATCTCAATCAGGTAAGGTCCGCAATAACCTGTCTGTTTGAGCGTCTGGAAGCACCGTTCGAAATCCACCACCCCGGTGCCGAACGGTACGTTTTTAAACACGCCGGGACGGGTATCTTTTACGTGCACCGCCACGATATGCCCGATGCCCGCCTGCAACTCCATCTGTACGTCGTTATCCCATGCCGACAGGTTGCCGATATCCGGATAAAGCTGGAACCACGGATTGTTCAGATAGTGCGCGTAGCCCAGCGCCTTGCTGATGGAGTTCATCAATGGATAATCCATGATCTCCATCGCCAGCGTCACCTGCGCACGGCTTGCCATCTCAACGCTCTCTTTCAGGCCGTCACGGAAACGACGGCGCGTTTCATCGTTGGCTTCCTGATAGTAAACATCGTAACCCGCCAGTTGGATCACGCGAATACCAACATCCTGTGCAAAGCGAATGGCTTTACGCATGATCTCCAGCCCTTCGGCGCGTACGGCATCATCTTCGCTGCCAAGCGGAAAACGACGGTGAGCGCTCAGGCACATGGACGGCACGCGCACGCCGGTTTCGGCAATGGCGCTCACCAGCGCCAGACGCTGGTCGCGGCGCCAGTCCAGGCGAGAAAGACGCTCGTCCGTCTCATCCACCGACATTTCGACAAAATCGAAACCCAGCTGCTTCGCCAGCTGTAACCGCTCCAGCCAGCACTCCCCCGCAGGGAGTGCCTTTTCATAGATGCCAAGTGGGACCTGTTTTGACAACATACCCGCTCCTTAACCCCAAAGCTGAGCGATTGAGCGTTTAAACTGACGCGCAGCTTCCACAGGAGATTCCGCATCGCGAATGCTACGACCGGCAATAAAGACGTGGATTGGAATACCCTTGAACAGCGGCAGATCTTCCAGCGCCAGACCACCGGTCACGGTCACTTTGAAGCCCATATCGGCCAGGCGTTTGATCGCGTTGATATCAGCTTCGCCCCACGCCACACCTGCGGCCTGCGCATCACGGCTGCGGTGATAAACCACCTGCTGGATACCCGCTTCGCGCCACTCCTGTGCCTGCTCCCAGGTCCAGAAGCCGGTCAGTTCAATCTGCACGTCGCCGTTGAACTCTTTCGCCACGTCCAGCGCGCCTTTCGCAGTGTTGATATCTGCACAGCAGATCACGGTGACCCAGTCGGCGTTGGCTTCAAAGCACATGCGAGAGAGAATTTTGCCCGCATCGGCAATTTTGGCATCCGCCAGCACGATTTTATGCGGATAGAGCGCCTTCAGGTCACGAACCGCACGAACGCCTTCGCCCACGCACAGAATGGTGCCGACTTCGATGATGTCCACCTCTTCCGCAATCAGACGGGTGGTTTCGTAAGCGTGAGACAGCGTCTGGTTATCCAGCGCGACCTGCAACATTGGTAATGACATTTTCAATTCCTCTTAAACGGCCGCCGCAGTGGCGTTATCAATTAAATCCAGCACGTCCTGCGCGGTACGGCAGGCACGTAAACGGTCAAAATTAGCTTCGTCATCAAACAGGTTAACGATCTGCATGATGCCCACCTCCTGGTGGGTGTTGGCATCGACAGCTGCCATGGTGATCAGAATGTCGACCGGGTCGTTATCTTCGTGGTTGAACACCAGCGGGGTTTTCAGCGTCACCAGCGCAAAACCGGTTTTCTTGACACCCTCTTCCGGGCGGCCATGCGGCATTGCCAGCCCCGGGGCAATCACAAAATAGGGGCCGTGCTGCGCCACGCCATCCAGGATGGCCTGGTAATAACGCGGCTCGACAACGTCCGCCTTAACCAGCAGGTCCACGCTCAGCTTCACCGCTTCCTGCCAGGTACTGGCTTCGGCCTGTAAAAGTATGGAGTTATTCCCAGCCAGCGAATCACGTAGTTTCATGTGGCATCCTTACTTCACGTCTTGTGGGAAGTGCTCTTTGATCACTTCCAGCAGTTTTGGCCCAAAATCCGCAGGCGACAGCATGTTGCGCACGCCTACCACGTATTTGTTGCCCGACACGCTAATCTCGCCGGCAATGTGCGTTGAAGCGATGATGATGTCCGCGCCGTTCAGTTCACTTTTGTATTCACCCACTGCGCAGCTGTTCACCGTGTGGTCAATGTTTGACTGGGTTAAAAACTGGTCCACTTTCATTTTCATGATCATGGAGCTTCCTTGCCCATTGCCACACACAGCCAGGATACGTACGGTCATAATCGAAACTCCTTAGTGAGCAGAAACTTCTGCTGTTTGTTTTTCCGCATCTTCTTCAGCTCGCAGCGAACGGCCAGCGAAGAACATATAAGTCAGTGCAATCAGGATGATGACGGCCATAAAGACCAGCCCGACGGACGCAAAGCCCTGCATCATCGGCGGCGCCAGAATTGACCAGTCCGCCATGCCCATCCAGGCGCTCATGCCGGTGAGCTTGACCGCCCACACGCACCCGAAGATTTCAACCATGCCCATCACCAGGCAGATCTTGAGCGCGGCGCGCCATCCGCCGAAGTGGTTAGCAAACACGCCGATAGTGGCGTTGGAGAAGAACATCGGGATAAAGCCAGGAATAATCAGGATTGAGGAGCCACAGCCCACCAGGATGCCGACCGCAATCAGCTGGCCGATGGTGCCCCACATAAAGCCCCAGACGACGGCGTTTGGCGCAAAGCTATAGATAGCCGCACAGTCAATCGCCAGCACCGCGCCAGGGATCAGGCGCTGAGAGATACCGTTGAACGCTTCCGACAGCTCGGCGACGAACATACGCACGCCCTGAGTGATGATGAAAATGGCCACGGCAAAGGAGAAACCGGTTTGCAGGATATAGACCGTCCAGTGGGTTTTACCCGCCATCGCCTGCACCACGTCAATGCCAAAGGAGAGCAGGATGGCACCGAAGAAAAGGGTCATCACAATCGCCGTGGAGACGATGTTGTCGTGGAAGATATTCAACCAGCCAGGCAATTTGAGGTCTTCAACACTCTCCTCTTTTTTACCCAGGTACGGTGCAACTTTGTACGCAATCCAGGAGGCGAACTGCTGCTGGTGACCGATGGAGAAGCCGCAGCCGTCAGTAACGTCCTGCGTTGGCTTATACATCATGTTGGAGGTGATGCCCCAGTAAAGCGAGACCAGCACTGCCGTGCAGATGACCGTGGTCCACATTGGGTAGCCGAAGATATAGAGAGAAACGGCAATCAGCCCCGCCTGCTGGAACATGATGTGCCCGGTGAGCATGATGGTGCGAATACCGGTGATGCGGCGCAGGAGCACGTAAATGATGTTCAGCGCCAGCGCGAGCAGTACCGCATACCCAACCCAGCTGTACGCATCCCCCATGCGATCGATGGTGGCCATCATGGACGCGTAAGTGTCAGAGATGGCGCCGTTAATGCCATATACCTCAGACATTTTGGCAACGACCGGCTTAAACGTGCTGGTCAGAATGCCAGACCCCGCCTGCAACAGCATAAAACCAATGATGGTTTTGATGGTGCCTTTGATAATCACGCTGACGCTTTTGCGCAGCAGGATGTACCCCAGGCACGTCACGATACCCAGCAACAGCGGGGCGTTGGTCATTACCTGATTAAAGAAAACGGTAAAGACGTTGTAGAGGATCTCCATAACTCTCTCCAGAAAATGAGAACACGAGGAGCAATCCCTGTGTGGTTGGTGTCATCACTCTATTAATCACAAATAATCACCACAAGATTGCATTTGATTATTTGTGACGGATCACGCAATTTATTTCCATGGAGTTAGTAATGATTTTCACTACCGATCCAGAAAGATAAATAAATTCTTAATTTTCAATATATTAATTATATGTAGCGGTTATCTTAACAACGACGTGGTGTATTTTCTGTGATGTGGCGAGGGGAATTTTCCGCAAATCAGCCATTGCAAATCGATTCAAACAGTGCCAGCATTAATCACAACAAGTCACAGCATGATTACTTTTGATTAAAACCAGGAGTCAAACGATGAGTAAAGTGAAAACCATCACCCGTGAATCATGGATTTTGAGTACCTTTCCGGAGTGGGGTAGCTGGCTGAACGAAGAGATCGAGCAGGAACAGGTTGCTCCTGGCACATTTGCGATGTGGTGGCTTGGATGCACCGGGATCTGGCTGAAATCAGAAGGCGGCGCCAACATTTGTGTCGATTTCTGGTGCGGCACCGGCAAACAGAGCCACGGCAATCCACTGATGAAAAAAGGCCACCAGATGCAGCGTATGGCCGGCGTTGAAAAGCTCCAGCCGAACCTGCGCACCACGCCTTTTGTGCTTGATCCTTTCGCCATTCGCCAGATCGACGCCGTTCTCTCTACCCACGATCACAACGATCATATCGACGTGAACGTGGCGGCAGCGGTAATGCAAAACTGCGCGGACGACGTACCCTTTATCGGGCCGCAGACCTGCGTGGATTTGTGGATTGGCTGGGGCGTGCCAAAAGAGCGCTGCATTGTGATGAAGCCGGGCGACGTGGTGAAAATCAAAGACGTTGAAATTCACGCGCTGGATGCCTTTGATCGCACCGCGCTGATCACCCTGCCTGCCGACCAGAAAGCCGCAGGCGTACTGCCAGACGGGATGGACGAGCGCGCAGTGAACTACCTGTTCAAAACGCCTGGCGGTTCCCTGTATCACAGCGGTGACTCTCACTACTCCAACTACTACGCGAAGCACGGTAACGAGCACCAGATTGACGTGGCGCTTGGCTCTTACGGTGAAAACCCGCGCGGGATTACCGACAAAATGACCAGCGCGGACATGCTGCGCATGGCCGAAGCGCTGAACACCAAAGTGGTGATCCCCTTCCACCACGATATCTGGTCAAACTTCCAGGCCGATCCGCAAGAGATCCGCGTCCTGTGGGAGATGAAAAAAGACCGACTCAAGTATGGTTTCAAGCCGTTCATCTGGCAGGTTGGCGGCAAGTTCACCTGGCCGCTGGATAAAGACAATCTCGAGTACCACTACCCGCGTGGTTTTGATGATTGCTTCACCATTGAGCCAGACCTGCCGTTCAAGTCCTTCCTCTGATTGTGCAGCCCAATCGCCAGACACAGTGTCTGGCGATGTCATATTTAATTTAGTAATTTCATGCTATTTCAAATATCATCTTTTCAAATCAATTCTTTTCGGAATAGCTCATGACGGAAGCGCAACGGCATCAAATTTTACTGGAACTCCTGGCGCAAACAGGGTTTATCACCGTCGAGAAAGTGATCGAACGTTTAGGGATCTCCCCTGCTACCGCGCGGCGGGACATTAACAAGCTGGATGAAAGCGGCAAGCTGAAAAAAGTCCGCAACGGCGCAGAGGCCATCAGCCAGCAGCGTCCACGCTGGACTCCGATGAATATTCACCAGGCGCAGAATCACGATGAAAAGGTGCGGATTGCCAGAGCGGCATCACAGCTGGTGAATCCCGGTGAGAGCGTGGTGATCAACTGCGGTTCGACAGCGTTTTTACTGGGCCGTGAGATGTGCGGCAAGCCGGTGCAAATCATTACCAACTATCTGCCGCTGGCCAACTATCTCATTGACCAGGAACATGAAAGCGTGGTGATCATGGGCGGTCAGTATAACAAGAGCCAGTCCATAACCCTTAGCCCGCAGGACAGTGAAAACAGCCTCTACGCCGGGCACTGGATGTTTACCAGCGGCAAAGGCCTGACGGCGGATGGCCTGTATAAAACCGATATGCTCACCGCAATGGCAGAGCAGAACATGCTCAACGTGGTGGGTAAACTGGTGGTGCTGGTCGACAGCAGCAAGGTCGGTGAACGCGCCGGCATGCTTTTCAGCCGCGCCGAGCAAATCAGCATGGTGATCACCGGCAAAAACGCCAACCCCGAGATCCTCAGCAAGCTCGAGGATCAGGGTGTCACGGTGCTGCGCGTTTAAAGGTGCTGACGGAAAAACTCCACGGTGGCTTCCAGCGCAGCCGGAGTAATACGGTGCCGGACACCGGCACCCCACAGGCAGGTCAGATTGCTGTCCAGCCCTTCACGCTGTAGCGCCTGTTGCAGACGGAACGTTTCACCGGGCGGTACGACGTCGTCGGCATCCCCATGCCACAGCAGCAGAGGACGATCGGCCAGCTGCGAAAGCGCATGGCTGACGTCCCATTCAGACAACAGGGCCTCAATCTCCTGAGGTGCCTGCGGCGGGAACAGCGTCTTTGCCAGTGACATAAAGTAGCCCGATCCCATCAGGCAAGCCACGGACGTCACCTCCGGATGCCTGGCCATGATCCCCAGCGCCGTCATTCCGCCCATTGATGCGCCTGCGACCGCCAGCCGTTTCCCCTCCACCAGCCCGGCCTGTAAAAGCGCGTCACGCAGCCCGGCGAACTCGGTCAGATTGCCGTGCAGCGTTTGCCAGAACAGCCCCAGCCGCGCCTGTTCATCGCCCGTAAAGCGTGCCCCATGATTCGGCGCATCAGGCATGACCACCCGGAAACCGGCCTGCGCCAGCGCGACGGCAAAATAGCTGTAGACCAGCTTTGAGGAGAGAAAACCATGATAGAAAACTACCGTCGGCAGCGGCTGTTCACCTTTACCAGCCGGAAAAGCATGGATGATTTCATGCTCACTAAGCAGGCGAGTTTCAATTTCAATCATTGTCGATCCTGTGCTGATGAATGATTCATAATGTTGAGAGCTGGATTACGGTTTCACGATATTTTCATTCGAAATCTACGTCCCAGATAACACTTCGGGAACATTCCCCCAAAACTAAATTCGCAGACCACTACACTATGGCTATCAGGAAAAGAGACAGGTTTATGCGCAGGCTTACCGCTTTATTGCTGGTCTCACTGCTCAGCGGATGTTCCGTATTGCAGGGTACGCCAGAACCGGCACCGCCGGTTACCGATCATCCTCAGGAAATTCGTCGTAATCAGACGGAAGGATTACAACGCCTGGGAACCGTATCCGCGATGGTTCGCGGTTCACCGGATGATGCAGAAGACGCAATTGAAGCACAGGCCGTTGCCGCAAAAGCAGATTATTACGTCATCACGATGATTGATGAAACCATTATTACGGGACAGTGGTATGCACAAGGCATTTTGTACCGTAAGTGAGCATCATCATTTGAACGACCTTTACACTGCTTTGCGTCCGTAGACATTTTCCTGTCCACAATAAACTCCATGCCAGCAACAATGGAAATGAGTTTATTCGCGAAGGATTGCCCGGCGGATACCGGAGACACGTGAAAAGGAGCTGACGATGAAACGAACCCTTGCTTTAACGACGCTATTGCTTTCAGCGGGCCTGCTGAGCACCACGGCGCAGTCGGCTGAATTTGCCAGCGCGGATTGCGTCACGGGCCTGAATGAGATTGGTCAGATCTCCGTCAATAATATCACGGGGAGTCCGCAAGACGTTGAACGTGTCGTCGCCCTGAAGGCGGATGAACAGGGCGCATCCTGGTATCGTATCGTCCAGATGCAGGAAGATCACCATGTTAATCACTGGCGCGTGCAGGCTATTCTTTATGCATAATCCCCTCCGATAAAAGCCACTTAATTTTAGTGGCTTTTCACTTTTGCAAATTTTTTATCTCTCCCGAAACCCAATAAAAACAAACGCGTAACATTCAGTTACATTAAACAGATAAACGTTCTCTCCGCTCTGCCGTTGAACAGCCATCACTTTTCAATAATGAGCAATTTAAGATCACCTTTTTCCGCCGGGCAGGACTGGGCACGAAGCTATCGCTGCTAACAGGTGTAAGTGTCGCTACGCTTTTTTTGCTGTTCACTTTCCTGTTGAGCCACAACGCCAGCCAGCAGCTTGAAGATCTTGCGGTTGAAGACCTGCATAACCAGTCCACCGGCATGGTGGATATGGTAGAGATGTTCAACACCAGCCTGAGCGAAGAGGTTGAAAGCTATACCCGTCTGTTCACCACCTTTTTGCCACAGCCATTGAACAGCGACAGTAGCCAGAGCCGGACCATAAACGGGCTTACCGTTCCTTTGCTGAAAGGCGGCGAAACGGAGTTGCATGAAAACAATACGCTTTCTGATGACTTCCTGAGCCGAACGGGAGCCATCTCGACGCTGTTTGTCCGCAGCGGTAACGATTTTGTCCGCGTGGCGACGTCGCTGCGCAAAGAGAATGGTGACCGCGCGATCGGAACCGTTCTTGATACCACCAGCCCGGCATTTGCCGCCGTCACTAAAGGGGAGGTCTATCGTGGCCTCGCGCTGCTGTTCGGCAAGCGCTATATCACGCAGTACCAGCCTGTTAAGAATGCGGAAGGGCAGGTTATCGGGATTATCTTTGTCGGCGTGGACATCACCCATTCGTGGAACGTCATGCGCGAGAAAATCCTTAACCGTCGTCTGGGCGAGAGCGGCCACTTCTTTGTACTGGATCGCAGCAGCGGCAAAACGCGCGGACAGTATCTGTTCCATGCCAGCGAAGAGGGCAAACTGCCTAACTGGGACACGGCGACACAGCAGCAGCTTCTGAGTGATAAAGCCGGCACGCTGGAACGCGTGAGCGCGGATGGCCGTACGCTCAAAGTTGCCTACACGCCGCTGCCAGGCTGGAACTGGACCATCGTGGGTGAAGTGGATAAAGCCGTACTGCTTTCAAGCGTCACCACACTGCGCGATCGCTTCCTGATGGCGGGCGTGGTGCTATCCGCACTCTTCGCGGGCCTGTTCGTTATCCTCATTCGCCGGATGCTAACCCGCCCACTGCGCGAGGTGATCGCGCTTGCCCGGCAGTATGCCGCAGGCGATCTGCGCGCCAGCCTGCCGGTTACCCGCCAGGATGAAGTCGGCCAGCTGATTGACGCCATCAACGGGATCGGGGAAGGCCTGCAAAAAATTGTGTTGCAGGTCCGCGAGGCCGCAAGCGAGATCCATCTGGGGACTAACGCGCTGGCTTCAGACACCGGCGAGATCTCTGAACAGATCAACAAGCAGGCCAGCAGCGTTGAGGAGACCTCCGCCAGCATGGAGCAATTAGCCGCCACCGTGCAGCAAAATGCCGCCAACATGGAGCAAACGCAGCAGCTGGTGGGTGAAACCTCGCGCGCGGTGCATCAGGGTGGAGAGACGGTGACCCACGCAGTCTCCACCATGGATGATATTCGCGATGCATCGAAACGCATTGAAGACATCACCCGCGTGATTGAGTCCATCGCTTTCCAGACCAATATCCTGGCGCTCAATGCGGCGGTTGAAGCGGCGCGGGCGGGCGAGCACGGGAAAGGTTTCGCAGTGGTGGCACAAGAGGTACGCGCCCTGGCCGCACGCAGCGCCAACGCGGTAAAAGAGATTGAACAGCTGATTGGCGACACGCTGATCAAGGTGAGCGAAGGCCATGCGTTGTCTGAGCAGACGCGTCTGGCAATGGATGCCATCATTGTTCATATCGATAACATCAGCCAGCTTGTCACCGAGATCAACCACGCCTCCCGCGAGCAGTCGGCGGGAATTGGCCAGGTGAATCTGGCGATGACGCACATCGGTGAGGCATCGCACATCAATGCCGATCGCATCTCACGCAGCGAGCAGACAGCACAGACGCTGCGCGAGAAGGGTTCACATCTCACCCGGCTGGTGAGCCTGTTCCAGCTGAAGGCTTAACCGACCCGGCCCGTGGCGCGCAGCAGCAGGTCGTTTTGCACCTGCTCGCTCATCAGCGTGCCGCCCCGGGTATCCAGCATCATGCGGCACCACGCCTGCGCCACGGGCGGCGATGCGTGCCGCAGTATTTGACTTCCGGCCCCGAGTAAAAAGAGCTGCTGCGCGATCTCCCTGCCCTGCGCTTCCTGCGGTTTCCGCAGCTTCTGCTGTAGCTGACGCCAGCTGCGATCGAAGTGCCTGTCCTGACCTTTGACCTGCGCGAAATCATCGGCGAGCAGGTCGAGAATGCCCGGCTGCTTCGCCAGCACGCGCAGTACATCCAGGCACATAATATTGCCAGAGCCTTCCCAGATGCTGTTGACGGGCATTTCACGGTACAACCGCGGAAGCTCACTCTCTTCGCAATAGCCTGCACCGCCCAGCACCTCCATTGCCTCTGCCACAAACGGTATACCCGCTTTGCAGACGCTGTATTTTGCCGCCGGAGTGAAAAGCCGCGCCCATGCGGCTTCCTGCGGGTCGTTGCGGTTGTCCCACGCCCGGGCAAGTCGGAACAGCAGTGCCGTGTGTCCCTCCAGCACCAGCGCCATACGGCTTAGCACGTCGCGCATTAACGGCTGGTCGATCAGATTTTTGCCGAAGGTCTGCCGCTGATGGGCATGATAAAGCGCCACCGAGAGCGCACGGCGCATCAGTCCGTGACTGCCCAGCGCGCAGTCAAAGCGCGTCAGCCCGCCCATCTTCAGAATTTGCCGGACGCCTTCCCCCTCTTCGCCCAGCAGCCAGCCGGAAGCATCAAGAAATTCAGCCTCACTGCTGGCATTTGAGCGGTTGCCGAGCTTGTCCTTCAGACGCTCAAGGCGCACGGCATTACGTTGCCCGTCGGGTAAGAAACGCGGGACAAAAAAGCAGGACAACCCGCCCTTCGCCTGCGCCAGCACCAGATGCGCATCGCTCTGCGGCACGGAGAAAAACCATTTGTGCCCCACCAGCCGGTAACTGCCATCGCTGCATTTCTCTGCTTTGGTAGTATTACTGAGTACGTCCGAACCGCCCTGCTTTTCCGTCATCCCCATGCCGATCAGCAGGCCGCGCTTTTGCGCCCCCGGCGCAAGATGGGGGTCGTAGCGATCGCTCATCAGCGGCGTTAACCACTCATGAAACGGTTTGGGCAGCGACTGTTGCAACAGCGGCGTGGCCGCAAAGGTCATGGTCACCGGGCAAAGCGTTCCCGCCTCCACCTGAGCATGAAGTACGAAACGCGCGGCCCTGGCGACGAACGATCCTTTCCGCGCCTCCTCCTCCCACGCCAGGTTGTGCACCCGGTTGGCGCAAAGCCCCTGCATCAGAAGATGCCATGCCGGATGAAAGCGGACGTCATCCAGCCTCGCTCCCGTGGCGTCATAACGCAGCAGCTCCGGCGGATTAACGTTCGCCAGTCTGCCCAGCTCCAGCGACTCTGCCGTACCCAACTGCTGGCCGATGCTGGCAAGAAGATCCACATCCCACTCAGCCCCTTCGCGCGCTACCGCATCGCGCAGGGCGCAATCAGAGAGAAAAAGGTTGCTGTTCGATAGCGGTGCAGGTTGATTAAAAACGGTATGTGTCTGCCAGTGCATGCTGTCTCCCTCCTTTCATTGGCAATAAAGATAAGTATGGACAGAGGGCATGCACGCTGCATGGGAGGGGGGTCACACGATGACGATCATGTTGATATCATTCATGAAATAGCTCACAGAACATAAGAATAAACTATTTCATTACTTCACTAATGCTGAATAATTTATTCTTACCCCGTTTTTGTGAGGATCGTTATGCAACAGGATGCGCACAAGCGTGCATTAATTGCAGGCTCCATCGGTAATTTCATCGAGTGGTATGAATTTGCGGTCTATGGTTTTCTGGCAACGGTGATTGCCAGAAACTTCTTCCAGCTTGAGGGGGAAGCGGAGCTCACCAGCCTGATCCTCACCTGGGCCTCATTCGCCATCGCTTTCTTCTTCCGCCCGCTGGGTGCGGTGGTCTTTGGCCGCATTGGCGACAGGATTGGCCGTAAACCGACGCTGATTATTGTGCTGGTATTGATGACGCTCGCCACCGCTGCCATCGGTATTGTGCCGGTCTACGCCAGTATCGGGATTGCCGCGCCGCTGATCGTTACACTCCTGCGTATTCTGCAAGGACTGTTCGCGGGCGGTGAGTATGGCGGCGCGGTCTCGTTGATGACGGAGTTCGCCCCGCGCGGCAAGCGCGGTCTTTACGGGGCATGGCAGTCCTTCACCGTGGCGCTCGGGCTGTTAGCAGGCGCAGGCATTGTCGCGTTGCTCTCTACCCTTCTCTCCCCTGAAGCCTTGCACGACTGGGGCTGGCGCATTCCGTTCTTCCTGGCGTTGCCGATGGGTGCGGTCGCGCTATGGTTGCGGGTAAGCATGGAAGAAACACCGAGCTTTGTGCAGCAACGGGAAAAACCGGTTGTTACTCAGGCCAGCACCGCCGCCACGTTCAAAACCATTCTGATGGGCATTGGTCGCGTGATGGTCTGGTCTGCGGCGGGTTATACCTATCTGGTGATTATGCCGACCTATCTGCAATCTGCGCTGCACACCGGTTTTAACCAGGCGCTGCTGATTGCGGTGATTTCTAACATTGGGTTTGCGCTCACGATCATTCCGTCGGGCATACTGAGCGACAGGATCGGGCGGCGGACGGTGATGATTATCGCCACCGTGCTCCTGCTGATCCTCGCCCTGCCGCTGCTGAAAATTTTGCAGGCGGAGTCCAGCACGTTGGCTGTCAAAGCGATTGTGGTGTTGATTGCGGGGGGTTTGGTTGGGATGCTGGCAGGGCCGGGGCCGGCAATGCTGTCTGAGATGTTCCCGACGCGCGTGCGTTATACCGGGCTGGGGCTGGCCTATTCTCTGTCGAATGCGATCTTCTCGGGCTGTGCGGGGCTGATCATTACCGGGCTGATTAAAGAGACGGGCAATCTGGATATTCCGGCCTACTACGTGATGGCAACGGCGGTGGTGAGTATTTTCGCGCTGATGACGTTGAGGAAGGATGACCATTTACGGTCGTTAGAGGAGTGAGATTGTTGCCCGGTGGCGCTGCGCTTACCGGGCCTACGGTACCATGCTTTTGTAGGCCGGGTAAGGCGAAGCCGCCACCCGGCACAACAGGCTACCCGCGCTGACGCACCGCTTCAAACAGGCAGATACCCGTCGCAACAGAAACGTTCAGGGACGATACGCTGCCCGCCATCGGGATGCTGATCAGCTCATCGCAGTGCTCGCGGGTCAGGCGACGCATGCCTTCACCTTCTGCCCCCATCACCAGCGCCATACGGCCGGTCATTTTGCTCTGATACAGGGTGTGATCCGCTTCACCGGCTGTGCCGACGATCCAGATATTCTCTTCCTGCAACAGACGCATGGTGCGCGCCAGGTTAGTCACGCGGATCAGCGGAACGTTTTCCGCTGCGCCACAGGCAACTTTTTTAGCGGTAGCGTTAAGCTGCGCGGAACGATCTCTTGGCACAATCACCGCATGCACGCCTGCTGCATCGGCGCTACGCAGGCACGCGCCCAGGTTGTGCGGGTCGGTTACGCCATCGAGGATCAGGAAGAACGGGTTATCCAGCTCAGCGATCAGATCCGGCAGATCGTTCTCCTGATACTGACGGCCCGGCTTCACGCGCGCGATAATGCCCTGGTGTACAGCACCTTCGCTTTTCTCATCCAGATACTGGCGGTTCGCCAGCTGGATCACGACGCCCTGCGCTTCCAGCGCGTGGATCAGCGGCATCAGACGTTTGTCTTCACGCCCTTTCAGAATAAAAACTTCCTGAAAACGCTCCGGCGCGCGCTCCAGCAGGGCCTGCACCGCGTGGATGCCGTAAATCATTTCACTCATTGATGGTTCTCGTAATAAATATTTTCCCTCTCCCCGTTGGGGAGAGGGTCAGGGTGAGGGGAAATTACTCCGCCTGCTGTTTCTTCGCCGCGCGCTTCGCTTTGGTTGCGGCCGCTATTTTTTGGGTCTTGGTCGACGGTTTTTTCGCTTTACGAGCGTCTTTTTTCGCCGCCTTGGGCTTCTGCTGCTTCTCGCCACGGAAGGCGCTGTCTGGCTCAAAGTTTACTCTTTTACCTGCCTGACGTCGCTTGCCGCCCGCTTTACCGTTGCCGCCTTTTTTCGCTTTCTCACGCTCGGTTTTCCCGACGTTACGCGGAGCCCGTTCGCTGGAGATGAGGCTGAAGTCGATTTTACGGTCGTCCATATTCACGGCTTCAACCTTCACTTCCACCCGATCGCCCAGACGGTAGGTCTGACCGCCGGATTCACCGATCAGACGTTGTCCGACCTGGTCGAAGCGGTAGTAATCGTTATCAAGGCTGGAAACGTGCACCAGACCGTCGATAAACAGCTCATCCAGACGTACGAAGAAGCCAAAGCCGGTGACGCTGGCAATCACGCCTTTAAAGACGTTACCCACCTGATCCAGCATAAAGTCACACTTCAGCCAGTCCGCCACGTCGCGCGTCGCTTCATCCGCACGACGCTCGGTCATGGAACAATGCTGGCCCAGTTGCAGCATCTCGTCCATGGAGTAGTGATACCCTCCGGTTTCGGTCGTGTTGCCTTTATGACCCTGCTCGTGCGCCAGCAGATACTTGATCGCACGGTGCAGGGACAGATCCGGATAACGGCGAATCGGCGAGGTAAAGTGCGCATACGACTGTAACGCCAGACCAAAGTGGCCCCGGTTTTCCGGATCGTAAATCGCCTGCTTCATGGAACGCAGCAGCATGGTTTGCAGCATTTCCGCGTCAGGACGATCGCTGATGGATTCCAGCAGCTCGGCATAATCGCGTGGCTCAGGCTTATTGCCGCCAGGCAGTTCCAGGCCGAGTTCGGCCAGCACGGAACGGAACGAGGTTACGGCTTCCGTGGTTGGCTTATCGTGAATACGGAACAGCGCAGGCTCTTTGGCTTTCTCAACGAAACGTGCCGCCGAGATGTTCGCCAGGATCATACACTCTTCAATCAGCTTGTGCGCATCGTTACGCTGAGTCTGCTCGATTCGCTCGATACGACGCTCAGCGTTAAAGATGAATTTCGCTTCTTCACTCTCAAACGAGATCCCACCGCGCTCTTCGCGCGCCTGATCCAGCGTTTTGTAGAGGTTGTGCAGCTCTTCGATGTGTTTGACCAGCGGCGCGTACTGTTCGCGAAGATCCTGATCGCCCTGCAACATATGCCAGACCTTGGTATAGGTCAGGCGCGCATGAGAACTCATCACCGCTTCGTAGAACTTATAGCCCGTCAGACGTCCCTTGCTGGAGATGGTCATTTCGCAGACCATACACAGGCGGTCCACCTGCGGGTTGAGGGAACACAGGCCGTTCGAGAGCACTTCTGGCAGCATCGGTACAACCTGCGACGGGAAGTAGACCGACGTACCGCGGCTGCGCGCTTCGTTATCCAGCGGCGTGTGTGGACGTACGTAATAACTCACATCCGCGATAGCCACCCACAGACGCCAGCCACCACCGCGTTTTTTCTCACAGTACACGGCATCATCGAAGTCGCGGGCGTCTTCACCATCAATGGTGACCAGCGGCAGATCGCGCAGATCCACGCGGCCTGCTTTGGACTCTTCCGGCACTTCTTCACGCAGGTTTTCGATCTGGTCTTCAACCGCTTTCGGCCAGACGTAAGGAATTTCATGGGTGCGCAGCGCCATATCAACGGCCATGCCGGTGCCCATGTTATCGCCCAGCACTTCGACGATTTTACCTACCGCTTTGGTACGGCGGGTCGGGCGCTGGGTAAGTTCAACCACTACCACAAAGCCCATGCGTGCGCCCATCACCTCTTCAGGCGGGATGAGAATGTCGAAGCTCAGACGGCTATCGTCCGGCACCACAAAGCCTACGCCCGCATCGGTAAAGTAACGGCCTACAATCTGGCTGGTTTTCGGCACCAGCACGCGGACCACGCGCGCTTCGCGGCGGCCTTTACGATCTGCACCCAGCGGCTGCGCCAGGATCTGGTCGCCGTGAATACACATCTTCATCTGTTCGGATGAGAGGTACAGGTCGTCTTTACGGCCTTCCACGCGCAGGAAGCCGAAGCCATCGCGATGACCAATAACGGTGCCTTTCAGCAGATCGAGGCGTTCTGGCAGCGCGTAGCACTGGCGACGAGTAAAGACCAGCTGGCCGTCGCGCTCCATGGCGCGCAGGCGGCGGCGAAGGGCTTCAATTTGCTCTTCACCCTCAATGTTTAATTCAACGGCAAGTTCTTCACGATTGGCGGGTTTTTCGCGTTTTGTTAAGTGTTCAATGATGAACTCGCGGCTGGGGATAGGATTCGCGTATTTTTCGGCTTCGCGTTCCTGGAAAGGATCTTGTGACATGTCGGTTCCTCCGTTGTCAGCTCCGGTGGAAATTTTCTTCATTCCACCAGCAATAATTTATAAAGCGGTTGATTCTCTTCAACCAAATCGGCCAGCGTGTAGTTATCCAGTTCCTTGAGAAAACTTTGCACGGCCTTTGAAAGCGCCTGCTTCAGGCGGCAAGCGGGCGTAATGTGGCAAAACGCGCTGCTACAGTTCACCAGAGATAGCGGCTCCAGTTCACGTACCACATCGCCGATACGGATACTCTGTGCCGGTTTACCGAGACGGATCCCTCCATTCTTCCCGCGGACGGCAGCAACGTATCCGGCACGACTAAGTTGATTGATTATTTTGACCATATGATTACGGGACACACCGTACACCTCTGTGACTTCAGAGATGCTGGTCATCTTCCCATCGGGTAACGACGCCATGTAAATCAGCGCGCGTAAGCCGTAATCGGTGAAACTTGTTAACTGCACATCAACCTCAGGAAAAAGGGAAAACGCGGTCAAACCGCAGAGATATTCATTAATGATGATAAACCAGCCAGATAGTTAGCGGCTAATTTATTTGACAGACGGGGCGAAAAAGCGGAGATCCAGGAGCGGTCGCCGGATGGCGCTGCGCTTATCCGGCCTACGGGTTTCCCCGCAGGCCAGCAGTCACGAAGATTATGCGTCGAACGGGTCGCGCAGGATCATCGTTTCAGTACGATCCGGGCCGGTAGAAATAATATCGATCGGCACTTCGGTCAGTTCTTCAATACGCTTAATGTAGTCCAGCGCAGCTTTTGGCAGGCCACTACGTTCTTTCACACCGAAGGTGGTCTCAGACCAGCCCGGCATGGTTTCGTAGATTGGCTCAATGCCTTCCCAGTCGTCAGCGGCCAGCGGAGTGGTAGTCACTTCGCGACCATCTGGCAGACGGTAGCCCACGCAGATTTTCACTTCTTTCAGGCCGTCCAGTACGTCCAGCTTGGTCAGGCAGAAGCCAGACAGGGAGTTGATCTGCACAGCACGACGCACGGCAACGGCGTCCAGCCAGCCGGTACGACGACGACGACCGGTGGTTGCGCCAAACTCGTTACCTTGCTTGCAGAGGAACTCGCCGGTTTCATCAAACAGCTCGGTCGGGAATGGACCTGCACCCACGCGAGTGGAGTACGCTTTGATGATGCCCAGAACGTAATCCACATAACGTGGGCCCAGGCCGGAGCCGGTTGCCACGCCACCCGCGGTGGTGTTAGAGGACGTTACGTACGGATAGGTACCGTGGTCGATGTCCAGCAGGGTACCCTGCGCACCTTCAAACATGACGAAATCGCCACGCTTGCGCGCCTGGTCCAGCAGATCGGACACATCAACAACCATGCCGGTCAGAATGTCAGCAATCGCCATGACGTCATCCAGCACTTTCTGGTAGTCAACGGCTTCGGCTTTATAGAAATTCACCAGCTGGAAGTTGTGATATTCCATCACTTCTTTCAGTTTTTCAGCGAAGGTCGCTTTGTCGAAGAGGTCGCCCACGCGCAGACCGCGACGAGCCACTTTATCTTCGTATGCCGGGCCGATGCCACGACCGGTAGTGCCGATCGCTTTCGCGCCACGCGCTTTTTCACGCGCCACGTCCAGCGCCACATGATAGTCCAGGATCAGCGGGCAGGCTTCGGAGAGCAGCAGACGCTCACGAACAGGGATACCACGGTCTTCCAGACCTTTCATCTCTTTCATCAGCGCAGCTGGAGACAGCACAACGCCGTTACCGATGATGCTGGTGACGTTTTCGCGAAGAATGCCTGATGGAATAAGATGGAGGACGGTTTTTTCACCGTTGATTACGAGAGTATGGCCTGCGTTGTGACCGCCCTGGTAGCGTACAACATATTTAGCCCGTTCAGTCAGAAGATCGACAATCTTCCCTTTACCTTCGTCACCCCATTGGGTGCCCAGTACGACGACGTTGTTACCCATTTTTTTCAAAATCACCGTTTGCTTAAAAATGGATTCTACCATCGCTTTTTCAGATATACAGCACTTTTTGACCCTAAAATATGCCGATTGCGGTTAGTTTTTGATCAGCCAATCGTTTTCCTCAACATGTAGTAGATAACGATACCGGCAACCACAAGTCCACCACCAAAACGACGCAAAATATTGTCCGGAAGTTGGCTCATGGTCGCGATCATCCGTCGCCATGCGCGTGGATAGAGCATCGGGCCGAGGCCTTCCAGCACCAAAACTAAAGCCAGTGCGAGCCAGATCGTTGAATTCATTTTTCATCCTTATAAAAGAAAACCACCGCTCCGTGAAGAGCGGTGGTTTGAATACTCAAACGAGCCTGAGTTTATCGCGTTGCGTTAGTCGGCGTCTTCATATAACGGAAGAAATCGCTGTCCGGGCTGAGTACCATCACATCCTGGTTGCTCTGGAAGCTATTCTCGTAAGCACGCAGGCTACGGATAAAGGCGTAGAAGTCGGGATCCTGGCTGAAGGCATCGGCAAACAGCTTCGCGGCTTCGGCATCGCCTTCACCACGCAGGATACGGCCCTGACGCTCAGATTCCGCCAGCGTCTTGGTCACTTCGTAGTCCGCTGCGGCACGCAGTTTCTCGGCCTCTTCCTGACCCTGTGAACGGTGACGACGGGCTACCGCTTCACGCTCGGCGCGCATACGGTTGTAGATCGCCTCGGACACCTCCGCTGGCAGGTTGATCTGCTTGATACGCACGTCAACCACTTCGATACCCAGTGCAGCCATACTGTTCGGGTTGATCACCGGTACTTTACCGTTGGTTTCAGCCTGAACGCGTTCAGCTGCTTTGGCAATCGCGTCATCCGCTGCCGGTGTTTCCACTTCGTCTTCGGTACCCGCTGTACCTGAGTTCAATGCATCACGCACTTCCAGGGTCAGACGACCTCGGGAGTCGGTCACGATGTCTTTTACATCCAGACGACCAATTTCAGAACGCAGACGGTCAGAAAACTTACGTTTCAGCAGCACTTCTGCCTGAGAAACGTCACCACCGCCGGTTGCCAGGAAGTAGCGGCTGAAGTCGCTGATGCGCCATTTGATGTAGGAATCAACGATCAGGTCTTTCTTCTCTTTAGTCACGAAACGGTCGGCCTGGTTATCCATGGTCTGGATACGTGCGTCGAGCGTTTTGACTGACTGAATGAAAGGCACCTTGAAGTGCAGACCCGGCTCGTAGATCACCGGACGCTTGTCGCCGTCACGCACGACGCTGCTAAACTGGAACTTGATCCCACGTTCGCCCTCTTTCACCACAAAGATGGAGGTGTAGAGCACGACCAGTGCGATGATGATGATCGCAATAACTGACTTACGCATCCTTATTCCCCCTGACGCTGGTAGTCGTTACGCTGCGCGTTAGCACGGCGTTGGTCCATAATGTCACCATCGTTCGAAGAAGGCGTTGTGTTCGCGCTGGAGCTACCAGACGAGGCTGGCGGCAGACGCAGCAGGTTGTTGGCTCCGCTGTTGTCTTTTGCTGCCGGTGCAGAACCGCCTTTAAGCATCTGATCCAGCGGCAGGACCATCAGGTTTCCGCCTTTGTTGTCGTTAACCAGCACTTTACGCGTATGGCTCAGCACTTTTTCCATGGTCTCGATATAGAGACGCTCACGGGTAATTTCCGGCGCGGCTTTATATTCCGGCAGGATCTTCGCGAAGCGAGCCACTTCACCCTGTGCTTCCAGGATGGTCTGGGTCTTATACGCGCGCGCTTCTTCCAGAATACGCTGCGCCTGACCGTTTGCACGCGGCTGAACTTCGTTGGTGTACGCTTCCGCTTCACGGATGTACTGCTGTTCGTTTTCACGCGCGGCAATCGCATCGTCAAACGCCGCTTTCACCTCTTCCGGCGGACGTGCAGCCTGGAAGTTGACGTCCAGCAGGGTGATACCCATGTTGTACGGACGGATGGTCTCTTCCAGCTCGCGCTGGGTATCGCTACGAATAACGGTACGACCTTCGGTCAGGATACGGTCCATGGTGTATTTACCGATCACGCCACGCAGGGCGCTGTCGGTCGCCTGACGCAGGCTGTCATCCGCGCTGGTCACGCTAAACAGATAACGCTCAGGATCGGTCACGCGGTACTGGACGTTCATCTCAACGCGCACCACGTTTTCGTCAGAGGTCAACATCACGCCAGACGCCGCCAGTTCACGGACGGACTCCACGTTCACTGCGGTCACGTTATCAATGAAGGTCGGTTTCCAGTTCAGGCCCGGCTCAACCAGATGGCTGAACTTACCGAAACGGGTTACCACGCCGCGCTCTGCTTCTTTAATGGTGTAGAACCCGCTGGCTGCCCAGATGATGACTACCGCCGCGGCCACAATGCTTACTACGCGGCCACCCATAGGCGGGCGCGGACTCTGAGTGGAGTTGCCACCCGAGCCAGAACATTTTCCTCCGCCAAGGCCACCAAGCTTTTTGCTCAGTTTGCGGAAGATATCATCCAGATCCGGCGGCCCCTGCTCGCGACCACCTTTGTTGCCATTTCCCCCAGAGTTGCCGCCTTGATTATTGCTGCTTCCCCACGGGTCGCGGTCTTGTCCGTTATTACCGGGCTGATTCCACGCCATGTATATGCTCCATATTTGTTATGCAAGGGCGAATTTTTCAGGCTTCCCCTTTCTGATCAGACGATATAGTCCGCCAGCGCAGGTTCTTGTTTACAGAGGCGACGCCAGTCAACGATCGGCATACGCACCTGCATCCCCACGCTGCCGTCATCCTCCATCCACTCTTTTTCTATCGCCTGAAGCTGATAAAACCGGCTACGCAGCCTGCCTTCCTGTGGCGGCAGTCGCAGCGTGTGCTGAGCTACCTCACCGGAAAGACGTTCTGTCAAAGCCTGGAAAAGCAGTGGCACACCAATCCCGGCCTGAGCAGATAGCCAGACCCGAATTGGTTTGTTCTCTTCATCTCGGTCAATACGCGGTTCGAAATCGTCCAGCATATCGATCTTGTTCATCACCAACAGGGTGGGAATTTCGTGGGCGTCAATCTCTTCGAGCACCACATTCACCGCGTCGATGTTTTCCTGCACGCGTACGTCAGCCGCATCAATCACGTGCAGCAGCAGGGTCGCCTGACGCGTCTCCTGCAACGTCGCTTTAAACGCCGCCACCAGATCGTGCGGCAGATGGCGGATAAACCCTACGGTATCCGCCAGTACCGTTTCACCGACGTCTGCGACGTCAATACGGCGCAGCGTAGGATCCAGGGTCGCAAACAGCTGGTCTGCGGCATACACCTGGGCCTCGGTTATCTGGTTAAACAGGGTGGATTTACCGGCGTTGGTATAGCCCACCAGCGACACCGTTGGGATGTCGGCTTTGGTTCGCGCCCGACGCCCCTGTTCGCGCTGTTTCTCGACACGCTCCAGACGAGAAAGGATCTGGGTTATACGGCCACGCAGCAAACGACGGTCGGTTTCGAGCTGGGTTTCACCCGGGCCACGTAAACCAATCCCGCCTTTTTGTCTTTCAAGGTGTGTCCAGCCACGCACCAGACGCGTCGCCAGATGGCGCAACTGCGCCAGCTCAACCTGCAACTTACCCTCGTGGGTACGCGCACGCTGAGCAAAAATATCTAAGATCAACCCCGTGCGATCGATAACACGACATTCGCAGAGAGCTTCCAGGTTACGTTCCTGAGCCGGAGACAGCGCATGATCAAACAGCACGACTGATGCGCCGGTTGCTTTTACGGCATCCGCAATTTCAACTGCTTTACCTTCACCAACAAAGTACTTCGGGTGCGGCGCTTTACGGCTACCGGTAATCACCTGCATTGCTTCGACACCGGCGGAAGAGACCAGAGATTCAAACTCCTGGAGGTCTTCCATATCTTTGTCTTGCGAAAAATAGATGTGTACCAGCACCGCCTGCTCACCGGCGTCATAACGGTCAAACAAGCGTAAACCTCTCTAAAAAGATCAGCGGGGAACGCAGGATCCCTGGCTCCCCGTGTGGAAAACAGCCCAAAACCTTATTCGGTTTCTTCGCTGTCCTGCGCAGGAGCAGATGAACCCTGCGCGTTGCTGCCATGATGGTAGTTACTGCCAGTGCCGCCGCCAGCGTTATTGCTGTGATGAGATACCGGACGGGACGGAACAACAGTAGAAATCGCGTGCTTATAGACCATCTGGCTGACCGTGTTTTTCAACAGGATCACGAACTGATCGAAAGACTCAATCTGACCTTGCAGCTTAATACCATTCACCAAATAAATAGAAACTGGAACACGCTCCCGACGCAATGCGTTCAGGAACGGATCTTGTAAAGATTGCCCCTTAGCCATTCTATCTTTTCCTTATATGCTTGTTTTGTACTTAGAACCTTGCGATTCTGAAAAATTGCGCACGATACGGCTTAATTGTACACATTCAGTCAGCGATATCACCAATAACCTCAATCACTTCGTTTAACGCCTGTTGTGGTTTTTCACTGTCTAACCAGTGAACCCCCTCCCAACCGCGCAACCAGGTGATCTGGCGCTTCGCTAACTGTCTCGTGGCGCAAACACCTCGATAAACCATTTCATCGTATGAAATCTCGCCTTCAAGATACGACCACATCTGGCGGTATCCCACACAACGAATGGAAGGCATGTCCGTATGCAAATCTCCACGGGCAAAAAGCGCCCGCACTTCTGCTTCAAAATCTGAAGCCAACATCTGATGAAAACGCTGCTCAATTCGTTGATGGAGCAGTTCACGGCTCGCCGGGGCGATGGCGAACTGATGCACCTGATACGGCAGAGCGTCTCCTGACGTTTGCGTCAGTTCCGTTAAAGTTTTACCCGAAATGAAAAAAACTTCCAGTGCCCGGGAAAGCCTTTGCGGATCGTTTGGGTGGATCCGCGCTGCGGCAACCGGATCAATCTCTTCCAGTTGCCTGTGCAAAACGTCCCACCCCTGCTCTGCCGCCTGCCGCTCAATCTTCGCTCTCACTTCCGGATCGGCCGATGGCAGAGGCGATAACCCCTCCAGCAGCGCCTTAAAGTAGAGCATCGTGCCGCCAACTAACAGCGGTATGCGTCCCGCGGCGGTAATCTCGGCCATCTCAGCTAAGGCGTCGCGGCGAAAATCTGCTGCGGAGTAAGCCTGTGCCGGGTCGAGAATATCCAGTAAACGGTGCGGTGCCGAACGTAGTTCGTCTGCGTTGGGCTTCGCCGTGCCGATGTCCATTCCTCGGTAAATGAGGGCTGAATCAACGCTAATCAACTCTACTGGCAAAACTTTACGTAACTCAATGGCTAACGCCGTTTTACCGGAGGCCGTTGGCCCCATTAAAAAAATCGCCTTTGGCAGGCTCGCCTTACTTACATCAGTCATGTTTCAGGGCGGTCATCGCCGTTTTTAAATCAACAGGTTGTAACATACCACCTGGCGGCGCTTTCACCAGCTGTGGACAGAGGCGTTCCACATCTGCCAGAACGGTAATCGCCTGCGCCATACTCCACGGCGAATGTTCGCTGGCCAGATGGCGGGCGATCCACTGCGCGGTATCGGCGGCATCAAACGTCGTTTGTTGCGCCAGGTAGCCTATCAGTTCAGGAATCAAGTTTTGTAAATTTTGTTGGCGTAAGGGTAAAGGCACTGCGCGAATTGTCACATGCTGCGCGTCCAGTACGATTTCAATCCCCATTTCGGCAAGAAGCGCCTGGGCACGCTGCAAAACCCCTGTTTCTTCATGGTTTATTTTCAACCGAACCGGGATCAGTAACGGCTGAGCACAGGCGGCGTTTTCCCCTGGCGTCAGTTGCGCCTGTTTAAGCCAGCGTTCCGCTACCGGCAACGCCAGCAGCATCAATTTCCCCTCGCGTTCAAGCAGTGCCATGTCCGGGGCGACAATCGTCAATACCCGGCCAAAACTCTGGCTATGTCCGTCAAGGGAAGACGGGGATACCTCAATATGTTCTTTCCGTTCCACGGCTGGGGTGTCCAGCAATTTACGGTATAACGCCCCTTGCTGCTTTTGATACCCCGGCTGGGCATTTGGGTAGTTGGCGCCCGTCGGGCGCGGTGCGCTTCCCGCTGACGAAAAACGCGGAGCCACTGGTTCGCGCGCGACTGCGGGTTCAGCGAAATGGTTACGTCCGGCCGCCACGCGATTTTCTGGCAGCGATCGCGGTGCAGGAACGTCGTTTTCCAGCAGCAGCGTTGGCTCAGCCTGCTTCTGCAAAACGCTAACGACGCCCTGATAGATAAAATCATGCACCAGACGCGACTGGTGGAAACGCACCTCGTGCTTGGCGGGGTGCACGTTAACGTCAACCTGATGCGGGTCGATCTCCAGATAAAGCACAAAGGCGGGCTGTTGATCGGCGCCGAGCTTATCTTCACAGGCCTGGCGAATGGCGTGGTTAATCAGGCGGTCGCGCATCATGCGACCGTTGACGTAGCAGTACTGAATCTCAGCAAACGCGGCGCTACTGGCGTTCGGATCGGCAACCCAGCCGCGCAGGGCCAAATCGCCATGCTGCCACTCAATGGCTAGCGCTTTTTCCAGGAACGGCGTGCCGCAGATGGCGCCCAGCCGACGCTCCTTTTGCCCGCCTTCCGCCACTGCCCGGTACTGACGCATCACCTTACCGTTATGACTGAGGTTAAGAGTGACATCAAAGCGTGCCAGCGCGATGCGGCGGATGATCTCGTCGATATGTCCGAATTCGGTCTTCTCGGTTCGCATAAACTTGCGCCGGGCGGGCGTGTTATAGAAAAGATCTAGCACTTCAAGCGTGGTGCCTACCGGGTGCGCCGCTGGTTTAACCGTGACGTCCATATCGCGCCCTTCGGCGTAGGCCTGCCAGGCTTCCTGCTGGTCGGCCGTGCGGGAGGTCAACGTTAAGCGGGAAACGGAGCTGATACTGGCCAGCGCTTCGCCGCGAAAACCCAGGCTGATAATCGCTTCCAGATCGTCAAGTGACGCAATTTTACTGGTGGCATGACGCGCCAGCGCCAGCGCCAGCTCGTCCTTTTTGATGCCACAGCCGTTATCACGAATGCGGATAAGCTTTGCGCCCCCGCGTTCAATATCGATATCAATGCGGGTCGCCCCTGCATCGAGGCTGTTTTCCACCAGCTCTTTTACCACCGATGCAGGGCGTTCCACCACCTCACCGGCGGCGATTTGGTTCGCGAGCTGCGGCGGTAGAACCTGAATCGGCATGAACTCTCCTTAATTAGTCGCGGTCATCTCACCCGGCAGCGCGGCGCTTGCCGTCTGGGCTGCCCCGCCCTGCGGCGCAGACTGAAGCGGATGCGCGTCAAAGTATTTACGCAGACCGTTATAAATCGCTTCAGCAATTTGCTGCTGATAGCTGTCGCTTCCCAGTAAACGCTCTTCACCGTGATTACTGATAAAACCCGTCTCTACCAGAATCGACGGAATATCCGGCGAACGCAGGACACCGAGGCTCGCATGTTCCGGACGACGCTTATGCAGCGATCCGACGCTTTGCAGCTGGTTGAGTACGTTAGTGGCGACATCATACCCGAGGCGCTGAGAATGACCGAACTGTAAATCCAGTACCGCCTGGCTGAGATACGGATCGGCCTGGCTGTTTGCCAGCACATCGCCTGCCCCGCCTAACAGTTCAGACTGCTTCTCGTGCTCTTCAAGCCAGTTCGCCATTTCACTGTTGGCACGACGGTTCGACAGCACCCATACCGACGCGCCGGTGGCGTTACGGTTCGGCGCAGCATCCGCGTGAATCGACACCAGGAAGTTGGCGTTTTGCTTACGCGCCACATCCGAGCGTCCCATCACTGAAATAAAATAATCTCCGTCGCGGGTCATGACCCCTTTAAACATCGGATCGTCATTCAGAAGCGCACGCAGCTTACGGGCAATGGCGATAGTGACGTTTTTCTCCCGCGTGCCGCCCGGGCCAATCGCGCCAGGATCTTGCCCGCCGTGTCCGGCGTCGATGGCGATAATCACTTTGTCGCCACTGACCGGCGTTCGCCGCGCGCTGACCGCCGGACGCGTCACCGTGTTGCTGCTGGTCACGGCGGTAAGTCGGTCATTTTGTGATTTAAACGGATTACGGGCTGGCTCAGACGGCCTTGGGGTATAAACCGGCGCTTCTACGCGTTTTGCTACCACAGGTGCAGGCGGTGGCGGCGGCGGAACATCAGCATTAATGGTAAAAACCACCGTATAACTGGCGCCGTTTTGCTGCTTAACCGCCTTCGTTTTGCCCTTTTCGGTGAGATCGACCACCAGACGCAGAGACTGCGCATCCTTCGGCGTCCCCGAACGGATGCTTTTCACCAGATTGTTGCCGCTGAACTGGAGCGGCAGCCCCTGGATCACCCCGGACTGTTTAATATCGAGCGCCACGCTGCGGCTGTCGATTTGTGAGAAAGCATATTCAGGATCGCCCATAAAGCTGAAGGTAATGCGGGCCTGGCTATCGCCATTCGACACCTGAATATCCGAGAGGCTGGCCGCACCGGCCTGCGCGCACAGCAGAACCGTGGCTGCCAAAATCCAACCTTTAACGCGATTAATCATCCCGTTATCCCTACGCTCAACCGGCTAAACGCGCCAGTAAGGAACAGCCTGATGAGGAAACCGCACTGATGCGCGCCTCACGCCCTTGTGCCTGATAATCCAAGTGAATTTCGACATCCGGGTCAGGCAGCACACCCGCACCTTGTTGCGGCCACTCCACCAGGCAAATGGCGTCGTTGGCAAAGTAATCGCGGATCCCCATAAATTCCAGCTCCTCAGGATCCGCAAGACGATATAAATCAAAGTGGTACACCATGATATTTTCAAGCGTGTACGGTTCTACTAGCGTATAAGTCGGGCTTTTTACGTTCCCGTTATGGCCTAACGCCTGCAAAAAACCACGGCTGAAGGTTGTTTTACCCGCGCCTAAATCACCATACAGATAAATGACGGTCGCCCCCTGACAGGCCTGCGCCACGCGCTTGCCGAGATCTAAAGTGGCTTGTTCATCAGGTAAAGGAATCGCTCGATTAGTCATTTTCTACGTCAATCACATCCGGGTTAACAACACGCCGCAGCGTGCAAAAAAGATCGGTGGCCAGCATACCGCGCGTTCCGTAACGAGCAGCCAGCCTGTCAGCCGCCGCACCGTGGGCCACGCAGCCAGCACAGGCTGCATCATAAAGGGGTAGTTTCTGTCCGAGCAATGCGCCAATGATGCCAGAGAGCACATCACCCATGCCGCCGCTCGCCATGCCTGCATTACCGGCATCAACGATGCCCATCGCATCATCGCTGGCGATAACGGTCCCCGCCCCTTTCAAAACGGCAACACCTCCGTAACGTTTTACCAGACGTTGGGCTGAAAGTAAGCGATCGCTTTCAATTTCTGCCACGCTACAGTTAAGCAGCCGTGCGGCTTCGCCGGGGTGTGGCGTCAGAATGCGATTGTGACGCTTATCCGGGTTTATTGCCAGAAGGTTAAGCGCGTCGGCATCCCAGAGCATCGGCTTACGAAAATTCTCGGCCTTTTGCAGGGCCTGTTTACCCCACTCCTGCTGACCCAGGCCCGGACCAATGACTACCACGTCCGCCCACTCAAGACCCTCTTCAATCGCCTGTGTGGCAAGCTCGTGGACCATCAGCTCCGGCCGCGCGGTAATAATCGGCGGAATGTTTTCGCTGCGGGTCAGCACGCGTACTAATCCGGCACCGCTGCGCAACGCGGCCTCTCCTGTCATGCGAATCGCACCTGCCGTGCCATGATCGCCACCGATAATCAGCAGCCGGCCATGATCACCCTTATGGGATGTGGGGCGGCGCGGAGGCAGCCACTGAGCAAGCAGGGAGGCATCAAAGCGGGTGATGTGGGTATCCTGTCCAGCCAGCCAGTTTTCCAGCCCCAGTGCGTTGTGATGTAACGTCCCCACGACATCCCGCGCTTTACCGGTAAGCAAACCCGGCTTCAGGGCGATAAAGGTCACGGTGTGCGCAGCCTCAATCGACACGCCCGGCGTCGCGCCGGTTTGCGCCATCAGGCCGGAGGGAATATCCAGCGCCACCACCGGGGCGGGGTGCGCATTAGCGTGGGTAATCAGCGCGGCGACGTCATCGCGAGGCGCGCGCATCAGCCCCGTCCCCAGCAGACCATCAACAATCACGTCGACATCCTCGGGCCAGATAATATCAGGCGCATGAATAATGCCCCCCGCATTCAGCCAGGCCTCTCTCGCCATGCCAGCCTCTTCCGGTAGCGGCTTGTCGCTCACCAGCGCCAGCAGGGTAACGCGCAGCCCCGCCGCCACCGCAAGACGAGCCACCACATAGCCATCGCCACCGTTATTGCCGTGCCCGCACAGAATCAGGTAGTGCGAGGCATCCGGATAAGCCGTGCGCGCTACGTTAAACGCCGCCTCGCCCGCGCGCTGCATCAGTTCATAAAGGGTAACGCCCAGGCTATCTGCGGCCTCTTTTTCGGCCCGACGGAGGTCATCCGCATGCCAGATGGAATGTGGTATACTTGCGGGGTTTTTCTTCACAGTATGGTCCGTCATGTCACAGCCCCTCGATCTCAATGAATTAGCGCAAAAAATAAAACAGTGGGGTGCTGAACTGGGCTTCCAGAAGGTCGGTATTACCGATACCGACCTCTCTGCCAGCGAGCCTAAGCTACAGGCATGGCTGGATAAACAATACCACGGCGAGATGGAGTGGATGGCGCGCCACGGTATGATGCGTGCCCGCCCCCACGAGCTGTTGCCGGGTACGCTGCGCGTCATTAGCGTACGCATGAACTATCTGCCCGCTAACGCGGCCTTTGCGCGCACGCTAAAAAATCCTTCGCTGGGTTACGTCAGCCGATACGCTCTGGGACGTGATTACCATAAACTTCTGCGCAACCGTCTAAAAAAGCTCGGGGAAACCATTCAGCAGCACTGTGTTTCGCTGAATTTTAGACCCTTTGTCGATTCTGCGCCTATTCTTGAGCGCCCGATCGCCGAAAAAGCCGGGCTTGGCTGGACAGGTAAGCACTCACTTATCTTAAGCCGCGACGCGGGCTCATTCTTTTTCCTGGGTGAATTGTTGATTGATTTACCCCTGCCGGTAGACGGTCCGGTGGAAGAAGGGTGTGGCCGCTGCGTGGCCTGTATGACCATATGCCCAACGGGCGCTATCGTTGAACCCTATACCGTTGATGCGCGCCGCTGTATCTCTTATCTCACCATCGAGCTGGAAGGTGCTATTCCAGAGGAATTTCGTCCGCTTATTGGCAACCGCATCTACGGCTGTGATGACTGCCAGCTGATTTGTCCGTGGAACCGTTATTCACAGTTGACGGACGAAGAAGACTTCAGTCCCCGCAAGGCGTTACATGCCCCGCAGCTGATCGAACTGTTCGCCTGGAGCGAAGCCTGGTTCCTGAAGGTGACGGAAGGTTCCGCCATACGTCGTATCGGCCACCTGCGCTGGCTGCGTAATGTGGCCGTTGCGCTGGGTAATGCCCCATGGGATGAAGCCAATCTTCAGGCGCTTGAAAGCCGCAGAGGTGAGCACCCACTTCTTGATGAGCACATAGAATGGGCGATTGCGCAGCAAATTGAGAAGCGAAATGCCGGCGTGGTTGAAGTGCAGTTACCGAAGAAACAGCGCCTGGTCAGGGTGATTGAAAAAGGGCTGCCACGGGATGTGTGATATATTCACAGGCTGTGAATAAAAATAAGAATTCAGGCGCCATAAGGTTTAGCAAACAGGTCAAGTGATCTCAATAACATTTTGAAATCAAATTTTCTTCATAGATTACAGTTAATTACGAAGATATTATTCACCCTGCTAACATTTTGCACAACTGGGATTTATCACAGTTTCTGTGGATAACTCTGTTTACAAGAGTGTTTCAGATACAATAGAAAACGTCCCCAACGAAGCATTTCGCTGTGGATAATTTAGGAAAGAAGAAGAATTTGGAGCGGGAAACGAGACTCGAACTCGCGACCCCGACCTTGGCAAGGTCGTGCTCTACCAACTGAGCTATTCCCGCTTGGGTATTCTGGTGCTGTGCGTATCTTGCGATACTTTCAAATTTTGGAGCGGGAAACGAGACTCGAACTCGCGACCCCGACCTTGGCAAGGTCGTGCTCTACCAACTGAGCTATTCCCGCTTGGGTGTTCTGGTGCTGGCGTATCTTGCGATACTTTTCAAATTTTGGAGCGGGAAACGAGACTCGAACTCGCGACCCCGACCTTGGCAAGGTCGTGCTCTACCAACTGAGCTATTCCCGCAAATCTGTACTGCTTTTGTTGCTGTCGTAACGTGTAATTCTCTGTCGTTACGGGAGGCGCATTATACGAGAAATCCGTTTAGCTGCAACCCCCCTCAAAGCGATTTTTTTGAAATTCAGTTCAAGTGCTTATTTAATCGGCAAGCTGAACAATTTAGCGACAAAAACCCGGCCACGCAAGGCGCCGGATCGCAAAATTAAAGCTTAATAAAGTTTTCGCGATAGTACGCCAGCTCCGCAACAGACTCACGGATGTCGTCCATTGCTTGGTGCGTCCCCTGCTTTGTGAAGCCGTCGAGAATTTCCGGTTTCCAGCGGCGGGCCAGCTCTTTTAAGGTGCTCACATCCAGATAGCGGTAGTGGAAGTAGGACTCCAGCTCCGGCATGTACTTAAACAGGAAACGACGATCCTGACCAATGCTGTTGCCACAGATAGGCGATTTTCCTGCCGGCACCCACTGCTTCAGAAACTCAAGCGTCGCCAGCTCCGCTTCGCGGTCGCCCAGAGTGCTGGCCTTCACGCGTTCCACCAGCCCGCTGCCAGTATGGGTACGCACGTTCCACTCATCCATCAGCGCAAGCTGGTCATCGGACTGGTGCACGGCAATCGTTGGGCCTTCCGCCAGAATATTGAGGTTGGCATCGGTGACCAGTGTGGCGATCTCAATAATGCGATCGCGCTCGGGATCCAGGCCGGTCATCTCCAGATCGATCCAAATCAGGTTGTTTTCGTCCGCGCTCATGTTATTTTCCACCCTTCTCGCTTAACCGGCAGTAGCAGGTTAACTAGTATTAATTAGAGTGTATCATAGAGGTTTTGCCCGCTATGGGCGACCAGGAGCCAGCGCGATTGAGTAAAAATAAACTCTCCAAAGGGCAGCAGCGCCGCGTGAATGCAAATCACCAGCGCCGTCTTAAAACCACTACGGAGAAGCCCGATTACGACGACAACCTGTTTGGCGAAGCGACGGAAGGCGTGGTGATTAGCCGCTTCGGTATGCATGCCGATGTCGAGTCTGCCGACAGGGACATCCACCGTTGCAATATCCGTCGCACCATCCGTTCCCTGGTGACCGGTGACCGCGTGGTCTGGCGTCCAGGCAAAGCGGCTGCGGAAGGGGTAACGGTTAAAGGTATCGTTGAAGCCGTGCATGAACGCACGTCGGTTCTGACCCGTCCTGATTTCTACGACGGCGTAAAGCCCATTGCCGCCAATATCAACCAGATCGTGATCGTTTCAGCGATTTTACCCGAACTTTCGCTCAACATTATTGACCGTTACCTGGTGGCCTGCGAGACGCTACAGGTTGAGCCGCTCATCGTGCTGAATAAAATCGATCTGCTGGATGACGAGGCCATGGCCTTTGTGAATGAGCAGATGGATATCTATCGCAATATTGGTTATCGCGTTTTGATGGTTTCCAGCCGCACCAAAGATGGCCTGAAGCCGTTAGAAGATGCGCTGACCGACCGCATCAGTATCTTTGCAGGGCAGTCTGGCGTGGGTAAATCGAGCCTGCTTAACAACCTGCTCGGCCTTCAGCAAGAAATCCTGACCAACGATGTGTCGGACGTCTCCGGGCTGGGCCAGCACACCACCACCGCCTCACGTCTCTATCACTTCCCGCACGGCGGCGATGTGATTGACTCCCCGGGTGTGCGTGAATTTGGTCTCTGGCATCTCGAGCCGGAACAAATCTTTAACGGATTTGTCGAATTCCATGACTATATAGGCGCTTGCAAATACCGCGACTGTAAACATGACAACGATCCGGGCTGCGCCATCCGCGAAGCGGTGGAGAACGGTGAAATAGCGGAAACCCGTTTCGAAAATTACCATCGTATTCTCGAAAGCATGGACCAGGTAAAAACGCGTAAAAACTTTTCTGATTCTGATAACTGACAACTAAGCTAAGCGTCGCTAAAATCGTCCCCTTTTTTCAGGTTCCGGCAGCGTACTGCCGGATCAGGAACGACAAAACAATGGCCTGGAGGCTACCTTGTTAAACTCATTTAAACTTTCGCTTCAATACATTCTGCCTAAACTGTGGCTCACTCGCCTGGCGGGCTGGGGCGCGAGCAAACGAGCGGGCTGGCTGACCAAACTGGTCATCGACCTGTTCGTGAAATACTACAAGGTCGACATGAAAGAAGCGCAGAAGCCGGATACGGCAAGCTACCGCACCTTCAACGAATTTTTTGTGCGTCCGCTGCGCGACGAAGTGCGCCCGCTGAATACCGACCCGAACGTGCTGGTGATGCCTGCTGACGGCGTGATCAGCCAGCTGGGTAAAATTGAAGACGACAAAATTTTGCAGGCGAAAGGCCATAACTACAGCCTGGAAGCGCTGCTGGCCGGTAACTACATAATGGCGGATCTGTTCCGCAACGGGACTTTCGCGACCACCTATCTCTCCCCACGCGACTACCACCGCGTTCATATGCCGTGTAACGGCATCCTGCGCGAGATGATCTACGTGCCGGGGGATCTGTTCTCTGTAAACCACCTGACGGCGCAAAACGTCCCTAACCTGTTTGCCCGTAACGAGCGCGTCATCTGCCTGTTTGATACTGAATTTGGCCCAATGGCGCAGATTCTGGTAGGTGCTACCATTGTGGGCAGCATCGAAACCGTCTGGGCGGGCACCATTACGCCGCCACGCGAAGGCGTGATCAAGCGCTGGACCTGGCCTGCCGGGGAAGAAGAAGGTTCTGTGGCCCTGCTGAAAGGTCAGGAGATGGGCCGCTTCAAGCTGGGCTCAACGGTAATCAACCTGTTCGCACCGGGCAAAGTTAACCTTGTCGACGAGCTGGAAAGCCTGTCCGTGACCAAACTCGGCCAGCCTCTGGCAGTATCGACGGAGGTCTTTGCAACGCCAGACGTTGCGCCAGCCCCGTTGCCGGAAGAAGAGATCAAAGCCGAGCACGATGCCAGCCCGCTGGTTGACGACAAAAAAGACGAAGGTTAACAACAGAAGGATCGCTGACGTGCGCCCGATTATCGTATTACTGATGGCCTGGTGCCTCAGCATGGGGGCGTACGCAGCGACGGCCCCCGACGCCAAACAGATAACCCAGGAGCTGGAGCAGGCAAAAGCGGCGAAACCCGCTCAGCCGGAGGCCGTTGAGTCGCTCCAGTCTGCACTGAACGCACTTGAGGAACGAAAGGGTTCTCTTGAGCGCGCCCAGCAATATCAGCAGGTTATCGACAACTTCCCCAAACTCTCTCAAACCCTGCGCTCGCAGTTAAACAGCCTGCGTGATGAACCACGCCAGGTACCCGCAGGGATGACGTCCGAGGCGCTGAATCAGGAGATCCTGCAAGTCAGCAGCCAGCTGCTGGAAAAAAGCCGTCTGGCACAGCAGGAGCAGGAACGGGCGCGTGAAATTGCCGACTCTCTCAGTCAGCTTCCACAGCAGCAAACCGATGCCCGCCGTCAGTTAAATGAGGTGGAACGCCGCATTGGGACGCAGACCGGCAACACCCCGCAGAATCAGGCCCAAAATCTTGGGCTACAGGCGGAATCCGCCAGACTAAAAGCGCTGGTTGATGAACTGGAGTTGGCACAGCTTTCTGCTAACAACCGCCAGGAGCTGTCACGGATGCGTTCGGAACTGGCGCAGAAGCAGAGCGAACAGCTGGATGCGTATCTCCAGGCGCTGAGAAATCAACTCAACAGCCAGCGTCAGCGTGAAGCTGAACGTGCGCTGGAAAGCACCGAGTTGTTGGCCGAAAACAGCGCTAACCTGCCCGACAGCATCGTCGCCCAGTTTAAGGTTAACCGCGAGCTTTCTGCCGCGCTGAATCAGCAGGCGCAGCGCATGGATTTGGTGGCCTCGCAGCAGCGTCAGGCCACTAATCAAACCCTCCAGGTTCGTCAGGCTCTCAACACGCTGCGTGAACAGTCCCAGTGGCTTGGCTCATCTAACCTGTTGGGCGAAGCGTTACGCGCACAGGTGGCTCGTCTGCCAGAGATGCCAAAACCGCAGCAGCTTGATACGGAGATGGCGCAGCTGCGCGTTCAGCGTCTTCATTATGAAGACCTTCTTAATAAGCAGCCGCAAATCCGCCAGATCCGTCAAGCTGACGGACAGCCGCTCACCGGCGAGCAAAGCCGTATTCTGGAAGCGCAGCTGCGCACCCAACGCGAACTGCTCAATTCCCTGTTGCAGGGGGGCGATACGCTGATCCTCGAACTCACCAAGCTGAAAGTCTCAAACAGCCAGCTGGAGGACGCGCTGAAAGAGGTCAACGAAGCCACGCACCGTTATCTGTTCTGGACATCCGACGTGCGGCCGATGACCTTCGCCTGGCCGATTGAGATCGTGCAGGATCTGCGCCGCCTCATTTCGCTGGACACCTTCAGCCAGCTGGGTCTCGCCAGCGTGATGATGCTCACCAGTAAGGAGACCATCTTCCCGCTGCTGGGGGCACTGATTCTGGTGGGTTTCAGTATTTATTCCCGTCGCCACTTCACCCGTTTCCTTGAGCGCTCCAGCGCCCGGGTGGGGAAAGTGACACAGGATCACTTCTGGCTGACGCTGCGTACAGTGTTCTGGTCAATTCTGGTCGCGTCTCCGCTGCCGGTGCTGTGGATGACGCTCGGATACGGCCTGCGTGAAGCCTGGCCCTATCCGCTTGCCGTCGCAATTGGCGATGGCGTGACCGCCACCGTTCCGCTGCTGTGGGTGGTGATGATTTGCGCCACGTTTGCGCGGCCAAATGGTCTGTTCATCGCTCACTTTGGCTGGCCGCGTAATCGCGTGGCGCGGGCGATGCGCTATTACCTGATGAGCATCGGGCTGATTGTGCCGCTAATTATGGCGCTGATCATGTTCGATAATCTCAATGACCGGGAGTTCTCCGGCTCGCTGGGACGGCTGTGCTTTATGCTGATCTGCGGGGCATTAGCGGTAGTGACGCTCAGCCTGAAGCGCGCCGGGATCCCGCTTTATCTCGACAAGTCCGGCAGTGGCGATAACATGTTTAACCGTCTGCTGTGGAACCTGCTGCTTAGCGCGCCGCTGGCGGCGATGCTGGCGGCGGCTGTCGGTTATCTCGCCACATCGCAGGCGCTGCTCGCACGGCTGGAAACGTCAGTAGCTATCTGGTTCCTGCTGCTGGTGGTCTACCATGTAATTCGCCGCGGCATGCTGATCCAGCGTCGTCGTCTGGCGTTTGACCGTGCCAAACATCGTCGCGCAGAAATACTGGCTCAGCGCGCGCGGGGTGAGGAAGAGCCGAACCACGTCAACAGCACCGAAGGGACTTCAGACGCCGATGACGTCGAACTGGATCTCGATGCGATCAGTACCCAGTCCCTGCGGCTGGTACGCTCAATTCTGATGCTGGTTGCCCTGCTGTCGGTGATCTTCCTGTGGTCGGAAATCCACTCTGCGTTTGGCTTCCTGGAGAACATCTCTTTGTGGGATGTGACGTCGACGGTGCAGGGGGTCGAAAGCCTGGAGCCCATCACCTTAGGGGCCGTGCTGATTGCGATTCTGGTACTCATTATCACCACGCAGCTGATCCGTAACTTCCCTGCCCTGCTGGAGCTGGCGCTGTTGCAGCATCTGGATTTAACCCCCGGCACAGGCTATGCGATCACCACCATTACCAAGTATTTAATCATGCTGTTTGGTGGGCTGGTTGGCTTCTCGATGATTGGTATCGAATGGTCAAAACTGCAATGGCTGGTTGCCGCCCTGACCGTAGGCCTGGGCTTTGGTTTACAGGAGATCTTTGCCAACTTCGTCTCGGGTCTGATCATTCTGTTTGAAAAGCCGATTCGAATTGGCGATACGGTGACCATCCGCGATCTGACCGGCAGCGTCACCAGGATCAACACCCGCGCCACCACCATCAGCGACTGGGACCGTAAAGAGATCATCGTCCCGAACAAAGCGTTTATCACCGAGCAGTTTATCAACTGGTCGCTGTCTGACTCCGTCACGCGTGTGGTGCTGACCGTACCCGCTCCGTCGGATGCCAACAGCGAAGAGGTGACGCAGATCCTGTATACGGCTGCTGAACGCTGTTCGCTGGTGATCGACAACCCGCCGCCGGAAGTCTTCCTGGTTGATTTGCAGCAGGGGATCCAGATTTTCGAGCTGCGTATCTACGCCGCCGAGATGGGACACCGTATGCCGCTGCGCCATGAGATCCACCAGCTGATCCTGGCTGGCTTCCGCGAGCACGGAATTGATATGCCGTTCCCACCTTTCCAGATGCGTCTGGAAACGCTGGACGGACGTAAGACGGGAAGAACGTTGACGTCTGCGGCGCGTTCGCGCCCGGCGGGAAGTTTATAATCCATTTCCCCCTCCCTTCCGGGAGGGGTTTTTTCATCCGCTATGCCACTCCTGCCACGCAGGTCATCATGCGGCGGCGGTAGTTCTCATAAATCCCCATTGCCAGCAGCGAGAAGAAGATCGGTCCGCCAACCATCCACAGCGTGCTGCTCCAGTCATTTGCCTCAACCACGGGCTGAATGACGGTAAAGATGTTGGCGAACGCGACGACCAGCACCACAACAGTGGTCGCCAGCAGCGTCGCCACGCGGGTTTTGAAGATCACAAACGGTCGCTCCAGATCCCGCTTCGCCTTAAAGAACGGGAACGCCAGCGCCAGGAATAGGTACGGAAGCGTCATCGATACGTTTGCCATCAGGGTCAGCTTGTTATAGAACGCCGACGCGGTATCGCCGCCAAAGGACACCAGCAGAATGAACACGCACACCAGCAGGCACTGCATCCACATCGCGTTGGCAGGCATACCGGCAGCATTCAGCTGCGTCATACGTGCGGGCCACAGCGCCTTTGGCGTCCCCTGAATAATCGCTTTCAGCGGCGAGTAGATCAGCGTGAAGAACGCGCCAGTATAGGCGAGGAACATCGACAAACCGGTAATCCGCGCAAACCAGATCCCCAGGGTGGCCGACGTTTCCGGCGCGAGATCCATGGCGTTGCCCAGCGTCACCCCCAGGCTTTTCATCAACACGTAGGTAATGTTGCCGAGGTTGGTGGTGTTATTGCTCAGTACCTGCTGCCAGTTGGTGCTGACGCCCCAGAGGAAAATCGCCAGCGAGTAGCCAATGGAAATGACGATGGCGGCAAAGATAATGCCTTTGGCGAAGTTCTTTTCCGGGTTTTCGGTTTTATCGACCAGCCCGCCCACGGCTTCAATTCCACCGTAAGCAAAGATGGCAAACACCACGAAGGAGAGCATGGCCAGCCCGGACTGGTAACCCGGATTAGGCGATGAAACGAAGTTGACTTCCTGTGCGAAATGCCCGCCGTTCAGGCACAGAATAGCGATACTGACCAGCAGCAGCACCAGGTTCAGGCACATCACGGAAATTCCGCCAACGGCAGTGATACGGGCAATTTTGTTGATGCCTTTCGAGGCCACCCGCGTGACAACCACCATCCAGCACACCGCCAGAATACCGACCACCTGTGTGGAACTCAGCCCCGCCAGAGACCAGACCTGCGTTTTATCCGCACCGAAGAGAAACGTTGAGAACGGCACCCAGACCTTGGCCGCCGTGCTGACCATCCAGACGACATAGGATGAAAACCACATGAACGTACCGATAAACGCATAACGCGGACCGACGCTGTTGTTCATCCACGAATAGATGCCGCCTTCTTCTTTCCTGTACGCCGACCCCATCTCCGCCATCATTAGCGCAAACGGAATAAAGAAGAACAGCGCGGAAACGATATAAAACGGCGTCGCGCTGTAGCCCATCAGATAAAACGCGGACGGGCTATTGGCAAAGCCAAAAACTGACGTAAAAATCATCAGGATGAGCCCGGTAAGGGTCATTTTTTTGAGTGAGTGAGACATATAACCATCCGAAACGGAATTAAACTGCGCGGATGGTAGCAGATGACCAGACAAATATTGTGGCTATCCGAGTCAAATTAAGAAAAAGACCCGTGCATAGAGAAGATAGTAGTTTTTAATGTGGCAGAGTTAAATGACCAAGTAGGCCGGGTAAGCGACAGCGCCACCCGGCAATCCTTTATGCGCGATCGACCGTAAAGGCAATCACATCGCCCAGTTGTTCTGCGCCCAGCGCCAGCATGACCAGGCGATCCACACCCAGCGCCACGCCGGAGCAGTCCGGCAGACCGGCTTTAAGCGCTTCCAGCAGGTTGGTGTCAATCGGCTGCTGCGGCAGACCGCGCGCGTTGCGCTTGCGGTTATCCTGCTCGAAACGCTGTTGCTGTTCGCGCGCGTCGGTCAGCTCATGGAAACCGTTCGCCAGCTCGATGCCTTTAAAGTACACCTCAAAGCGCTCCGCCACGCGGTGATCTTCGGTGCTGATCTGCGCCAGTGAAGCCTGGCTGGCCGGGAAGTGATAGACAAACGTCGGACGATCTTTGCCAATCTGCGGTTCAACACCAAAGGTGAACAGCAGTTGCAGCAGCGTGTCGCGATCCTCTTCGTTATCCGCCACGTTGCTCAGATCCAGTTTTGCCGCCACTTCACGCAGCTGTGTTTTATCAGCCGACAGCGGATCAATTTCCAGATGACGCTGGAAGGCCTGCTGATAGGAGAGCGTTTCAGCTTCCGCGCAATCCAGCACCTGTTGGAGCAGATCGTCGACTTCGTTCATCAGACGATACATGTCGTAGTGCGGGCGGTACCACTCCAGCATAGTGAATTCCGGATTATGGTGTCGGCCCATCTCTTCATTACGGAAGCTACGGCACAGCTGATAGACCGGACCACACCCGGCCGCCAGCAGACGCTTCATATGGTATTCCGGGCTGGTCATCAGATACAGATTCATGCCCTGAGAGTGGCCTGGGCCAACAAAACGGGTTTCAAACGGGACCAGATGAATATCCGTGACCGTCGCCTGACTCATGCACGGCGTTTCCACCTCCAGGACGCCGCGATCCGCAAAGAAGCGGCGGATCTCCGCCATAATTGCTGCGCGCTTTAGCAGGTTTGGAATGGATGCGCTCGGCTGCCAGGTGGCCGTTTCGCTCATGAGTTATTTCTCCGTTTTCAGACAAGGGCACGAAGTCTACTCGCAAGCCGGGGCAGAGACAAATTTTGCACAGTAAAAGCCCCTTTTCATTGCACAGAGAAATACTGTGACGTCATTCATTAATCACGATGATAAATCACCGCACAGAACAGCAAAAAAATCGAACACGTCAAATTTCCCTCACTTCTACGCGGTTATACTGTTTTACCCATAAAGGAGCAGTGGAATCGCTTCCGCAATCGTCCGTTCGGGCAGGTGAACGTCCTTTAGCTCATCACGTTGCGGGAAAACAAAAATCTGGAGGAATGTCGTGCAAACTTTTCAAGCCGATCTTGCCGTAATAGGCGCTGGCGGGGCTGGATTACGCGCTGCAATTGCTGCGGCACAAGCCAATCCGAACGCCAAAATCGCATTGATTTCAAAAGTCTATCCGATGCGCAGCCACACGGTAGCCGCAGAAGGAGGATCCGCCGCCGTCGCGCAGGATCATGACAGCTTCGAATACCATTTCCACGACACGGTTGCAGGGGGCGACTGGCTTTGCGAACAGGATGTCGTTGATTACTTCGTGCACCATTGCCCAACGGAAATGACCCAGCTGGAACAGTGGGGATGTCCATGGAGCCGCCGTCCGGACGGGAGCGTCAACGTCCGCCGCTTCGGTGGCATGAAGATCGAACGCACCTGGTTTGCTGCCGATAAGACCGGCTTCCACATGCTGCACACCCTGTTCCAGACCTCCCTCCAGTTCCCACAAATCCAGCGCTTTGACGAACATTTCGTTCTCGACATTCTGGTCGACGACGGTCATGCGCACGGACTGGTAGCAATGAACATGATGGAAGGCACGCTCGTCCAGATCCGCGCTAAGGCGGTGGTGATGGCAACGGGCGGTGCGGGCCGCGTATACCGCTACAACACCAACGGCGGCATCGTCACCGGTGACGGTATGGGCATGGCGCTCAGCCACGGCGTCCCGCTGCGTGATATGGAGTTTGTCCAGTATCACCCAACCGGCCTGCCGGGCTCCGGTATTCTGATGACGGAAGGCTGCCGCGGCGAAGGCGGTATTCTGGTCAACAAAAACGGCTATCGCTATTTGCAGGATTACGGCATGGGTCCGGAAACCCCGCTTGGCGAGCCGAAAAACAAATACATGGAACTCGGCCCACGCGACAAAGTCTCTCAGGCTTTCTGGCACGAGTGGCGCAAAGGCAATACCATCTCAACGCCGCGCGGCGACGTGGTACATCTCGACCTGCGTCATCTCGGCGAGAAGAAACTGCTGGAGCGTCTGCCGTTTATCTGCGAGCTGGCAAAAGCCTATGTGGGCGTCGACCCGGTGAAAGAGCCGATCCCGGTGCGTCCAACCGCGCACTACACCATGGGCGGTATTGAAACCGACCAGCAGTGCGAAACCCGCATCAAAGGGCTGTTTGCGGTGGGTGAGTGTTCCTCCGTCGGTCTGCACGGCGCAAACCGTCTGGGCTCGAACTCGCTGGCTGAGCTGGTGGTCTTTGGTCGCATGGCGGGCGAACGCGCGATGGAGCGTGCCGCAACGGCAGGTGAAGCTAACAGCGCGGCGCTGGATGCGCAGGTTGCAGACATCGAAAAACGCCTGAAAGGCCTGGTGAACCAGGAAGGTAACGAAAACTGGTCGAAGATCCGCGACGAAATGGGGCTGTCGATGGAAGAAGGCTGCGGGATCTACCGTACGCCAGAGCTGATGCAGAAAACCGTCGACAAGCTGGCAGAACTCCAGGAACGCTTCAAGCGCGTGCGCATCACCGACACCTCCAGCGTCTTCAATACCGACCTGCTCTATACCATTGAACTGGGCCACGGCCTGAACGTCGCAGAGTGTATGGCCCATTCCGCCCTGGCGCGTAAAGAGTCCCGCGGCGCACACCAGCGCCTGGATGAGGGCTGCACCGAACGTGACGACGTCAATTTCCTTAAACATACTCTCGCCTGGCGCGATGCGGATGGTACCACCCGGCTGGACTACAGCGACGTGAAAATCACTACGCTGCCACCGGCGAAACGTGTGTACGGTGCAGAAGCAGAAGCCGCCGATAAGAAGGAGAAGGCGAATGGCTGAGATGCAAAAACTGAAAGTTGAAGTGGTGCGCTACAACCCGGAAGTGGACGCCGCGCCGCACAGCGCTTTCTATGAAGTCCCTTACGACGAGCAAACCTCCCTGCTGGATGCGCTCGGCTATATCAAAGATAACCTGGCCCCGGACCTGAGCTACCGCTGGTCCTGCCGCATGGCAATTTGCGGCTCCTGCGGCATGATGGTCAACAAAGTGCCGAAGCTGGCGTGTAAAACTTTCCTGCGTGATTACACCAAGGGCATCAAGGTTGAAGCGCTGGGCAACTTCCCGATTGAGCGCGATCTGGTGGTCGACATGACCCACTTTATCGAAAGCCTCGAAGCGATTAAGCCGTACATCATCGGCAACCCGCGCACGCCGGATCAGGGGCCAAACACCCAGACGCCCGCGCAGATGGCGAAATACCATCAGTTTTCCGGCTGCATCAACTGCGGCCTGTGCTACGCCGCCTGTCCACAGTTTGGCCTGAACCCTGAGTTTATCGGCCCGGCCGCCATTACCCTGGCGCACCGCTATAACGAGGACAGCCGCGACCACGGCAAAAAAGAACGTATGGCACAGCTTAACGGCCAGAACGGGGTCTGGACCTGCACGTTTGTCGGTTACTGCTCCGAAGTCTGTCCGAAGCATGTCGACCCGGCCGCCGCCATTCAGCAGGGAAAAGTGGAAAGCTCGAAAGACTTTCTTATCGCTACCCTGAAACCACGCTAAGGAGTGCATGATGACGACTAAACGCAAAGCCTACGTGCGACCAATGCCGTCCACCTGGTGGAAAAAACTGCCGTTTTATCGCTTCTATATGCTGCGTGAAGGCACGGCTGTTCCCGCGGTCTGGTTCAGCCTCGAACTGATGTACGGGGTGTATGCCCTCAAGCACGGCCCGGAAGCCTGGGCCAGTTTTGTGGGTTTCCTGCAAAACCCAATCATCGTGGTTCTGAATCTGATTGTGCTCGCAGCCGCGCTACTGCATACCAAAACCTGGTTTGAACTGGCGCCAAAAGCAGCGAACATCATTGTAAAAGGCGAAAAAATGGGGCCAGAGCCGGTTATTAAAGGGCTCTGGGCAGTGACGGCCGTTGTCTCTGTGGTCATTCTGTTTGTCGCACTGTTCTGGTAAGGAGACTACTGTGATCAATCCAAATCCAAAACGTTCAGATGAGCCGGTCTTCTGGGGGCTGTTTGGCGCAGGCGGCATGTGGAGCGCCATTATTGCCCCGGTCATTATCCTGCTGGTCGGTATTATGCTGCCGCTGGGGCTGTTTCCGGGCGATGCGCTGAGCTATGAGCGCGTACTGGCCTTTGCGAGCAGCTTTATTGGCCGGGTGTTCATCTTCCTGATGATCGTCCTGCCGCTGTGGTGTGGTCTGCACCGTATCCACCATGCGATGCACGATCTGAAAATCCATGTGCCAAGCGGTAAATGGGTCTTCTACGGTCTGGCAACCATTCTGACGGTCGTCACGTTGATTGCCGTGGTCACCATCTGACTGAACAGGCCCGCCATCCGGCGGGCTTTTTACTTTTTCATCTTCTCCACCAGCCACCGGGAAAATTCGCGCATGGCAGGCGTTTCTGCCCGGGACTGCAATCGGGTCAGCCAGTAACTGCCGAGTTCAATCTGCGTTGCAAAGGGCTGCACAATGCGCTCGCTGGCTAACAGATGGGTAAACATATCGACAGGTGCAATGGCAATACCTACCCCTGCCTGAGCGGCCTCCAGCATGGTCACGGACGAATCAAATACCATCACACGGTGCGTTGGCGAAGGGGGGTGCTCGCCGGCCGCCTGCATCCACGCGGTCCACTCGTCGCGTCGGTAGGAGCGCAGCAGCGTAAACCTGAGGATGTCGGCCGGACAGTGCAGACTGGTGGCGATATCGGGCGTACACAGCGGCGCGAGCGGCGCATGACAAAGAAATTCAGCCTCGGTGCCATGCCACGCCCCGCCACCGTAGCGGATCGTATAGTCAAGCCCTTCGGCAGCCGGATCAACGCGGTTGTTATGGGTGGAAAGCTGAAGATCGATGTGCGGATAGCCACGGCGAAAATCGTCCAGCTGTGAGAATAAAACCCCGATGGCAAACGTACCCACCACGCCGATTTTCAGCTTCTCCTGCGCACGATGGTTAGCGAAGCGATCCAGCATTCCGGCTATACGATCGAACGAATCATTCAGTACCGGCAGTAAGTTTTCTCCCTCGGTAGTCAACATCAGCCCGCGCGACACGCGAACGAACAGCTGACAGTTCAGGTGCTGCTCCAGCGCTTTCACATGCTGGCTAATGGCTGAATGGGTCACGTTCAGCTCAATGGCCGCATGCGTAAAGCTGAGATGTCTCGCGGCGGCTTCAAAGGCTCGAAGCGAATTGAGGGGGAGATAGCTTCGCGTCATGGTCTCTTCCGTTAGAAAAATTAACAGCTAATGCTAAATTTAACCGTTTGTCAGGCACAGTCAAATCTAACAGACTACGCCTGTCTGACGGGCCCGGACATCCCCTTGACTCGCTATTACGGAAGATTACTGATGATGAAAAAATCTCTTTGCTGCGCCCTACTGCTCGGCATCTCTTGCTCTGCTCTCGCCGCGCCAGTGTCAGAAAAACAGCTGGCGGAGGTGGTCGCGAATACGGTTACCCCGCTGATGAAAGCCCAGTCGATTCCAGGCATGGCGGTGGCCGTTATTTATCAGGGTAAACCGCACTATTACACGTTTGGCAAAGCCGATATCGCGGCCAGCAAACCCGTTACGCCTCAGACTCTGTTCGAGCTGGGTTCTATAAGTAAAACCTTCACCGGGGTTTTAGGAGGGGATGCCATTGCTCGCGGTGAAATTTCGCTGGACGATCCGGTGACCAGATACTGGCCACAGCTAACGGGCAAGCAGTGGCAGGGGATTCGTATGCTGGATCTCGCAACCTACACCGCTGGCGGCCTGCCGCTACAGGTACCGGATGAGGTCACGGATAATGCCGCCCTGCTGCGCTTTTATCAAAACTGGCAGCCGCAGTGGAAGCCTGGCACAACGCGTCTTTACGCCAACGCCAGTATCGGTCTTTTTGGCGCGCTGGCGGTTAAACCTTCCGGCATGGGCTATGAGCAGGCCATGACGACGCGGGTCCTTAAGCCGCTCAAGCTGGACCATACCTGGATTAACGTTCCGAAAGCGGAAGAGGCGCATTACGCCTGGGGCTATCGTGACGGTAAAGCGGTGCGCGTTTCGCCGGGAATGCTGGATGCACAAGCCTATGGCGTGAAAACCAACGTGCAGGATATGGCGAACTGGGTCATGGCAAACATGGCGCCGGAGAAGGTTGCTGATGCCTCACTTAAGCAGGGCATCGCGCTGGCGCAGTCGCGCTACTGGCGTATCGGGTCAATGTATCAGGGTCTGGGCTGGGAGATGCTCAACTGGCCCGTGGAGGCCAACACGGTGATCGAGGGCAGCGACAGTAAGGTGGCGCTGGCACCGCTGCCCGTGGCAGAAGTGAATCCACCGGCTCCCCTGGTCAAAGCGTCCTGGGTCCATAAAACGGGCTCTACTGGCGGGTTTGGCAGTTACGTGGCCTTTATTCCTGAAAAGCAGTTCGGTATTGTGATGCTCGCGAATAAAAGCTATCCGAACCCGGCACGCGTTGAGGCGGCATACCATATCCTCGACGCGCTACAGTAAAACATTGCGGGTGGCGCTGCGCTTACCCGGCCTACACAACGCATGAACTTTGTAGGCCGGGTAAGGCGAAGCCGCCACCCGGCAAAACACCCTGCACAATCTCCCGCATTTTCCCTGCTGTCATCTACACTTAACAAAAAACAGTAAGGAAACTCCTATGCGCATTCTGCCTGTTATTGCCGCAGTAACAGCCGCGTTTTTAGTGGTTGCTTGCAGTTCCCCTACTCCTCCGCCTGGCGTCACGGTAGTCAGTAATTTCGACGCACAGCGCTTCCTCGGCACCTGGTATGAAATCGCCCGGCTGGACCATCAGTTCGAACGGGGCTTAGAAAAAGTCACGGTCAGCTACAGCGCGATGGATAACGGCGGGATCCGGGTCATTAACCGCGGCTATAACCCGGATCGCCAGATGTGGCAGCAGTCAGTTGGTCAGGCCTATTTCACCGGCGCATCTAACCGCGCGGCCATGAAAGCCTCTTTCATCGGCCCATACTACGGCGGGTATAACGTCATTGCGCTGGACAGAGAGTACCGCCACGCGCTGGTCTGTGGGCCGGATCGCAACTATCTGTGGCTCCTCTCCCGCACGCCAACGATCTCGGCGGAAATGAAACAGCAGATGCTGGACATAGCGACCCGGCAAGGGTTTGATGTGACGAAGTTAATCTGGGTAAAACAGCCGCATTAGTGCGTACTGAGTTTTAACCCGACGATACCCGCGACAATCAACGCGAGGCTGGCGATGCGCGCCAGACTCGCAGACTCCCCCAGCAGCAGAATGCCGGTAATGGCAGCCCCTACTGCGCCAATTCCCGTCCAGACAGCGTAAGCTGTGCCGACGGGTAAGGTTCGCATCGCCCATGACAGCATGACGATACTGACAATCATTGCGGCGATAGTGATGACGCTGGGCGTCAGGCGGGTAAAACCGTGTGTGTATTTCAGACCAATTGCCCATACCACTTCGAGCAAACCAGCAATAACAAGAACGATCCAGGACATTTCAGGCTCCTTAACTTAAAGACAAGTTGGGGCCGTCCCCGATGAGTGAAGCGCTTACGGGTCGTCCCGCAAGGCAGAAGTTGCGCCTTATATTTTGGTTAGCGTGGAATTTTTTTTCAAACTTTTTCTGCTGAACACCTTAAAGCAAGAAATAGCCTCAGTAAGGCACGTAGTTCAGGCATTTATGACTCATCCGACTTCTCTATGATGATAGGCTTTCTGATGGCAGGAAGCCAAACCACTAGCCGACTGCGAAAATTTTATGTTCAAAATTCTTTTGATTGACCGTTGTCACTTCACCCGCGCGGGATTTGAAGCCTGGGTCAATCATTCAGACCTGTTTTCGGGTCATTTCGTCGTAACCGGGGTAAATAATCTTTTCCTCGCCAGAGAGCATATCCTGCAATGGAAACCTGCGCTGGTCATCGCTGATTTATCTGGCTTCCGGCAGGATTTACACCATTTTCAGCAGCTTTCCTCCCTGCTAATTGCCAGCGAAACACTGCCTTTTATTATGCTGCAATCAGGGCAGGAGCAGGAGATGACTGATTATCTGGCGCAGTTCCCGATATGGTCTTCGCTCTCCAAAAATACCGATCTGGAAGCACTGGCGGCGGTGATAAACGACGCGCTAACGTCATGCGCGAGCGCGGAGCTACCGAAAATGGCGGCACCGTTGCTGACGCGTCAGGAAGAAAGAGTTCTGACCTTGTGGATGGATGGTGCGAGCAACCAGAAAATTGCCAGCAATCTTCGCATTAACGGAAAAACGGTATACACGTACAAACGCAATATCCGCATGAAGCTGCATATGGATACGCGCTACTCGCCGTTTTTATCGCTACAGGAAGTGGAGAATTGACGGTACGGTGTAAGAACTTGCCGTACCGTCGCTTACATTAGTTCTGAGCTTTAGTTGCTGCGCCAGAAATCGCGCTACCACCGTCGGAGATATCTTCCCCTACGCCACGGGTGGTGTTACATGCAGTCAGTACCGAAGAAAGCACCAGAACAGAAAAGATCGCTGCAATTGTTTTCTTAACCATAATATCTTCCTTTTATAGCCAAAGTTATTTTGTGTATAGCAACTTAAGAATAGACAAAATCTTGCCGTTTGACGGAAAAGGAAGAATTTTTAGGAAAATTAGACGGAATTAGCTGGCCGCATGGGAAATGATATGGCCGAGATCCTGGATATCTTCACCAACGCCACGCGCGGTGTTGCAGCCGGAGAGAATTGCGCTGGAGAGCGCTAACAGAAGCAGAATTTTAACGGTACGTTTCATCTTCCCTGCCTGCAAAATCAGGCGCAGCGGGCGCTGCGCCTTTAATCATGACGTAAATTACTTCACGCGGGATACGTATTCGCCGGAGCGGGTATCCACTTTGATCACTTCACCGATCTGTACGAACAGTGGCACTTTCACCACAGCGCCGGTAGACAGGGTGGCAGGCTTGCCGCCAGTACCTGCGGTATCACCTTTCAGACCTGGATCGGTTTCAACGATTTCCAGCTCAACGAAGTTCGGCGGCGTAACCGCGATAGGCTGACCGTTCCACAGGGTCACGATGCACTCAGCCTGATCCAGCAGCCACTTGGCGTTGTCGCCAATCGCTTTCGCGTCCGCAGACAGCTGCTCGAAGGTTTCGTTGTTCATGAAGTGCCAGAACTCACCGTCGTTGTACAGGTAAGTCAGGTTCATATCGACAACATCAGCGCCTTCAGCGGAGTCAGTAGATTTGAAGGTTTTCTCAACACGGGTACCGGTCAGCAGGCGGCGCAGCTTAACGCGCGCAAATGCCTGGCCTTTACCTGGTTTAACGAATTCGCTGGCTTCAACCGCGTAGGGTTCGCCGTCCATCATGATTTTAAGACCAGCACGAAAATCGTTGCTATAGTACGTTGCCATAAGGCCCTCTAAATTTGTTAACTGGTAGCTAAGCCACAAAATGGCGCATATTGTAACCCTAAACACCCCGTCCAGAGAAGATTGGTTATCGCAACTTGCCGATGTAATCACCAGTCCTGATGAATTGCTGCGTCTTTTAGACCTCGAACAGCACGAAGCGTTGCGTGCAGGCCGTGAGGCGAAGCGCCTTTTCGCCCTGCGCGTTCCCCGCGCGTTTGTTGCCCGAATGGAAAAGGGTAACCCTGATGATCCATTATTAAAACAAACGCTGACCTCTCAGGATGAGTTTATTACCGCCCCCGGATACAGCACCGATCCGCTGGAAGAGCAGAACAGTGTTGTACCGGGTTTACTGCATAAATACCGCAATCGTGCCCTGCTGCTGGTTAAGGGCGGGTGCGCGGTAAATTGCCGCTATTGCTTCCGTCGCCACTTCCCGTACGCCGAAAATCAGGGTAATAAGCGCAACTGGCAGGTGGCGCTGGACTACATCGCAGCGCATCCGGAACTGGATGAAATCATCTTTTCCGGCGGCGACCCGCTGATGGCAAAAGATCATGAGCTGGACTGGCTGCTGACTCAACTTGAGACCATCCCGCACATTAAGCGTCTGCGCATTCACAGCCGTTTACCGATCGTCATCCCGGCGCGTATCACCGACGCCCTGGTCACGCGCCTGGAGCAGTCCCGTTTACAGGTGCTGCTGGTAAACCATATCAACCATGCGAATGAAATTGACGCGGACTTTCGTGCGGCGATGACGCGTATGCGAATGGCAGGCGTGACGCTGCTCAACCAGAGCGTATTACTGCGCGGCGTGAACGACAGCGCCCACGTGTTGGCCGATCTCAGCAATGCCTTATTTGATGCGGGCGTAATGCCCTATTACCTGCATGTTCTGGATCGCGTCCAGGGCGCGGCGCACTTCATGGTGACGGATGAAGAGGCCCGGAAGATTATGCGCCAGCTGTTAACGCTGGTTTCAGGTTATATGGTGCCGAAGCTGGCACGTGAGATTGGCGGAGAGCCGAGTAAGACGCCGCTGGATTTGCAGCTGCGGCAGCAGTAAAAAAGGAGGTGGCGCTACGCTTACCTGCCTACAGGTAAAGCGGCAGCGCCATCAAAATGTTATATCAGTTCGGGCACTTATAGACCTGGCCGTTCATCTGGCTGGCGGTTGGCACAAAGCTGGACAGCATACCCTGCGTCGGGCTGCTCACCCCGTAAATCACGTTGCCGCCCATTGCCGCAGCCTGATTACGCAGGGCATTGGCCGCACCGCGCATAGAGCCGCCCTCCTCGCCGTGCTGCCCTGACATCCAGTTGCTTTGCTCGCCAGAGGCGGTGCCTAACAGCTGGCATTCGCTGCCCGGCTTATCTTCCACAAAGCGAACGCTCTGGCCCGCTGCCGTCAGCTCATTGCTGGTGCTACAACCCGCCAGCAGCAATGCTGCACCTACAATCCCTGCACAGACTTTTATGCGCATGTTATTCCTCGTTTTCAATAAGCTGGACAGTAGTTGTCCGCGTGTAAACCTTATACTAAAAAGATGACCAAAAGAAAAATGCTGAGCATTTCTGCGAGCCAGATTCCGCTGGCACTCCTCCGACATCTTAAATGAATTCTGATAATAACCTTTGGGATATCGTGTTTTAGCCCCCGATCGTTTTTAGTGATGCGACGTACAACTTTTGTACGGGACTAAAAAAAAGGGGGTTTCATGAGTGCATCATCCTCAGGAGAGGAAAAAGTAACCTGGGTGGGCTATCTGGCGTTCGTGCTCACCATCGTATTTTTCTCAGGTTTTTTCGCCAAAAGTACTGAATGGTGGCGCGTGCTGGATTTTACCGTCCTGAACGGCAGCTTTGGACCGGTGAACGGCGCCCTAACGTTTCGCGGCGAGGGTGGCACAGGAGCGAAAGACGGTTTTTTGTTTGCCCTTGAACTGGCGCCCTCGGTCATTTTATCGCTCGGGATCATTGCCGTTACCGAGGGGCTGGGCGGGCTGCGCGCCGCACAACAGCTCATGACGCCCATTCTGCGCCCGCTGCTCGGCGTGCCGGGCATCTGCTCTCTGGCGCTTATCGCCAACCTGCAAAATACCGATGCAGCCGCAGGGATGACCAAAGAGTTGACCGACGAAGGGTCGATTACTGACCATGAACGCGCCATTTTCGCCACCTTCCAGACCAGCGGTAGCGCCATTATTACCAACTATTTTTCTTCCGGTGCCGCACTTTTTACCTTCATTACCGTCCCGGTGATCGCGCCGCTTGCCGTCATTCTGGTGTTCAAATTTGTTGGCGCGAACTTCCTGCGACTGTGGATCGCCCACATGGAAGTTCGTCGCGTTCAGGAGGAAAAATGATCGCCCAGACGCGTAAAAATATCATGGACTTGTTTATCGATGGCGCCCGCCGCGGCTTTACCATCGCCACCACCAGCCTGCTGCCGAACGTGGTCATGGCGTTTGTCATCATTCAGGCGCTTAAGGTGACCGGCCTGCTGGATATTGTCGGCAGGGTATGCGAGCCCATCATGGCCCTGTGGGCGCTTCCGGGTGCGGCGGCAACGGTACTTCTGGCATCGGTGATGAGCATGGGCGGCGGCGTGGGGGTTTGCGCCAGCCTGGTCGTCGCCGGCACGCTCAGCGGCCATGATGCCACCATCCTGCTGCCCGCCATCTACCTGATGGGCAATCCGGTGCAAAACACGGGCCGCTGCCTCGGCACCGCGGGCGTGAACCCGAAATATTACCCGCACATCATCGCTGTCTGCGTCATCAACGCCCTGCTCTCGATGTGGGTGATGCAGCTACTCTTCTGAGGAGATAAAAATGGATTTTTCAGTGCTGGAACCGCATCTCTTCCGCCATGCACATCTTGTTTGAGTAACGGCTCGACGGGCAATAAAAAACCCCGGGCATCGCTGCCCGGGGTTCATTCTGAGAGGTTCAGAACAACATGATTACATCATGCCGCCCATGCCACCCATGCCGCCCATACCACCAGCAGCACCTAAGTCAGGCGCGTCGCCTTTAGGCATGTCGGTTACCATGCATTCGGTCGTGATCATCAGGCCAGCTACAGATGCCGCGTACTGCAGAGCAGAACGGGTAACTTTAGTTGGGTCCAGGATACCGAAGTCGATCATGTTGCCGTATTCTTCAGTTGCTGCGTTGTAACCGTAGTTACCTTCGCCCGCTTTCACGTTGTTCGCAACTACTGATGGCTCTTCACCGGCGTTGGACACGATCTGACGCAGAGGGGCTTCCATTGCGCGAAGCGCAACTTTGATACCTACGTTCTGGTCTTCGTTCTGAGCGGTCAGGCCAGCCAGTTTAGCGGCTACACGCACCAGCGCGACACCACCACCAGCAACTACGCCTTCTTCTACCGCAGCACGGGTCGCATGCAGGGCATCGTCAACGCGTGCTTTCTTCTCTTTCATTTCAACTTCGGTCGCAGCACCAACTTTGATTACCGCAACGCCGCCTGCCAGTTTCGCTACGCGCTCCTGCAGTTTTTCACGGTCGTAATCGGAAGTTGCTTCTTCGATCTGCTTACGGATCTGACCAACACGGCCCTGAATAGCGGCTTCTTCACCCACACCGTCGATGATGGTGGTAGTGTCTTTGTTGATCACAACGCGTTTCGCCTGGCCCAGGTCTTCCAGGGTCGCTTTTTCCAGCTCCATACCAATCTCTTCAGAGATCACGGTACCGCCGGTCAGGGTAGCGATATCCTGCAGCATCGCCTTACGACGATCGCCGAAGCCAGGTGCTTTAACCGCTGCCACTTTCACGATGCCACGCATGGTGTTAACCACCAGAGTCGCCAGCGCTTCGCCTTCAACGTCTTCAGCAATGATTACCAGCGGCTTGCCTGCTTTCGCAACGGCTTCCAGCACTGGCAGCATTTCGCGGATGTTGGAGATTTTCTTGTCAGCCAGCAGGATGAACGGGCTTTCCAGCTCAACAGCGCCAGTTTCTGGCTTGTTGATGAAGTATGGGGACAGGTAACCGCGGTCGAACTGCATACCTTCAACCACATCCAGTTCGTCTTCCAGACCAGTACCGTCTTCAACGGTGATCACGCCTTCTTTACCGACTTTATCCATCGCTTCAGCGATCAGTTTACCTACGGTTTCGTCGGAGTTAGCGGAGATAGTACCAACCTGAGCAATGGCTTTAGAGTCAGAGCACGGTACGGACAGCGCTTTCAGCTCTTCAACAGCAGAGGCGACAGCTTTGTCGATACCACGTTTCAGATCCATTGGGTTCATGCCCGCAGCAACGGCTTTCAGGCCTTCGGTGATGATCGCCTGCGCCAGTACGGTCGCGGTGGTGGTACCGTCACCAGCAGCGTCGTTCGCTTTAGAGGCAACTTCTTTCACCATCTGTGCGCCCATGTTTTCGAACTTGTCTTCCAGCTCGATTTCACGTGCAACAGAAACACCATCTTTGGTGATGGTTGGCGCGCCGAAGGATTTGTCCAGCACGACGTTACGGCCTTTCGGGCCCAGAGTGACTTTCACTGCGTCTGCCAGTACGTTTACGCCGCGGAGCATTTTTACACGAGCGTCGTTACCGAATTTTACGTCTTTAGCTGCCATGTTCTTATTTCCTCAAATTCGTACAGTTTCGTGCGTTAATTACGCTTCAACAATTGCCAGAATGTCGCTCTCGGACATGATCAACACTTCTTCATTGTCGATCTTCTCGGATTTCACGCCGTAGCCATCGTTGAAAATGACGATGTCACCAACTTTAACGTCCAGTGGCTGCACAGTTCCGTTTTCCAGGATGCGGCCCTTACCGACAGCGATGATTTCGCCACGCGTTGATTTTGCTGCTGCTGAACCGGTCAGAACGATGCCGCCAGCAGACTTGGTTTCAACTTCTTTACGTTTGACGATCACACGATCATGTAACGGACGAATACTCATTGATAGCTCTCCTTTGAGAAAGTCATTATCAGTTATGGATGACGCCGGTCCGCATGCGGTTTTCCGGCTAGTGCCCTGAGAGATGGGGATAGCTTTTTACCCCTTCAAGGGGTAATCGAAAAAAAATTTGCGAAAGTGTTACCATCCACTCTCTTTTGATGGTGGCGGGACGAGGTAAATGAGTGGACTCAGGCAGGAGTTGGGGCTGGCGCAGGGCATTGGCTTACTCTCAACGTCTTTGTTAGGCACGGGCGTTTTTGCGGTTCCCGCGCTGGCGGCGTTGGTTGCCAGCAATAACAGTCTTTGGGCATGGCCGGTGCTGATCGTGCTGGTGTTTCCGGTGGCGATTGTCTTTGCCATACTCGGGCGGCACTTCCCGAGCGCAGGCGGCGTAGCGCATTTTGTCGGTATGGCGTTTGGGCCGCGAATGGAGCGCGTCACCGGCTGGCTATTTTTGTCGGTGATACCCGTTGGCCTTCCGGCAGCCCTGCATATCGCAACCGGCTTCGGACAGGCGCTGTTTGGCTGGCACGATGAACAGCTGCTGCTGGCTGAACTCGGCACGCTGGCGATTATCTGGTGGGTTGGCTCACGCGGGGCCAGTTCCAGCGCCAACCTGCAAACGCTGGTCGCCGTGTTAATCGTCGCGCTGATCATCGCCATCTGGTTTGCGGGTGACATTACGGTGGCGGATATTCCTTTCCCCGCGATTAATGACATCGACCACACACAGCTTTTCGCTGCACTATCCGTCATGTTCTGGTGTTTCGTCGGTCTAGAGGCGTTCGCTCATCTGGCATCCGAGTTTAAACAGCCCGAGCGTGATTTTCCCCGCGCCCTGATGATTGGCCTGCTGCTGGCGGGCACCGTGTACTGGGCCTGTACCGTACTGGTGCTGCACTTCAACGCGTTCGGTGAAGAGAAAGCCGCCGCCGCGTCGCTGCCGGGCATCGTGGTGCAGCTGTTTGGCGTTAAAGCCCTGTGGGTAGCCTGCGTGATTGGCTATCTCGCCTGCTTTGCCAGCCTCAACATCTATATTCAGAGCTTCGCCCGGCTGGTGTGGTCTCAGGCACTTTATAAACCGGATAGCCCCCTCTCACGCCTGTCAAAGCGTCAGCTTCCGGTGAATGCGCTGAATACCGTACTGGGCTGCTGCGTGGTGAGTTCCCTGGCCATTTATCTCCTCGACATCAACCTTGACGCGCTGATTATCTACGCCAACGGTATTTTCATCATGATCTATCTGTTGTGCATGCTAGCGGGCTGTCGGCTACTGAAAGGACGCTTTAAGGCGCTGGCGGCTGTCGGGTGTGTCCTGTGCCTGCTGCTGCTGGCGATGGTGGGATGGAAGAGTGTGTACGCCATCGTCATGCTGGCAGGGCTGTGGGTGTTTTTACCGAAGCGGCAAAATCCGCAGGCCCGGTGAGCGAGCGCCACCGGGCAAGAAACTTACCGATCGTCTTTATGATCTAACCGGTCGCGCTGCTCATCCTTACGCTGATATTCCCCTTCAAAGGTATCCCCCGGGCCGGTGCTGAAACCACCGCCTGGCATACGGCTGAAACGCAGATGCGGCAGCAGCTTCATGGTCAGATGCTTCTGCACCGGCGGCAACAGCAACAGCAGGCCGAGGAAGTCTGTAAAGAAGCCCGGCAGGATCAGCAGCAGGCCAGCAATAATCAGCGACACGCTTTTGATCATCTCGGCGGCCGGGCTTTCACCTGCGGCCATCTTCTGCTGCATTAACAGGAAATTTTTGAAACCCTGATTGCGCACCAGCGACATGCCGATGACGGAGGTGAAGATCACCAGAATCAGCGTCAGCAGGACGCCCAGCACATGGGCAACCTGGATGAAAATCGAAATCTCAATGTAAACATAAAGAAAGAAAGCAATAAATGGTATCCAGCGCACTGGCATCTCCTGTGTGGCAGGTGCCTTCTGGCCCCTGACTGAATGTGTTCGCGAAGCGCGTAGATAAGAAATGGTGACGGTTAGCCAAAATTCAATCGGTTTGCACGGATATTTTTTCTGGAAATATTAAAGCGGTGACATATTTCACAGATTAATAATTATCATGAAATCGGGTCGATAATAAGTGATCCAGCTTACGGCAATTCGCTATCATCAGCATATGATCTCGAACATCTGGCCGATTGAGGGAATAATCGTCGGTCATAAAATATTCAAAACCACATATCTACTGTGTGTTTAGTACAATCCATCGGCAGCTTGAAAAGAAGGTTCACATGTTAAACAACATTCGTATCGAAGAAGATTTGTTGGGTACCAGGGAAGTTCCAGCGGATGCCTACTATGGTGTTCACACTCTGAGAGCGATTGAAAACTTCTACATCAGCAACAGCAAAATCAGCGACATCCCTGAATTTGTGCGTGGCATGGTGATGGTAAAAAAAGCCGCGGCTCTGGCAAACAAAGAGCTGCAAACCATTCCTAAAAGCGCTGCAAATGCGATTATCGCCGCGTGCGATGAAGTGCTGAACAACGGCAAATGCATGGATCAGTTCCCGGTTGACGTCTATCAGGGCGGCGCAGGCACCTCCGTCAACATGAACACCAACGAAGTGCTGGCAAACATCGGCCTGGAGCTGATGGGTCATCAGAAAGGTGAATACCAGTACCTGAACCCGAACGACCACGTTAACAAATGTCAGTCCACCAACGACGCCTACCCAACCGGCTTCCGCATCGCGGTGTATGCCTCTGTCGTCAAACTGGTCGACGCGATTAATCAGTTGGGTGATGGCTTCCAGCGTAAAGCCGTTGAGTTCCAGGACATCCTGAAAATGGGTCGTACCCAGCTGCAGGACGCGGTGCCAATGACCCTCGGCCAGGAGTTCCACGCGTTTAACGTGCTGCTGAACGAAGAGACGAAAAACCTGCTGCGCACGTCCGAACTGCTGCTGGAAGTGAACCTGGGCGCTACCGCCATCGGTACACGCCTGAACACCCCGGATGGCTATCAGCAGCTGGCGGTACAGAAGCTGGCTGAAGTGTCCAACCTGCCGGTTGTGCCTGCAGAAGACCTGATTGAAGCCACCTCAGACTGCGGCGCCTACGTGATGGTGCACAGCGCATTGAAACGTCTGGCGGTGAAACTGTCCAAAATCTGTAACGACCTGCGCCTGCTCTCCTCCGGTCCGCGCGCTGGCCTGAATGAAATCAACCTGCCAGAGTTGCAGGCGGGTTCATCCATCATGCCAGCTAAAGTGAACCCGGTAGTGCCAGAAGTGGTGAACCAGGTTTGCTTCAAAGTCATCGGTAACGATACGACCGTGACCATGGCCTCCGAAGCCGGTCAGCTCCAGCTGAACGTAATGGAGCCGGTGATTGGCCAGGCGATGTTTGAATCTATCCACATTCTGACCAACGCCTGCTACAACCTGCTGGAAAAATGCATTAACGGCATCACCGCGAATAAAGAAGTGTGTGAAGGCTACGTCTATAACTCCATCGGCATCGTCACCTACCTCAACCCGTTCATCGGCCACCACAACGGCGATATCGTCGGGAAGATTTGTGCCGAAACCGGTAAGAGCGTGCGTGAGGTGGTTCTCGAGCGAGGATTGTTGACCGAAGCCGAACTGGACGATATCTTCTCCGCCCAGAACCTGATGCACCCGGCATATAAAGCGAAACGATATACCGATGAAAGCGAACAGTAACCGTTCAGGCTAAGCTTCCGAAAGGCACGTCACTTGTGACGTGCCTTTTTTCTTTATGGCCGTTACCAAAACACAACAATTCAATATCAACTTGTTAATAAGCAAGGCAGGTCTTTATGTTTGGAGCAGAACTCGTCATCGTCCTGTTGGCGATTTATTTGGGCGCACGACTCGGGGGTATCGGCATCGGCTTTGCCGGCGGTCTCGGCGTGCTCGTACTTACCCTGATCTTTCAGATTAAACCCGGCGCAATCCCTTTTGACGTTATCGAAATCATCATGGCGGTTATCGCTGCCATTGCGGCCATGCAGGTAGCTGGCGGTATGGACTACCTGGTGAGCCTGGCGGAGCGTATGCTGCGTCGTCATCCAAAATACATCACCTTCCTTGCCCCACTGGTGACCTGGTTTATGACCATTCTCGCCGGTACTGGCCATACCGCTTTCTCCACGCTGCCGGTCATCACCGAAGTGGCGAAAGAGCAGGGTATTCGCCCGTCTCGCCCTCTTTCTATTGCTGTAGTCGCCTCCCAGATTGCGATCACCGCCTCGCCCATTTCTGCGGCAGTGGTCTTTTTCGCGGGTATTCTCGAGCCGATGGGCGTAAGTTATCTGACGCTGCTGGCGATCTGTATTCCGGTCACGCTGATTGCGGTAATGATCACTGCCGTGCTGTGTAACTTCCTCGGCGCCGAGCTGAAAGACGATCCGGTTTACCAGGAGCGTCTGGCAAAAGGTGAAGTGAGCCTGCGCGGTAGCCAGGTTTTTGAGCTGAAGCCGCATGCAAAACGCTCCGTGCTGCTGTTCCTGATTGGTATCGTCGCCGTGATGTTCTACGCGACCGCCATCAGCGATACGGTAGGTCTGATCCAAAACCCGGTTCTGCCGCGTAACGAAGCGATTGTGGTATTTATGCTGACCATCGCGACGCTGATCAGTATCACCTGTAAAATCGACACCAGCGAAGTGCTGAACGCCAGCACCTTCAAATCCGGTATGAGCGCCTGCGTGTGCGTGCTGGGTGTGGCGTGGCTCGGTGACACCTTCGTGAAAGCGCACATCAGCGATATCCAGACAGTTGCAGGCGACCTGCTGCACAACTATCCGTGGCTACTGGCGGTGGTGCTGTTCTTTGCCGCAACGCTGCTGTACTCCCAGGCTGCGACCACCAAAGCGCTAATGCCTGCGGCACTGATGCTGGGCGTGACGCCGCTGACGGCGATTGCCTCTTTCGCGGCGGTTTCCGCCCTGTTCGTGCTGCCAACCTACCCAACCCTGCTGGCCGCGGTTGAGATGGATGACACCGGCTCGACCCGTATCGGTAAATACGTGTTTAACCACGCGTTCCTCATCCCGGGCGTGGTGGCGATTACGCTCTGCGTGGTCCTCGGCTTTATCATCGGCGGCATTGTGCTGTAAACGGTTAGCCGTTGTAAAAATAGTTAAAAACGGGCCGCGCTGCGGCCCGTTTCATTAATGACCAATCACATGGCGTGATATAGTGAAGACTTTCGTGATGAGGAGGTCGACTTGTGAACACGCCTGATGCTGTTGTTGTACTGTGTACCGCCCCTGATGAAGCTTCTGCCCAGGATCTCGCCGCCAAAGTGCTGGCCGAAAAACTGGCTGCCTGCGTCACGCTACTTCCCGGCGCCACCTCCCTTTATTACTGGGAAGGCAAGCTGGAGCAAGAGTACGAAGTCCAGATGTTGCTCAAAACCAATCTGACCAACCAGCAGGCGCTCCTCGACTGCCTCAAGTCTCATCATCCTTACCAAACCCCGGAGCTGCTGGTGCTGCCAGTGGTCCACGGCGATAACGATTATCTCTCATGGCTCAACGCTTCTTTACGCTGATCCTGCTGCTGTGCAGCACGTCAGTTTTTGCCGGGTTGTTTGACGCGCCCGGCCGTTCGAACTTTATTCCTGCCGACCAGGCATTCGTTTTCGACTTTCAGCAAAACCAGCACGATCTCAGTCTCACCTGGCAGGTGAAAGAGGGTTATTACCTCTATCGCAAGCAGGTCAGCATCACGCCGGCAAAGGCTGACGTCGGCGCATTGCAGATGCCCGCTGGCGAATGGCACGAGGACGAGTTCTACGGTAAAAGTGAAATTTATCGCCAGCGCTTAAGCGTGCCCGTCACGGTGAATCAGGCGGATAAAGGCGCTACCCTGACGGTGACGTATCAGGGCTGCGCCGATGCGGGCTTCTGCTATCCCCCTGAAACAAAGGTCGTTCCGCTTAGCGAAGTGAAAGCGGCGGCCTCCCCTCTCCCCTCAGGGGAAATGGCCAGTGTGAGGGGTGAAGGCGAAGCCGCTTCAGACCTTCCGTTCTCAGCGCTTTGGGCGTTATTGATTGGTATCGGCATCGCCTTTACGCCCTGCGTACTGCCTATGTACCCGCTTATCTCTGGCATCGTGCTGGGTGGTAAGCAACGCCTTTCCACCGCCCGCGCGCTGTTGCTGGCCTTTATCTATGTGCAGGGCATGGCGTTAACCTATACGGCGCTCGGCCTCGTGGTCGCCGCTGCCGGGTTGCAGTTCCAGGCCGCCCTTCAGCACCCCTATGTGCTTATCGGACTGTCAGCAGTGTTTATTCTGCTGGCGCTGTCGATGTTTGGCCTGTTCACTCTGCAACTGCCCTCTTCCCTGCAAACCCGTCTGACGCTAATGAGCAACCGTCAGCAGGGGGGCTCTGCGGGCGGCGTGTTCGCCATGGGTGCCATCGCCGGGCTGATTTGCTCCCCCTGCACCACCGCGCCGCTGAGCGCCATCCTGTTATACATTGCCCAGAGCGGCAACCTTTGGCTCGGCGGCGGCACACTGTACCTTTACGCGCTCGGCATGGGTCTGCCGCTGATCCTTGTGACGGTATTTGGCAATCGTCTGCTGCCGAAGAGCGGCCCGTGGATGGAGACAGTGAAAACCGCGTTTGGTTTTGTCATTCTGGCGCTACCGGTCTTCCTGCTGGAACGCATCATCGGTGATGTGTGGGGTACGCGTCTGTGGGCTATGCTCGGCGTGGCCTTCTTCAGCTGGGCATTTATCGTGAGTCTGGGTGCGAAGAAACCGTGGATGCGCCTGCTACAGATCCTTCTGCTGGCGGCCGCGCTGGTGAGCGTCCGTCCGTTACAGGACTGGGCGTTTGGCACCCCGACAGGTCAAACACAGGCTCATCAGAATTTTATACAGATTAAAAACGTGGATGACCTTAACCGCGCCCTGGTGCAGGCGAAAGGCAAACCGGTCATGCTCGATCTCTATGCCGACTGGTGCGTGGCCTGCAAAGAGTTTGAAAAATACACCTTCAGCGATCCGCAGGTACAACATGCGCTGAGCGATACCGTTCTGCTCCAGGCGAACGTTACCGCCAACAGCGCGCAGGATAAGGCTCTGCTGAAGCAACTTAACGTTCTCGGGCTGCCTACCATCCTGTTCTTCAATGAACAGGGGGAAGAACAGCTGACGCAGCGTGTAACCGGGTTTATGGACGCGACGGCATTCAACGCGCATTTGCGCAATCGCCAACCGTAAACAACACTTTAGACGGGACAAACCGTTGGGAATAGCGGAGGAGATAACCGTGCAACGCGAAGACGTACTGGGACAAGCCCTGCAATTACTTGAGATTCAAGGGATCGCCAGCACCACGCTTGAGATGGTAGCCGACCGTATCGATTACCCTCTGGATGAACTTAAGCGCTTCTGGCCGGATAAAGAGGCGCTGCTGTATGATGCCCTGCGCTATCTCAGCCAGCAGGTGGATATCTGGCGCAGGCAACTGATGCTGAATGAAGAGCTGACCACCGAGCAAAAGCTGCTGGCACGCTATACCGCACTGACGGAGTGTGTCACCAACAACCGTTACCCAGGCTGTCTGTTTATCGCCGCCTGCACCTACTATCCGGATCCCGGACATCCCATCCATCAACTGGCAGATCAGCAAAAACGAGCCGCGCACGAGTTCACACACGAGCTGCTGACCACACTTGAAGTGGATGATCCGGCAATGGTCGCGAAGCAGATGGAGCTGGTGCTGGAAGGTTGCCTGAGCCGCATGCTGGTGAACCGTAGCCAGGCGGATGTGGATACGGCGCACCGTCTGGCGGAAGATATTTTGCGGTTTGCGCAGTGTCGTATGGGTGGTGCACTGACCTAAGCCAGCATTCCCGTCCAGGCGGAAATAAACAAACACAGCGCCATTGCACGTTGAAATCGCACCATCGCCACGGTGGTGCGGAAAATCCGGTTCACCGCCTTCCCCAGCCACGCCCAGCACAATAAACAGACCACTGAGATCGCCAGAAACCATAGCGCCATCAGCGAAATATCCCGTAATGCATGGTCGCTTGCCGGAGCAAACAGACTGACGACGGCCAGCGCCATCATCCAGGTTTTTGGGTTTACAACCTGTAATAACGCCGCTGCCCGCGCGGTAAATCGGACATGACGCCTGGAGGAGAGATTCGCGGCCGGGGCGCTAAATAGCTGCCAGCTCATCCAGGAAAGCCACAGCACACCCGCCCAGCTCATCACCTGACGTATCAGCGGATACTGGCGTAACACTTCTCCTGCCCCAGCGCCTGAAACCAGAACAATAGCGCTGGCGGCAATACACCCACCCAGGATCGCAGGAATCGTATTTTTTACGCCAAAGTGCTGACTGTTAGCCAGTACCAAAATATTGGTTGGCCCCGGCGTAATCGAGGCGACAAATGCAAACAGCAGGAAGGGTATTAAATTCACAGGTGGCTCCTTTTAGTAGAGCCATGAATGTGCCGTTATTTTCTGGAAACGTCTGGAAGGTTTGTGCACAACCGACGGTAGTGTGCCGGAGAAATACGGTACGCCCGCTGGAACCAGCGACCAAGATGGCTTTGATCGGCAAAACCTACTGCCGTCGCCACATCAACAGGCAGTTCCCCATACGCCAGCATCTGTCGGGCCTTTGCCAGGCGCAGCTGGATAAGCCAGGCGTGCGGCGCAAGGTGAAATTCGCGCTTAAAGCAGCAGGTGAGCGTAAAGCGATCCGTCCCCGTCTCCCGCGCAAGGTCTGACAGCCCCACGTTCTCGCCGATATGCGCATAGAGATAGTCGCGGGCACGATGCGCCACAGCGGAGCTTTGTAACTGCGACGGGAGTTTCTTCCGCCAGTGGCAGTGGGCTGTAATCTTAGTGAGCAGGTTATCCATTGTGCTCTGTTGTACGATCTTCATCTCATCGTTATGCAGCGAGGCAAATGTATCACCGATAGCGCGCACCAGCTGAGGCTCTCGCGTCAGCGTTTGGGCAAAGTGGAGGGTGTAACTCCCGGGAGTAGAGTCATACAGCCCTTGAAGCGTACGGGTGAGCCAGTGTTCATCCAGATAAAAGGTCAGATAAGTAAAGCCACCCTCTACCGGCGCATCACCGTCATGAATTTCACCAGGCTCAAGTAAAAAAGCATCGCCCGGCTGGCTACGGTGGCGTTCACGGCGACAGTGGAACTGCTGCGTACCGGAAAGGGTTATTCCGACCAGATAGCTATCATGCCAGTGGGGATCAAAGGCGTGTCCTTCGAAATGCGCCTTAATTGTCTCAATACCTGTTTCTGCATGCTGACGCAGCTCAAGCCAGTCGTTTGCCATACTGCCCTCCTCTTACCGTCAGCATTGTCACATCTTGCCTGAACTGTCTGGAAGATTTGTGCACTTTCAGCGCACAAACGGACAGATTGCCGCAAACTTAAGCAGTTGAACAGCTTTTCCCGAAATAATGTTGACGATCGCGCGCGATTGCGGTTTAATGCGCTCCGTTGCCCGGATAGCTCAGTCGGTAGAGCAGGGGATTGAAAATCCCCGTGTCCTTGGTTCGATTCCGAGTCCGGGCACCACTATTTAAAGAACCCAGCCTATGGCTGGGTTTTTGCTTTTCTGCGCTTATCAAAACCTTACCTTAAATTTATTCCTGTATCTCTTCCCGATGAGGTCGCGCAGCCAGCATTGCCCGGGGGCGCTGCGCTTACCGGGCCTACAAAACCCGCAGGCCAGATAAGGCGAAGCCGCCATCCGGCATGTTTTTCCGCGCACAAAGCAAAAAACCCCGCACCTTCCGGTACGGGGTTCTTTCTGATTGATGCCTGGCAGTTCCCT